>DKCO01000033.1 GCA_002452215.1 Spirochaetales bacterium UBA6872
TGTAAAGTTTTATAAACATATATAAAATGCTAAATTATTGCAGGAGGAGAAAGTGGATACAGAGCAATTATACGATAAATACAAAGATGCCAATTACAAGAAATTTGCAAAAAGCCTTTCTCCAACAGACAAATTAGACCGAATTGGCATAAGGATCCCTGATTTAAGAAAACTTGCAAAAACAATAAAAGCCGATGATATTGAGATCAAATACCATGAGGATGTGATTTTGAAAGGACTTGCGATAGCAAACGAAAAGATCAGTTTCAACGAAAAAGCAAAGAAACTGGACAAACTGCTACCATATCTCTCAAGCTGGGACCAAACAGATATAATCCAAAGCGCATTCAAGCCAACGAAATCAAACAAAGAAGATATGTATATCTACTTCAAGACACTATTGCAAAATAAAGATATATTTACAAGACGACTGGCAATTGTATGGCTTATGAGCAATCGAAAGAAGTACAATAAAGAAGAAATCCTTGATCTGATAATCTCATCAGATTCTGATGAATACTACATAATGATGGCTGTCGCATGGGCACTATCATACTTCTATTTCGATGACAAAGAAACTCTCGCTTTATTTGATAAAGTCAGTGCAAAGACAAAGAAGAAAGCAATCCAGAAGATAAATGAGTCAAAGAGACTAAAGGATAAAATCCCATCTACGATATAGCCAATCGATGCATAAAGAAAGCCAGCTTTGCACCCCTTTCTCTTCCCATCCAGTCTCTCTATGCCCCGCTGAAAGCCCATGTCTTCCCTTTTGGTATACATGGTACTCATACGAAATATTATGCTCAGTCAAAGCTTGGACAAACATCAATGAATTCTCGACAGGAACAGCCTCATCCTCTGCTGTATGCCATATAAAGCACGGGACAGTATCTTTTGATACTTGGCCTTCCAATGAAAAGTACTCTACTCTCTCTTTATTTTCATCTGTAAGATTGAGCATGGATGGTTTGTTGCAATATTTTCCCATCGTAATCACAGGATAGCAAAGAACAGCACAATCAGGGCGTGAGTTATCTCCATATTTCTTCCAATGGCAAGCAATGGACGCAGCCAAGTGGCCACCGGCACTGAAACCCATAACAGCAATCTTATCGCTATCGATATTCAATTTATCAGCGTTGTCTTTCAAAAAAGCGATAGAATCAGCAATCTCTTTCTCAGGCTCTGAATGCCTTATATTCTCACGCCCGATTGTGTAATGAAGAATAAATACATTGAAGCCAGATGCAAGCAAAGAAAGCGCAACTGGATCTTGCTCTCTCGGAGAAAGATGCTCATAGGCGCCACCTGGACAAACAATCACAGCAGGATGGGATGAATATGTATCACAATAAGGTGTCAAATCATCATGAAGATATCCTATCAACTTAGCACAATCGCCTATCTTATAATTCTCTATTCTCATTTGGATCCTCACTTTTCAATCTATATTAAACAGTGGATAGTTTACATATCAAGCTCTCCATTCCATAGTCTCGACAAGAAATCCTCGTATGGCAAGACCAATATGCCATTATCAAGAAGCTGTGGATAATTCTCGCGACAGACCAAGATGTATTTCTCCATAAGCCCTTCTTCCATAAGAGCCTTCAGCCCTTTTAAATCCTTCGCTGAAACTCGTTTTGTAGCTTTGACATCAACAGCAACCCTCTCGTTTATGATAAAATCGACTTCCTGTCCACTTTGCGCATGCCAATATGTCAGTCCAGTATTGCCACTTGAATTATAGTCAAGCCAGCTTCGAATCTCCATTGCAATATAGTTCTCAAAATACTTGCCGAACTCAGCAGTTTCTTCCTCAATTAAGGTAAGTTTCTGGAGTTTTCTGCAAACACCAACGTCAAAAATATAAAATTTGCTGGCAGCATTTGGTTTTCTTATCTTGGTCTTTCTATAAGGAGGTACTTCAAATCCAATTAAAGTATCAACAAGTATATTGTACCACTCGCGAACACTGACACCGCTAATTGATATATCACGTGCCACATTTTCATAATTCGTAATATCCCCACTTGTCGTTGCCACAGTTCTCAAAAATTCCCAGAATGGAGGTAGATTCCTCACTTCCCTCTCCGTTTCGATCTCCTCCTTCACATATAATCCTACATAATCGGAAAGAAATGTCTCATAATCATCATCGGAAAATGGTGCTGGAAGAAGTCCTGACTTGAATATTCTTTCAAGAGAGATATCGAAGTTTTTGATCTCTGGCCAAACAAGAGGATGAAAATTGAATAGCCCCGCTCTTCCCCCAAGAAGATTAACGCCTTTCTTTTTCAGTTTTCTTGCACTTGATCCAGTCAGAAGAAAGTGAATACCTGTCTCTTCAATAAGCATATGGACTTCATTAAGAAGTTCTGGAAGGCGTTGAATCTCATCAATAACAACAACACCATCATTGATTCCTTTTGCTCTTAATGTATTTCTGAGGATAGATGGACGCATTGAAAGATCTCGATAAAGCTCACTGTCTAAGAGCGTCCATGCAAGCTTTGGCTCAGAAAGCTGATTCTTTATATAGGAAGATTTCCCTGTCTGCCTTGGGCCAAATAGGAAAATCGATTTCTTCTCAAGCCTTTTATCTATATTTGCAACTCTTTCAATATACATAATTTCCTCTATATGTGAAATATTATACATAAAATCCAAAAAATCAAAGTGATAGTTTGAAATTTCATAAAAAACTCAAAGCATAACTTTGAATATTCACAAAATTTCATTGAGTTGAGATTTAGAAAAGGTCAGAGAATGACCTAAGACACTTGTCAAGACAATCAGCCACCACGACTATGGATACCCAGATGAAAATAACACATTCTTAAAGATCTTAGATATCAGTAGAAGGACTTATGTCAAGAGTCCTACTAAATCCTATGAAATTCAGGGCTGAACTAAAGTATTCACACTGTCTATTTGATACTAACAAAATCACCAAACAACTCATTATAGAATGTCGGATGTCCATTCTTCTGTAAGTCATAAACGTCATGTCTTCGCAATTTAAAAGCCCAAGTATCTTTTTTTATTTCATTGATAAATTCCGAGTCAAACTCATCATTCAATTTTCTTTGCAGATCATAGACATGCTCACAAGTAACAGGTATATTATCTATCTGTTTTCGGACACTCGGAAAACTCTCATAAGCAATCCACCATATGTAATCTATTAAGAAATAATCTATTAAAGTCTTTTTGTCTCTCCAATACTCAAAAAAAACATCTCTTGCAAAACAAAAAAAAGGATGGTTTTTATTGCGAGAATAAAGAAAGAATGAGGTCCACATATTCTTACTGGGTAAATACTCGACATGATTATCAGTATTTTTTATTGAAAAAATTGGAAAGTTGGTGAAATCTTGGACAGGAGGTAAGAAATACATTGAAATATCAGACCATATACCACCATATTTAGACAAAAGAGTCACACGAGATATATCTGCAAGCTCCGTTGTTGTAATAAAACCCTTTTTATGTTTTTCAATTATGTAGTCAGGCAAATCTATATAGTTTTTATAATTGTCTTCAGTTATAACAATCAGAGTAAACTCAGGAAATGCCCGTTGCGCACTTTCAATACTTCCCTTTATTAAAGGTATGGCATTCTCCAATCCTTGCCACCAAAACATCCATAAATACTTTCCCCCCCCCTCCCCAACAGGCAACCCATCCAAAGAGACATTCGCATACTTATTGATTATTGAACCATATTTTTTTCTAATATAATTTTTTACAGCATTATCTTCAAAAATTACACCTTTGTAAGTAAAGCTGTTTTTGAATCTGGTCTGGCCATAGATTAATGATAAAAGATTCCCCACTCCTGCCTTAGGAGAACATCTGCATACCTTCAACCATTCTGCAACAATCGACATACAATTCACTCCATCCTCAATAATTATTGCAGGTATTTCTTAAACATGAAAGAATAAAACGTCTGTTCTCCATCAGATTGGAGCATGTAATCATGGTGCCTATTAAGCTTCGAAGCCCAGTTTACTTTCAATAGATATCTATATTTTTTGATAGAAAAACAGTCATTTAAATACCCAACAAGTTCATCTTGATAATGCGTTGTAATTGGAACTTTATCGATTTGTTTTCTTATATAAGGAAATTCATCATAGGCAACAGAAATCATATAATCTATTAAAAAGTACTCAACCAGGTAATCTTCTTTTTTACAATACTCTATGAATACATCCCTCATAAATGAAAATAAAGGATATCCGACAGAATTAGAGCACATGAAATAAACATTCCATCTACCTTTACATGGCCAATATCTAATTGCGGGCATTTCATCCCTCAACGTGAAAAATTCGTAAGCTTCAATATTTGGATGAACATCAGAACAATATAGCGTGGCATCAGCCCATATACCACCATATCTGGCTAATAAAGATACCCTTATAAAATCAGAAAGATGAATAAAAGTTATCTGTTTTTTTTCAACTTTGTCCATGATAAGTGCTGGGATATCAATATAATCCTTATAATTATCTTTTGTTACAACTATTACTTCATAATCAAAAAAACATTTTCTTATAGATGCAATACAACCTCTTATCATAGGTGGTGCTTCGCATTCTCCTTGCCACCACACTGTCCAAACGACTTTCTTAGCAGGTTTTAGGCTATCAGTGGAAACCTGTCTATATGCATTAATCAAGTCATTAAAATTCTTTTTTATGTAATTCGTAACAGCTTGATCTTTCTTCTTCACGAAAGAGTAAGTCATTTTATTCTGGAATTTAGGATACAAATAAATTCCTGACAAAATATCCCAAAAGGCTATTTTCTTTGATATTTTAAAAACATGAATCCAATCAAGTACCAAAGACATCGTTTCCTTCCATCACTAAATATATAAGACATCAATTGAATCTTCAAAATCTTCAATTACTTTTGTTATTGCCATAGAAATTTCCTCACCAACCAATTGAATGTTTTTACCTGTTTTAATTGCATTAATGAAAGAAATGATTTCATATCTTATCCCTTCACCTTCAAGTTGATAGAAATACCTTTTATTCTCTTCCTGGTTTTCAAACCTAATCTCAAAATAGTCAGTTTTCCACCAAGGAGATGGAACATATGCATATCCCTTCGTTCCAGAAATGACTAGATCTCCTTCGGACTTTACGCCTTCCCCAATTTTTATTGATCCAACAGAATTAGTATATACGAAGTCAATTTTAGAAAACAAATCGAATTTTTTATCATCTGTAACAACACGAGAAACCATCCTCTTCTCTGAATAATTGGTCCCGAACAATTGAAATATAGGCAACATAGCTGTTGGTCCCCAGGCACACAATCCATTCCAAATAGAATCTAATTCCTTCTTTTCATATTCTTTGTAACGCAAACTAGTACAAGTTGTATCTACAGAAACAATGTCACCTATAATTCCACTTTTAACTAACAGTAGCAATCTTTCATAAGCCGTCGAATATGCTGTCTTTATAGCCTCAGATATAATACAACCGTTCTTTTTTGCTAAATCATAAAGAAAACAACAATCCTCTGAGTTCATTGATACAGGGGACTCGCAAAGAACATGTTTTTTCTTCTCCAAAGCCAATTTCGACTGTTCAAAATGCTTTCTCGGATGTGAAACCAAATATACGGCATCTGACAAAGAAAGCAACTCATCATAACTTTTTGTAATATAGCATTGGGACTTTAATTTCGAAGATAGTCTATCTAAGTCTGTGGAATATATTCCTGAGATTTTTACACCATTAACATAAGTACATTCATCGGCAAATTTATCAATTACATTTGACTCTCCTACCAAGCCAAGTGAAATCAAGTTTTTTTCAGCTCTTAAATCAGTACTAGATATTCCTTCCGTTCGTTCCAAATAGATTACTTTGCAATATTCTTTGATATAATCGAATTTGCCTTTCCAATCAGAACCAACTGTGAAAATATCAATTCCGAATCTCTTAATGTCGTCTATTTTTTGTCCTTCATATTCTTCTACTATGATTTCATCTGCTAGTCCTGTTTTTTTAACAGCCTCAATTCGTTCCATAAGAGATTGCTGAACATTGATTTTCCCTCTCGATTTGTCAAAATCATCGCTTGTAACTCCAACAATCAAATAATCTCCGAGAGCTTTCGCTCTTTCCAGCAATCTAATATGCCCATAATGTAACAAATCATAGGTCCCATAAGTAATAACTTTAACCATTAAAGCAATCCTCTTATCATCATGTCTTTGAAAGCACTCAACAAAGTTGCATTATCCTCAACGGTCAAAGCTCCCATATGCCCCACTCTGAAGATTTTATTTGCTAATTCACCTCCGTTCGGGCAAACCCAGATTCCATATTCTTTTTTTAATATCTTGAAGACATCATAGGCAGATACGTTATTTATTGGATGAAGCGGTGTTACAGCATTTGAAAGCGATTCAGAGGTTATTTCAAATGGTAAGCTCTTGATTTCAGATCTAAAATTGGTAGCTATATTATGTATTCGTGTTATTTCCTCTTCGACTCCTCCAAATTCTGCAATTTTCTTCAGACGAGTATTTATTTGCCTCAATATTCCCACAGCAGGAGTAAAAGGAGTCTGCCCTCTCTCTCCATCTTTCAAAGCCTCTTTCAAATCCAAATACATGCAACAACATTCATGTGATTGAAGTCGAGAAATAGCATCTGGAGACAAAACAATTATGGAGATGCCGGGATCGCAAGCCAAAGCTTTTTGAGAACCGGTCATAAGAACACCAATATTATATTTGCTCATATCTATTGAGTCAGCAAGGAAAGAACTGATTGCATCAACTACTAAAAAAATGTTATTTCGTTTGCAAAATGAACCAATTAGATCCAAATCATATAAAACTCCAGTCGATGTCTCATGGATATTTACAAGAAAACCTGTATATCCTTTATTCTCAAAAGGTTCCAGATCTTTTGCATGGATATTTTTCCCCATTTGAAGTTTTATCTCAGAATAAGGAATCCCATGAACATTGCATATTTTGGCAAATCTTTCTCCAAAACTACCTCCATTAACTATCACAAGTCTATCATTCTTATCAAATAAATTAATTACAGAGGCTTCCATTGACGCTGTACCTGATCCAGTAATAAATGAAACTCTTGAATATTGTGGTGCTTTTGCAAAGTCTTTAATCAAGCTCTCATTTTCAAGCATGATCTCGGAAAACTCTTCTGTTCTAAAGTAAGGAATTTGCTCTGAAGCTGTTTTCCTGACATCATCGTCTGACTTCACTGGTCCTACCGCAAAATTCAACATATTGTAATCTCTCCTGATCCATGTGAATAATGTTAACTTATTGTTAACACATTATCTTAATATAGATAGTGGAAAAATTAAATGTCTTTATTACTCAAACTTCTATCCAAGCCTCCATTTCGTGGCAAATTCGTTTCGACTCTATTGGTAGCTTCATATAATCAGATCCATACAATCTTGACAAATAATCCTCCCAACCTGACATTGCTTTGAATTTCTTGCCTTGAAATTCCACATCACATGGATTTTTTAGTCCTACTATAGGGAATGACTCTCTATCACCATCAAAATTCCAAGTAAAGCAAACACAATCCTTGTTAGATGATGAACGATATTTCTTTGCTGATTCTATTGACATTCTACATATCCGTTCAGTTCCAATAATCCTCTTGAAAATAAAACCTCCAAGTCTATTAATCGAACCTTTGATACCAGCTCTTGAGCTTGAGTTAGGATTCGTATTGGCAAGTCCAAACCAGGATAAATACATAGCTGCTTTTAGAAAATAAACTTTTCTTCTAATTCTATTATCTGGGACAACATCTAAAGGAAACACATCAATCCAAATTTTATTAGGTTCAACAATAAAAGCAGAAGGACGATTTATTGAAGTCCGAAGATCAATAATTTTTGAAAACAGGAACATAGAAGAGCCTTCCACGCAAGATACGAGTTTATAGTTTTTATTTTTTTTCACCTTATTATAAATTTGAACAAATCTATCGTACTCTGTCCTTTCCATATAAACATCAACATCATCATCCCATGGTATGAATCCCTTATGCCTAATAGCCCCTAACAAGGTTCCATAAGCAAGTATTGGATTAAATCCATACTCATCACAAAATTCCTGAAAATCGCAGAGCATATCAAATTCTGCATTCTGTATTTCTCTTAATGAAAGCTTTTTTTTCACGATGATTCTTCACTTTTCCTTGGCAAGTTTATTTCTTTTTGGCAAAAGTATGCAATTATAGTGGTTAAACTATAAACATATTTTATGATAAGATTGTTATCCAGCAAGATTCAATATGAAAGAAAAACTTACGAAACGCTCATTAAAACGCATTGAAAGATCTAAACTGAACACTACAGTTGGTCTAATCACTTCTATTTTGATGGGAATTTTCAGCTTTGTTGAACGAACTATTTTTAATCAATACTTTATAGAGGATTATCTAGGTCTATATAGCTTCAATTACAACATTATATATACACTTGGTTATATAGAATTAGGATTAAGTACATCTATTGCTTTTGCATTATACAAACCTATTGAATATAATGATAAATCTCAAATTATTGCTATAATGAGATTTTTCCGAAAAGCATATATTGCAATTGGCACCTTTATTATAATAACCGGAATATGCTTATTGCCATTTCTACAATACTTAGTACAAACAAGTATACCAATAACAAATGTTAGAGTTTATTTTGTTATATTCTTAGTTGCAAATGCATCAAGTTACATAATCGCTTACAAAAATGTATTATTCTCTGCAAACCAAGAAGACTACATACTAACACTGATAACCAACGTAAGTTGGACTCTTTTATATATCGCAGAAATCATAGTTGCTATCACAACACAGAACTTTCTTTATTATTCAATAGCTCTATTTTGCGGTTATCAGCTAAAAAATTTTACAATGCGCTTTCTTGCTAACAAATCATTCAAGTTCTTGAAAACAAAAGAAAAGCCCCAAATATCAAGTGACACCATGAGAATGATTAAGTTAAATACAAAAGGAATGATTTATAATAGGCTGGGACAAGTAATGGTGTCTACAACGGACTCCGTCTTGATATCCTCTATGGTAGGAACAGCTATATTAGGTAAATTCTCAAATTACCAAATGCTTTATTCGGGATTGATTACTCTCGCTCTTTTGATACCCAAGTCAATCACAGCAAGCATAGGTAATGCCGGTGTTACAGAAACAAAAAAAACAATGGTTAAAAGTTTTTATTCTTTAGATTTAGGTTCCTTTTTTGTTTACGGATTCCTTACCATAATGCTTATCTGTGTTGCAAATCCTATAGTATCAACTTTTTTTGGCAAAAACAGAGTTTTAGACATGTCAACGGTTATACTCTATTTTTGCAGTTTTTATCTAGCCAGCCAAAGAGAGTTGTTACTATCTTACAAGTCGTCATTGGGCTTATATTGGGAAGATCGACACAGGCCGATACTTGAAGGAATAACAAACCTAGTAGCATCCCTGATTCTTGGATTCTATTGGGGGATAAATGGAATTCTTATTGGAACAATTATAAGCCAGGTATTTGTAAACTATATGATGGAGCCATTAATTGTTTTTCATAAAGGATTCAAACATTCTGCTTATTGGTACTATATATCTTCAAGCTTACGCTTTATTCTCGTAATTGCCATTACAGCTATTTGCCTTATAGCTACAAATGCATGTTCTATAATGGACAAAACTTCTGGCATACTACAAATTGGCTCTTTTTCTATTCCGTTAGGTGGATTCATACAAATAATAATCAATTTCACAATTTCTCTTGGTATAACGTTTATTTCTTTCTTTTTGATTTTCTACAAATCCGAAAGTAGCAAAATGATTGTGCGGACTTTGAAAGTTGCCTTCTTGAATAAGGCTGAAAAAGTGAAGCTTGCAAAACACCTAGAAGAAAAAGAAAAAAACAGAAAAAGAAAGAATTCTTGACTATTTATTTCTTTCAATTAGAATTCCTTATTGTTATGAGATATAGCGAATTTGTAAAAACATGGTTCAAAGTAGGTCATCGTATTTCATGGAAACTAAGCTGGAAAACTTTAGTAACATTATTGTACTTCCATAGACCATTTCAAAATGATTTCATATATAAAACAGTTCAATCAAAACATGATTTTATATTTGATTATTTAAAATCTAAATACCCAATACTTATTGAAAAATGGAAGAATATTCCAAATACTCCATCTCTGGAACATGTACCCCAAAATCGAAAAATCTGGATCATGTGGTGGCAAGGCGAAGACGAAGCTCCTTTTTTGATAAAAAAATGCATAGAATCAATAAGAGAGAATTCAGATGGAGCAGAAGTAATTGTAATAACAAAGGAAAACTATGAGAATTATGTTACATTACCAGCCTATATAATAGAAAAACACAATTCAGGTATTATCTCTTTTGCACAGCTATCTGACATAATGCGAATAAACCTCCTTTCTTCGCATGGAGGCTTATGGCTTGATGCAACAATATGGTGTTCTCAACCTATTCCGAAGGAGCTTTTTAAACGAAGTTTTTGGACACCTCATACAACTCTTCGTAAAACACCTTTTGTCCAAAATGACCGTATGCATTGCTTTATAATGGGGGGAATTCCACATTCAAAACTATTAGAATATGAAAAAGATTTTCTCAATACATATTGGAAAGAGCATGATGTAATAATCGATTATTATCTGTTAGATTACTCTCTAATGCTTGCATACTGGAATTTTGACGATATACGCCATATGATTGATGAACTTCCATATACTAGCGAAACACTTTATGGTTTAGTCAGAATCCTTAATAACCCATTTGATAAAAAAGAGTTAAATCAATTATTAAATGAGAACATATTCTCTAAGCTAAATCGTTATATAAAATATAAAACAATGCGAAATGGACTACCAACAAACTATGCAAAACTAATGCAAATTAAAGAGAATGATTAGTTTTTCCACTCGGTATCTATAAATGCATCAAAATGATGGTTTACTCTCTTTTCATCCGGAGGAAGCTCCATATAATCATCGCCATAGCAACGTCTAAGCCATTCATCATAATTTCGCATAGCATGAAACTCATGCCCTTCAAAGTATACTGGCTCCAATCTTTGAAAATCATTCTTTGGGGTTTCTTCTTTTATAGGAGCAGCCCAAGCTAAGCAGTTTACCATATCACACACATCAATGCTAAATCGCTTGGCATGTTTTATTGCCCATTTTGATATACGAGCAATACCTATAGTTCTGAAACAATTGACGGCAATTTTATTTATTTTATCGAACCCTTTTTGCTTTCCTCTCCAATCAGAATTAGCCATAGCTATTTGAGAAGTAAACATCTTTGCTATGACATACTGATATGTCTTTATTAATCTTGATGAATGGAAACCATCCAGCGGGAAAATGTCAACCCAAACACCTCCAGCTTCAGGTCTAGGTGATATTGAATAATTCGTTCTTGTTCTTAAATCAACTATTTTAGAAAACGGGATCCATGCGCAATCATTTTCAAGACAACACAATTTATAGTAACTTTTACCCTTTTTGTCATTATATATTCTAATCAATTTCTCATAATCATCCCGCAATAAGAGCACATCCACATCGTCATCCCATGGTATAAATCCTTTATGTCGCACAGCACCCAGAAGTGTCCCATAAGCTAAGAATAATTTGATATCATTCTCATCACAAACCCGTTGCAAATCAATCAAAATATCCAACATGATTGACTTAACCTCAGTCAAATCTAATTTTCGTTCCATATATAACCTTCAAAATATTCTTAACACGCCTCAACTCAATTTTCAACTTAGAATATCATGCCTTGAGTTTTAACGAAAAACCAAAGTAGAATTAAACTCATGAAGAGAGAAAAAGCAATTATCGAAAAGTTCATGGCTTTTATTATGAAGCATGCAACTTCTGTAATAGTTATTTTATCTATAGTAACGATTTTCTTTGCTTATTCAATGAAAAATCTAAAACTTGACACAGATATTTTCGGTTTCGCATCTGATGCGCCTGATGCACCTATATACAAAACGCCAGAAGAAAAACCCAATTATGCTTTGAAATTAAAAGGTTTAGATGATATATGGCTTTTGCCAAATCGAGGCGAGGTCATAGAGATTCCAACCAGACAAAACACATTCTCGGAAGAAGAGTTTGAAAACACAACAGAATACATTGAAATAAATCCGATAATAGAAACTACAAACAACCCTGAGGGATGGTTTAGCGATGGATATGTAATTATATTTACTTCTGAGAGGATGTTTGATCCTGAGGTTCTCAATACTATAGAAAAAGTAATGTCAAACCTAGAAAAACGACCAGAAATTGGTCCATGTTTATCTCCATTTGATTACGTAACTGTTGAAAAAAAAGGTTCTAGGCTATCTATTGTACCAATCTCTCCTGTAAAAGAAGGAGAAACATGGACAGAAGAATCTGCAGAAATATTCAAAACAAGATTGATGAACGATTCGATAGCAAAAAACTATCTATATTCCGATGATGGTTCAACAATAATGATTTACTATCAAGCAAGAGGTTTAAACAAACAAAGCATTAGTGAGCTCGACACAATCGTCAATCCTCTTAGACAATATGGTAGAGTCGCTTTAAATGGTGGTGGTCTCATAACCGAAGCTGTCACAAGCTACTTGAATAGAGATCTTATACTCCTAGTCCTCTTATGTTTCATAGTGATACTTGCTATATTCTATTTATCATTCAGATCTGGACGAGCTGTTTTGGTTCCATCTTTAATCTCCATAACGGGTTTAATCTGGACACTTGGAACAATGGCTCTGTTAAATATCGATTTGACCATTGTAACAATTTTAACTCCATGTTTAGTATTAACTCTAGGATCTTCATATTCAATACACATGATAAGCGAATACTTTGAGGCTTGGGCTCAGAATGATCAACAGTCAATTGATAAACATTTTTCAAAAATCTCCAAGACTATATTCTTTGCAATGCTAACAACAGTAGCTGGATTTTTGGCGCTTCTGACATGTTCAACATCACTCTTTAAGGAATTTGGTATTACAATATCCTTTGGTATTGCCTATTGCTGGTTTCTTTCATTTACACTTCTTCCTGCTATTCTGTCAAAGTGCAAAGCACCTAAACTAAAACAAATAAAAACTGTTGAAAGTGGATTTTTAACAAGTCTTGTACATAAGAGCGCAAATCTTGTTACAAAGAAGTGGTACATATTTATAATCATATTCTTTATTATTCTTATTTGGTTTATTTGCATAAAAGATGAAATAGGCTTCGATTCCAACTATATGTCATATTTTCCTGATGATGATCCAATCGCAGTTGATTCAAAATATTTCGCAAAAACCCTCGGAGGAACAGATCCCTATTATTTAACAATTTATGCACCAGAAGGTTCTGAAAATTTCTTTTTGAAATCTGAAAATCTAAAACTTGTGTATGCATATGAGGCGGCAATACAAGCGGCATGCCCAGACATTGTTCAAATACTCTCTTTCAGCCAATATGTTAGTTTTTTGAATGAAGTCTATAATGGAGAAAAAGGTATTCCTGATAACAATGGTTTAATTCTATTACTATCAAGAACATTAATGCAAATTTCGAATAACATCGGAACAGATGTATTGGATACACTGATATCTGAAGATGGAAATTCTATTACTTTATCCATGAGAAACTATGATTCTATAGAACAAGACCTACAAACGACAGCATCGGCAAGACGGCTAAACCAAACATTGGATTATTATCTATACATGTTGCCAGAAGGAACAACAAGCCAAGTTTCTAGTCTAGCATCACGAAATCTTAGAGGAAGTGATATTGTCATCCATGACATGAACACAGCAACAATGATATCATTTGCACTAATTGTTATAATTTCAGGAATTGCCTGTCTTTCATTGTATTATGGAATAACAACTCTTGTTCCTGTGCTTGTTGGGATAATGATCAATTACATATTGATGTGGTGTCTTGGTCTCAATTTTGATATAGTTACAATCGGATTTAGTTCAATAGCTGTTGGATGTGGAGTTGATGATGCTATACATTTCCTTCTGAGGTTGAAATTACGTAAGAAATTAAATCCAACATTACCATATAAGAGGTTGATTAATGATAACATAATCGAAACTGGACGGCCGATTATTTTAACAACACTGAGTGTTGATGCAGGTCTCTTGATGCTTCTGTTTGCATCATTCAAACCAATAAAATATTTCGGCATTCTTATGTGCATTACTCTTACTGCAGCTATGATTGCAACCTTGATAATACTGCCTCCGATTTTGATAGGATTAAATTATTTATGGAACTTACTCAAGAAAAAATAAGTGTTAAAAATTTAAGAAATAATACGGATTTAGGAAACGCTCTTTTTATTATTGGAGTTATATCCTTTTGTTTCTATCGATGGTATACCCTCTCTGCTATTCCAAGAATGCTTGATGTCCCTTTTTGGATAAAAGAAGGCATGCCATATACAATATTTTATTGTTGTTTGATTTTCAAGGTATTATTCGTTGATACACATACAAAAAAGAAAAAAATATTTTTTTCAATCTTTTTTGTTTACACGGTTCTTAATTATTTTATATCAGGGTTATATACAGAACCAATTGTGTATTTTCTTTTTCTACTTGCATCAGACAGTGTAAACTACAAAAAGTTTATAAAAAGTTGGCTCATTACGTTTCTATTTTTCTATACTTTAATGATAATCCTCTATTTTTTTGGATTAACAAATGATCCTCAATATAAAGTAGGGAATATTACTAGAAGATCAATGGGCTTCATGTATCCAACAGTTTTTGGCGCATTTACATATTGTATTTTCCTTGCATATTCTATTCTTAAAGAAAAATATTCCCCAATGTATTGTATTTCAGGTCTTTTTATCAGCATAAGCGTCCTTCTTTTGTCGCGAGCCAGAACAGCATTTATAATTATTATTCTAACAACCATTCTTTTCACAGTTTTCGCTAGAATAAAATGGCTGTCAAATAGAAAGATACTTACTTGTTTAAGCCTTTCTTTTCCGATAATTTGCTTAATAGTATTTATTGTTGCTATAAATTATAATCCCAGTAATGCAACATTAATGCGTTTAAATAAGTTGCTTTCTTATCGTATAGAACTTGAAAATACAGCATTTAAAACTATAAAGATGGGATTATTTGGCAGTAGGTTTATTCATGCAGGAGTGCCAGATACCGAATTTTATTCTACCGGAAAGCCATATTTTTTCATCGATTCTTTTTATCCTTATATAGCTTTTAGATTCGGACTAATAGCATTATTTCTTTTAATTCTTGGATATACAAAAGTATCATTATCCTATGCAAAGAAAAACTTATGGAAACTACCAGTACTACTATTTATAATGTCACTTGCCTGCATATCTGAAGACAGACTATATGATTTTGGTTTTAACCCTTTTATGATATTTCTAGCAATAACTCTTTATGGTGATTATGAAGATAAAAATGAAATTAAGGGGATATTAAAATGAATCAAAAAAACTCTACTATATTAACTGTGATGTTCTAGTAGGATGTACAAAAAGTTTCGGAGGCAACTTAATTGAAAAATCATTTTTTAGCTAGCATCTCAAAGATAATTGAGAAATTACAATATCATCATAAAATAAGATGCCATTATAAGTTTATGAATAGATCCAATTCAAAAGATAAGCTCTGTATTGTACTTGCTGGATATAAAAGCTTCCTTTATGAGTCTGTTTTTGATCGATTAACAAAATATGTAAATGATGATATAGACGTTTGCATAATAACATCTGGACTGTATTCAAAAGAAATCTCTTCCATATGTGAAAAGAATAACTGGTCTTATTTGAGTACAAAAGAGAATAATGTTTGCTTGGTGCAGAACTTAGCAATAGAACTCCATAAATCAGCCAATTATATATTCAAACTTGATGAGGATATTTTCATAACAAAAGATTATTTCAAAAAAATGTATGATGCTTTTTTGAGAATAAAAAAAACAGGCAACTATCAAATTGGATTCCTCGCTCCCCTGATTCCTATAAATGGTTACGGCCATTTGCGCTTACTGCAAAAACTGAATCTTGTTGAATACTATACTAACAAGTTTGAAAAACCAACATTTGCAGCAGATCCAAATAAAATGATTGAAAATAATTGTGATGTCGCAAAGTTTTTTTGGGGAGAAAATCATATTATACCACCTATAGATGAACTAAATGAAGATTTTGGAAAAGAAAATTTCTCTTATACAATCTGTCCTATCCGTTTTAGCATTGGTGCAATACTCTTTACACGAGAAGAATTCATGAGGATGGGAATGTTTCCTGTAGGAAGACGAAATTCAAATTCTTTGGGTTCCGATGAAGTACGTTTTTGCGTTTATTGCATGAAAGAATCAAGAATTATTGCCGTAGCTGATAATGTAGTAGTTGGCCATTTGTCTTTTGGAAATCAAAATGCAGAAATGAAAAAATATTATTTGGAGAATAAAGATAAATTCTTGACACCACAAAACTAGGGATTTGCCAATTTGTTTTCAGCTGAAATAAATGCATTCCTCATATACTCACCCTTTCTTATGAGATAAGACTCTTTGTCCATTTTTTTAACCATTTCATCATATTTTTCTCTTGAAATAGAATTCAACAATCCTGGTAGATCATAAAGAGAATCTATTGCAAAACCTAATCCATTTTCTTGTATAAACGGAGCTAATGCAGCCTCTTTCCAGATAATAACTGGAATTCCACTTGCAAGATATAATGACAATTTGTGAGGATTGTTGTATTTCAAATAAATACCTGTTCCACCTGTACAGGTATTTAGTTCAGGTCCATCCCATACCAAACCAAATCCTTCATTCAATTTGGAAACTAATTCATCTGGCGAAAAGCTGCCTTTATAATCAACATTTTGCTGTTTTTCTTTTTTCTTATAATTCGGACCAAAAAGATTAAATCCAACAGAGCCAATTCTTGATAATTCATATACATAGCCACTTTTCCATTTTTCAAAGTTCCCAGCAATGTTTATTTTTCTTGTAAATTTTGGTGGATTATAATCACCATTATACAAATAATCAAATACACCAAGAACGACTATTTTTGATTCTGGCACTCCTTTAGACATAACAAACTGTTTCATGCTCTGATTATGAACAACCAGAATTGATGAATCTTTAAATGATGCAGCTCGTTCCTTCTTGTGGTGTAAATTCAGTACTTCATCACGAAGTTCATCTATATCATGAATTATAGAAATTATTTTAACATTTTTTCTTTTTTTCAATCTCTCTATAATAAAATCTCGAAAAAATTGAATTCTTCTATAGGGATGTTGCAATAGAAGAATAGATGAAGGCTCAATACTACGATATAAGCTAAACCATGATTTCATTCTAGAGAATTGATTAAGAATTGAATTGTACCATTTTTTCTTAAACTTATAATTTTGGATATAGAGTTTTACATTATACCCCATTGAATCTGCAATTATCTCAACATCGTTTACTGCTTTGCTACCAGCATGTTTGTTTTCTATATCCAACTCAACTACCTGATATTTTTTCACTATTATTTCTCCACATTGGCAGATTCCTTGATAGAAGCAATGATTCTATTAATTATTTTAGGGAATCTTTTTTCATCAAATTTTCGGGCAAAAAGCAGATCCGACTCCATCAACTCATCAAAATCATTATCTTGAAACACATAGGGATCACCTCTATTCCAATCAATGAATCTCATATTTGCATGCATATCTCCATCAAAAGTCTGAATAAATAATCGATTTTTGAATTCAGAGTTGTGTACCAATAATGGAAGGAATGATTCATCTGCAGATCTTGTCATCCTAAATTGCGTCGAAATCCATTCTTCTTTGCTTAAAACATATTTTGCCAACTCATCTGTTATATCAAACCAGTTTGAACCTCTTGCCCAAACCATATTTTTGGGTATTCTATTCACTCTGAAAATCCATTGCCAAAAAATAAAAAAGTATTCCAATCCGACAAAAAAGTTATCTTTAAATGCATTCCCACTGCGATAATGTTTCGCAAATACATGGTAGTACTTTATTCGATCATAATATGGCTTATCAACAAATTTACCATCAATTTGATATTCAACAAATTCTTTTCCATTATGCATATCAAAAAAGGCCAAAATATCAGATTGTTTTTTTATCGGCAAATCAGCCCCCGAAAGCAAATGATAGTATTGATAAGGACCATTTGATACTGCTTTTTTCAACAGGAATAATTCAGCTTCAACTTGCGAGAAATCAGCCCAATAGATTTTGATTTCCTTAAAAACAAACAACGAATGGTTATCAGCTCTTTTTTTTACATTACTTACATCCAATGTTGATTTTTTATCAATATGAACATAAATATCATTTCTATCATTTTCAAGTAGTTCTATGAGTTGATTAAGTTGCTCCGCATTATTATGAGCCAAAATCAAATATGCATGTCGCTTTTTGTTATCCATTAAGCATCCTTTTTATTTTTTGATACTCTATCAAATAGAATATCAGCAACTTTCTCTGGAGAGAACTCGATAGGTACCAAATTGAAATTGGACTCTACTTCTTCCATTTTTAATGGATTATTGATTAAATCCAACAAAACATCAGTTGCATTTTTCTTTCCATTTGCGCAATTCCAGCCTATATTGTATTTTTCAATGTAGTCTGCGGAAGGAATAACTGTATAAACCAACTCTGTTATGATAAATGGCCTATGAGCATAAATTGCCTCAACGATAGTGTTTATTCCTGCTCTTCCTACGATAACATCTGACGCATATAAATATGTGCTCACGTCCGAAATGAACCCTCGAATATATAGCTTTACATTAGATGGCAGCTTTGATGCAATTCTATTTAGTTTTTTTGTTGTCTTTTTTGACATTCCACCTATGACTACAATTTGGACATCAGCATTTTGCTTTGCCAAATTCTTAATAACAGAAATAGACCCTATTCCCTCCCCTCCTAGATTAAGTTGTATAGTAAAGAGCTTTGGATCCAATCCAAGCTTTGTCCTAGCTTCTTCTTTGGACAAACGGACACTATCTAGAATTTCTTGTTGCAAAGGAAATGGAACAAGTTCCATAGCATCAGACTTTTGTCCCATAGCTTTTACTCTGTCAAAGCCTTCTTGTGTAGAAATAAAATATCCCGAGAGTTTGTCACATATTGATGCAACAGGAGCATTGAATACATCTGTAGCATAATAAAACACAGGTATATTCAAGTTCATATCAAAAAGCATTTCGGAAAGAATTGTTGAAGCATACGGATGCGTTGCAAATATAAAATCAATAGGTTCTTCTTCCAAATTTGATCTCAAGGCTCTTTCACAATGCTTTTTTGCAAACTTTATAGCTTTCTCCATTCCATTGGAATCAGCATCATTATGATGGGATAGCCTCTGCTCAAACTTAGGCATCCTAAGCATTTGTCGCCACCAATGCTTATTCAATGAACCAATCCATTTTATATCTAGATAATCAAAGAATTCCTCTAGATCTACATCTATTCCTTTTTTTTCAAGTTCACAAGCAACAGCCTTTGCTGGAACAAAATGTCCTTTTCCACCATCAACATAGACACAAAGGGCTCTCATTAATTCCTCTCTCGATATTATTCTTTCTCTGACTAGAACATCATATAATAAAAATCTACATCTATAAATCCAATAATTGAAAAAACCTCTATCCCTAGATTACACTCCACTTCATTCCTATCATTGCTTGAGGCATGAAGATGAAATCGCCTCTTTTATGATGGAAGTTCCAATAGAAGCCAAAGTTGATTGCTGCTTGCAATTGGATATTGTCGTTTATATCACACATAGCTTCGCTTTTTATGTCGAATCTATGTTCAGGTACGCCTTGCCATGAATAGATCTTCTTTTTGATATATGGATGCTCATAGCTTATTTCACCATGCACATAGTAAGAAAAGAGACGCATATCAGAGATGTTATCTGTATACATCAAGAACCCGAGGTTTGCAATAATCCTGGGCCTATTCAACACATTGAAATCGAATCGATGGATTAGTCTTAGCACTTGATCTCCAGAAAATCGACTTTTTTCGATTTTTCCATTATTATCTTGCGCATCGAAATGCGTAAAATCCATTGTGTATGTAAAAGGATTGCTTTAGCAATAAATGATAGAAAAAGGAAAGAAGTGAAGACCTAAATGGAAAAAGCCGGATAT
This sequence comes from Spirochaetales bacterium UBA6872, assembly GCA_002452215.1. Taxonomy (GTDB): domain Bacteria; phylum Spirochaetota; class Spirochaetia; order Sphaerochaetales; family Sphaerochaetaceae; genus Ornithospirochaeta. Next base: position 20,313 of record DKCO01000033.1, read on the forward strand.
ATTACGAATAATGCATTTTGAAAGGCACTAAAATGTGAAAGACTGTTAAAAAATTGACAAAAGAAGCAACATCACTTAAATTAATGATACAGGTTGGTAGTTCAACACTGTTCACCAGTGGTCACCGAGCATTGCGCTTAAGCGTACTTGGTTCAGTACGTCGCCCACAGGGAGCCTCCCTTGGGTTGGGAGGTTTTTCTTTTTCAATGCCAATACATATTTCAAGAGGTTCATATGACGCTATTTATTCGCTCTGACGAATCCGGCTCTTTCGATTATATTCACAATGATTATTTTGTATTTGCTGGTCTGATCTTCACAGATAGACAGCAAATGGAGTTGACAGCAAGACAGTTTATATCTCTTGAGAAAAAATTAAGAAGCAAGAATTGTTATAAGAACTTACCAGAACTAAAAGCTGCATTTTTAGAGCACAAAGACAGAAGAACACTTTTCGCAATAACGCAAGATTGCATGAGATTTGCAACCATAATCAGATTGAAGAAATTGGATTGTCAAAAAGTCTTTGCTGACAAGAAAACGAAGCAGAGGTACATGGATTATGCTTTTAAGTTAGGACTGAAGAATGCAATAAACAACCTAATTAATCGTGGCTCGATACTCTTTGAAGAAGCTACAGATATAGACATAATCATGGATGAAAGAACCACAGCAACCAATGGGAAGTACGATTTGGGAGAAAGCATCTTAAAAGAACTAAAAGGCGAAATACATAGCAGTGTAACAATGAGAACTTTTGCACCTACATTGCCTAATACAGAAAGAGTTACTGTAAGTTATGGGCATTCAGACTCTAACCCATTACTTCGGGCAGCAGACATCATTGCGAACAGAGTAAGGTTTGAATGCAAATATGGTAGTTTAAATAACATCTGGACAGAGTCAATGTTTATTAAGATGCTACCATAGAAGGGTTATACCTACCTGCCTGTTAGTATGTAGATGCAACAATCTACCAAGACTAATGCTCAAAATAAAATTCTTTTCTGGCAAACTGAAGATATTTCTCATTACCAATGCCCTAGATTACACTCCACTTCATACCTATCATTGCTTGAGGCATGAATATGAAATCGCCTCTTTTATGATGGAAGTTCCAATAGAAGCCAAAGTTGATTGCTGCTTGCAATTGGATATTGTCGTTTATATCCCACATAGCTTCGCTTTTTATGTCGAATCTATGTTCAGGTATGCCTTGCCATGAATAGATCTTCTTCTTGATATATGGATGCTCATAGCTTATTTCTCCATGCACATAGTAAGAGATTAATGAATCAACAGAGAGATTATAATCATACAAATCGACATTAGTGCCAAAGATAATTCCAAGTGCGTTGGGTCCGAACTTATGCCCACTCCACTCGATATCACCACCAGTGTCACGCCTAAAATAGCCTAGAGCGAAGTCGTAGTTGCAGTTTTTATTACCATCGCTGTCATTCTTTGTGTTCAGATAAAGATTCGGAGCTGTGTATACGCCTTCTAAATAGTAGTCGATATCACCGGCTTTGATTGCATCCAGGTAGCTGATATTGAACATCAGGCCAAACGCATCTGGAACATCATTCTCTTCCCAGAACATTTTCCATTGATCCACAACAAGTTGCATAGTAGTCTTCAAAGATGGGATGATCATCCACTCGATTTCGGCTGACATTATATTATTTGCTTCATCTCCTGGCGTTATCACCTCACCTTCTCTGAAATTGTACCAATTATGAACAAGGAACAAAGGAGTAAAGAGACGCATATCAGAGATGTTGTCTGTATACATCAAGAACCCGAGGTTTGCAATAATCCTGACCCTATTCAACACATTGAAATCGAATCGATGGATCAGTCTTAGCACTTGGTCGCCTGAAAATCGGCTTTTTCCGATTTGTCCATTATTATCTTGCGAATCGAAATGCGTAAAATCCATTGTATATGTAAAAGGGTTGCTTGATGCTGTGAACTTTGCAATCTCTTGAAAGCGCCAATTGTCGCCTACAACCATATTCCCACTGTAGCCCGAACCCATCCTATGGTGGCTTCTTCCAATGACTATAGAGAAGAAATCATTCCCTATTGCACCTCTTGCAAGAGATGGGACCTCTCCAAAGAGCTGTATCGGATTATCTGTAGAGACAACATTCCACTCCCCATCTTGTGCTCTATTTGATGCTATGAAATCAAAGGATGTGTAAGGTATCCCTTCACGCCCTTTAATCACACTATTGTTGATTGCTTCCAGGGATGCCTCGAGAAAAAGATTAGAGCCAAAGGAAAAAGAGGCAGATCCATAGCCTGCGGGTTCTCTATTTTCGAAAGGAATAAAATAATCTTTTGGCTTGATTGTTTCTTGATCTCTTGTCAGATAGACTTGAGGCGCAAAAAATAGCTCATATTCGGAAGAGAATGTATCATTTAATGCTGAAAACTTCTCTTTCAGGCGATCATATTCATGTTTGTAGTAGCCATCTAATAGAGATGGATCAACGCGATCAAGTACTATTGCAAGTTCAGAACTAGTAACTGGAGTCGATGATGACGGTCCGATTACTCCTGAAAATCTTGCAATCTTGTCAACCATTACATAGTCTTTGTCATCATAGTCATATAAGTGCATATTTGATGCAAAAACAGAGACCAAAGACAAAGACATCAATAGAATAATAACCGTCTTTCTAATCATTTTACCCCCCCCCTAAAAAGGTCAAAGGACCTTTCCTCCTCTTTTTCCTGTAAACTTACCTTCAGAAATTGCTGGCTCTCCGTTTACAAAAACATACTCAATTCCGCTGTTTGTATTGTCTTCATTTACTTTAAGTTTATCCAAATCAAATATAGTGATATCTGCAGGATAGCCTTCTTTTATAATACCTCGCCTGATGTTAAGCCTTGATGCTGGCTCTCCTGTCATTTTTTTGATTCCTTCCTCAAGAGAAAGAACCTTCTCGTCTCTAACATAGTGTGCTAAGAACTCTATTGCACAGTGATATGAACGTGGATGTGGAAGCGGAGATGAGTAAAGGCTATCAGAGCCGAAACACATCAAGCTGTGGCTCATGATCTTCTTCAAATTCTCATCTGTCGTAGTTATATCTTCCATGACAGCAAGTCCAGTCTCCTCCGACAAGACTGTAAAAAGTGCATCCAAAGGATCTTTTGATAGCATTTTTCCAATCTCTGATAGGCTTTTTCCATTCATCTCTGGATGAGTTTCAAGAAAGAGTGCTTTTATATTATCAGGTCCAACCATCTCATATATGCTATCCCAGCCATTCGGGTTCAGAATCTCACGTCTCAAATCATCCCGCTCATTTTCCAATGAAAGAGCAAGCCTCTGCTCATAACGTGAAAAAGCAAGGATAGAAGGAGGCAGAAGAGAATATAGGCTTGTTGAGCCAAATGTATATGGATATTGATCGAATTTGACATCAACGCCTTTTTCTCTATACTCGTCAATCATGGAAAGAAGAGTATCGACTTTATCCTGGTTCTTCACGCCTATTGCCTTCAGATGCGATACTTCCAACCGAACACCAGTGTCAAGTGCAAGATCCAACACCTCTTTAAGTGATTTGACAACATCATCACCTTCGCATCTATGATGAACAGAAAAGATCTTATCATGTTTTTTTACGCACTTCAAAAGAGCAACAAGCTCAGATCTATTTGCATATATGCATGGTGAATAGTATAGCCCAGATGAAAAACCATAAGCTCCTTCAGTTAATGCTTGATCCAAATATGAACACATTTTATTTATTTCATCATCGCTTGCTTCCCTTCCAGGATCATCTCCCATAGCAGCTACGCGAAGTGCGCTATGAGAGACAAGATAGATCTGGTTTGAGCCAATGCCACCATTTTCAACATATGAGCGCCATGATGGATAATCAGACCAAGCCCAATCAGGATAATCGCCAAGAACATCTCCAACTAAGCTTTTCAGATATGGGTTGTTATATGGGAATGTACCTATTCCACAATTTCCTGTCACATCAGTTGTTATTCCTTGTCCTATGCGAGCCTTTGCATCCCTATCTCTCAAGACCTCAAAATCCGTATGGCAATGCATATCGATAAAGCCTGGAGAAAGGATTTTTCCTTCGCAATCTATCACATTCTTTGCTCTTGATATCGTCTGATTTGTAACAAGGGCAATTGTGCCAGCAAACAAAGCAACATTGGATTTATATCTATTTTGACCTGTTCCATCAATCACTGTTGCATTTTTGAATATATAGTCATACATTTGAAAGCTCTCCATAAGATGCATTTACAGCTCTCTCTATAAAATGAGTAAAGTCACAAAAATTGCCTCTTTTCAAAGCAAGTGAGAAAAGTGCTCTCGACTCTTGCCAATCATCGTTATCGAAAAGAGGAGGAAGAAGTCCTGACCTAAATAGCTCGCCGGCCATGATCAGGTAAGAAAAGAGATCCATATACTTAGAATAAGGTTCTATCCTCATCAACTCACCATATAGAAGAACAGCTGAGATCAATCCATTGAGATTTTTCCATGAATTCTCGTACTGTGAAAAAAGTGTCTCCATTTGTACAGCAACCTTCACTTTTTCTTTTCCTCTTATAGCATAACGTGTAAATCCATCACGATAGCGACTTGAGCCAATATCATCAATGCCTTGCATAAGACGCACATAAGTCTCTTTGATATCTCTTTCAAACCATCTATCTTTCTTATCTATCAAGGAAAGGAAGATTGACCTGAAGTTAAGTACTATTAAATGGTCCTCCAATGTAAGAGAGGGAATCAATTGCCCAGAATATATACTCTTGATGTTTTCCAAGTTTATCTCTGATTCTTCTCGTCTTAAAAAAATCGATAATACTTTTGCGATAAATGATTCCAATTTAGGATTAGTTTTCAATTCATCATTTATAGGACATATGGTCTTTAAGTATTCAAGCCTAGAAACATCGACAGACCCTGGACGAATATCAAGATTCTTGAAACGCCTAAGGACTCTTCCGTCTCTTGGTTTAGGCGCGTTTTCTGGAATAGTCCAAGACCATCCAAGCTTTACAGCGCCATCCACTCGCCCCTCATTGCAAAGTATCCTTATCCTTCTATCTGTGATTCCCCATTTTCTTGAGGCCTCTTTCACATCCATGTAGTTCATACTCTGATTATCCATTCTCTTTGGATTGTTAGCAATATCACTCGGAATAAAATAAATGAAATACAATGCTTTTCATTCCAATTTTCTATTCATATTGTCTCAGTCTCGAATTTTGTTGTGGCCAATATCTTTTTAGGTAGTATTCATAAACTCTTAAGTCAAAGAGGTCGATTGTCAGAATTCCATTCTCCGTACATCTAGGCTTAATCTTATCCCTTGTAATCACAATCTTTCTGAATGAGTCTATAGAGACTTGAACTTCTGTTCTAGCTTTTCTTCTGTATGGTGCCATCAAGGATTCTACAGTTTAGACATCAACAAGATATCACCTTGTCTTGAGTTTATTTCAGATGATGTTCTTCATGAAAGGGTACATAATACCACTTGAAGTGACAGCCTTTACGAACAGTCAATCAGCTTGATCTTCCCTTGTTTCGGTCAGCAACTGTATGAACTCTGCTGGTGCATATACTGGGATTGGTGCTTTGCTATAGTCCTTTGTATTTCGCGTCACGATGCAATGAATACCGGAGCGCATCGCCGTTTCAACCATTACAGCATCCTCAAAATCTGAAATCTCTGCCGAGATTGCCTTGCGGATATCCAGCGTTGTGGTATCCAGCAGGCCAAACAATAGATAAAGCTTTGTCAAAATATCGCGGCTCACTTTGTCGCTGTGTGTCTGCCGATGTGTCAGATAATAAATATCCGTGATTGCTTTCGACGTCAGAAAACCTTCAAACTGCTGGTTGGCGCAGAGCATGAAAATCGACTTCGCATCCTTGCAAAATGGTTCCCGACTTTGCAATGCATCTACGATGACGCATGTATCTATGACAGCCCTCATATCTGGCCAAGCCTTTCTTCCTTTGTTTCCTCCAACGTTACATCAGCCGGAAGAATCCCGAACAATGACTTGGCAATATCCACTCTGTCCTGATTGGGATTGGAGAGCTTGGCGACAACCTTGCCATTGCGTGTGATGAAAATGTCCTCCGTTGCTGCAAGCAGAAGATACTTTCCAAGATTGCTTTTTAGTTCCGTCGCAGTAATTGACATAATCTGAGTCCTTCCTTTGTGACTTGTTTCGTCCTTATTATATTCAAATCAAACGAAATATGTAACTGTTTCGTACGAAATAATTCACAAACCGTCCGACTTAATGGCTGTAAAGGTTCGTTATACCACTAATTTCACCGCCGAGTATATGAGAGCGGATACCTAGCCTCCACATTATCTGCCATATCTCAATTCCCTTGCTATAAGCTTTTTTTGTTTTCGATGCTCTTATGCATGACACATCTTTATATTTCTCAAAGTCGGGTGTAACACGCTAAACCGCAAAAGGTCTCACGAAGCCACACACCGGCTACACAATACAGTGAATCGCTGAACAGTTTCGGGCGATTCTTGGTGCTTTTATAACCTACATCCATTTGAGATGAATATAGAGTTTGTAAAATCCATTCTATGCTATTTGACTATTTTATCTTTGTCACTGGTCTATCGCATCCAAATTAAGCAGAAAGTCGAAGAGGTTGATTATCAGAATTCCATTCTCCGTACGTCTTGGCTTAATCTTATCCCTTGTAATCACAATCTTCCTGAATGAGTCTCTAATCAGAGAAAGAGACTTGAGCTCTTGTTCCAGCTTTCCTTCATTAAGCAATGTCAGTGTGGACTGTATGTAATATCGCTTACCAGCAAGATTTGCAACGAAATCAACTTCATACTGTCTTTTCCGGTATGTGCCATCACCGGTATTATCTCTATGATCTACAATCCCGACATCAACAAGATATCCTCTTGTTTTGAGTTCATTGTAGATGATGTTCTCCATGATGTGAGTCTCTTCAACTTGCCTGAAGTTTATTCTGGAGTTTCTGACTCCGATATCAGAGAAATAGAACTTATAAGGGGATTCTATGTAATCCTTTCCCTTGATGTCATATCGTTGGACACGTTCGACCATGTAGGCTTCCTCAATGAAACGAAGATAGCTGGAAATTGTCTTATCCGTCATCCCTTTCTGACCTTTGCTTTGGAATGTGTTTGCAAGTTTCGATGGATTTGTCAGACTACCTGTTGCAGAAGACAGAAGATCAAGCACACAACTGACACCTTTATCGTCCTTCAACTTGTTTCTTTCCACAATGTCCTTGATGTAGATTGTCTTTGTGACATATTCAAGAAAAGATACTTTCTGTTCATCATCCATTCCTTCTGCATAGATTGCAGGAAGTCCTCCATAGTTGAAGTAATCATCCCATGCTTCATCATCCGAATCGTAAAGTGGTCTGATCTCGCTGAATGAAAGAGGTCTTACTCTGACTTCGTCTCCTCTGCCCCTGAATTCAGTGATTATATCGGAGGAAAGAAATCGAGAATTGCTGCCAGTAACATAGACATCAACATTTGGTTTGTGAAGAAGTCCGTTGATAACCATTTCGAAACCTTCAACATTCTGTATTTCATCGAGAAACACATAATAGGTCTTTTCATCTTTGATTCTCGAACGTATTTCAGAGCCCAGTACGTGTCTATCCAAGAGATGCTCATTCTCGTCATCATCAAGTGAAATGGCAATGATGTGATCTTCATCAGTACCACTGGAGAGAAGGTGGTTCAAGAACAAGGTGAAAAGAAGATAGCTTTTTCCACACCTTCTTATTCCGGTGATTATCTTAGCACGGCCATTGCCGATTCTTTTAATCAGTCGCTGAAGATATGTGTCTCTTTTTATCTCAATCATTTCATACTCCGAAAAAAGTGTAAATTGCCACAATATTCGTATTAATCATATGAACTCCATCTTCGAGAGGTCAATAGCTACTCCAAAAAAAGTGTAAAATGTCTTAAAACTCGTAGTAGAAATACACGAAGAACATTGAGCCATACATGTCTTTTATTCTTCAGATGAAATATTAAGTAAGGCAGAAGCCAGAATTATTGAAATCGTCCTTGGAAAATACTCGTCTTGTGTCCATGCATAATATCTGAAAGAACAGGTCTAGAGCTGGAAATACTATTAGAAGTCCTTTTCGGCCAAGTAGATATCTATAGTTATGATTACTAACAAAACAAAATGGCATTCGCTTGCTGCTAAAAACAAATAGACAGGTATTTCTGATATCACAACCCAATAGAAGCACTGTTTCCAGCATACTTCAGAACAAAATTGCCGAAAATCACACAAAACAATTTACAATCTCTTATTAATTGGCCTCAGATTGACAAGTTGTAGCACCATTCTTTATAAGAAAATCCAAATAGCTTAATATTGTTTCGCGTAAGTGCTATTATAGTGAAGGCTCAGGACCATTTGAAGTGGTTCTTTTTGAATATGAATGATTTAATTATTTATATTGTAAAGATTTTATAAAACCAAGATTAGTAATCTTGATTTGTCAAAGAGGTACGAGCATGGATAAATATGATGTAGTAATAGTCGGCACAGGACCTGCTGGAATGGGAGCCGCGTTCTCAATCATCGAGTCAAGACCGGATGCGTCGATTTTGATGATTGACAAATCATCTGTATCAACAGGTGGAATGCGAAATGATTGCAAGATGAACTTCACTTATCCTATAGGCTTCCCTGAAGAGTACTGGAGCGAGGATGTTGCCAATAAGTATCTTGAAAAAGTCACAGAATTCCTAAAGCCCAAAATAATGCCCAAATCGAATATTGAAATCTACCAAGAAAGAGCAAAGAGACTTGAATGCTCGCTATTGGAAATAAAGCAAACACACCTTGGTACAGATGGCGGTCTTGTTTTGATAAAAAGCCTCTTGGAAAAGCTTGAAGACAAAGGAGTCAAGCTTGCACTAAAAGAAGAGGCAGAATATGTAGACAACAAAACAAAAACAATAAGAACGAATCTAAGAGAGATTGGATTCAAAACGCTCTTGGTCGCGCCCGGCAGACATGGGTTTCATTTCTTGCAAGATGTAATGCATCAACTTGGAGTAAAATACGTAGACAACATACTTGATGTAGGCATAAGGCTAGAGACTAGGATAGAGCACTATCCAATCGTAAAGGATTACTATGATCCAAAGTTCTATTTTCCAAAGAAAGTAAGAACATTTTGCACAAATAGCGGGAATGCGCATGTCGTAAAAGAACGTTATGTAACAAACAGGGGCGATGTCTACTACTCTGTAAATGGACATGCATATGCCGCGAATGAGGAGAAGAACAACGGACTTGTAAACTTTGCACTCTTAAAGACTGTTCGCTTTACAGAACCTCTTGCATCTGGACAAGAGTTTGCAGAGCATCTCGGAGTGATGGCAGCGATGATGGGTGGCGGAAAACCATTGATGCAACGAGTTGGCGACTTCAGGATGGGCAAGAGATCCAAAGCGGAAACATTCAACAACGATCTATATGATTTCGAGCCATCTTTGAAGGATTGCTGCCCATCAGACATATCACTTGCAATGCCTGCTAAGATTCTGAGATACATATGGTCAGCGATGAAAAAACTTGACACTATAGTGCCTGGAGTATTGCATCCATCAACCATAATGTATTACCCAGAAATAAAGCTGTATGCAAACAAACCAGAATACATGGATGATAATTTCCAAGTCGCTGAAGGTATCTTCTTTGCAGGAGACGGCGCTGGAACATCCAGAGGAATAACAGGAGCTTGGGCATCTGGAATAAGAGCATCAGAAGGAATGGTTGAATATATAAAATGAAACTTCTATATGAATTAACGATTATATTTCTAATCTCGCTAGTAGGAGAAATGATAGCTTCTATTTTGCCAATTGCAATCCCAGCTGCAATAGTGTCGTTAGCATTGCTTTTGGTATTGCTATTCTTGAAAGTCATAAAAGTAGAGAATATCGAACTTACTGGCAATTGGATGCTATCGAATATGTCCATATTCTTTATCCCGGCATGTGTATCTCTTATAGAACACACAGAGCTTTTGATGAGGACGTGGTGGCAAATCCTTGTAATCTCAATAGTTTCGTTCTTCTTGACATTCATCGTGTCAGGATATGTAGTTGTCGGCTGTCAAAAGATAATGAATAGGAGAAAAGCAGATGATTCAAGAAATGATATATAATCCAGTTTTCTCTCTCTTTCTTATTCTTGTTTCATATATATTCGGACTCTGGTGTCAAAAGAAAAGCAAAAAAAGCTGGGTCAATCCACTTTTGATAGCAATTGTAATAATCATAGCCTTTATAAAGCTATTTAATATCCCTTTGGAGGCTTTTGATACAGGTGGAGACATCGTTGCAATGTTCTTATCTCCTGCTACAGCTCTTCTCGCACTCTCCATCTACAAGGAAAAGGAAAAAGTAAAAAAGAACTTTGTGCCAATTTTAGCAGGGTCATTTGTTGGTTCTATTGTATCTGTCGGATCGATTTTGATTCTCTCTAACCTCTTAGGCCTCGATAACAGGCTTAAAGTATCGCTTGTTTCAAAGTCGGTAACAACACCGATTGCGATAGCTATAACAGAGACTCTTGGCGGAATACAAGGCATAACTGTTTGTGCTGTTATAATAACAGGTCTTCTAGGAAACATACTGGCACCAACCATGGTCAAAGTATTGAGGATAAAAAATCATACGGCACAAGGAATTGCAATAGGAACATCATCCCATGCGCTTGGAACATCCACAGCGATTGAAATGGGAGAAGACATTGGAGCAATGTCAGGGATTGCACTCTCATTTTCAGGAATAATCACAGTGTTGATATCTCTATATCTGTAACACAAACAATCAAGCACCCAAGCATCCGATAGGGACAATGATTACGCCATCTTTTCGCTTATAAGCAAATTCCCCAACTCCAGTAAGCACCATAAGGAAAGATGGCTTTTTCATTTTGTCTGTATTGATTTTATTTGCCATATCTTTAAGGCTTTTTGCACCTTCCTCAATAAGCCTTTCTCCTCCAAGCTTGATTTCTATTAGGCCATATTCACCACTACGCAAATGTATAACAGCATCACATTCCTGTCCATCTTTATCTCTATAATGATAAACCTCTCCATTGAGGCTATCTGCAAAGACACGAAGATCCCTAATGGCTAATGTCTCAAACAAGAAGCCAAATGTTTTCAAATCATTTATCAAGTCATTTGGACCTATACCCAATGCTGCAACCGCAATGGATGGGTCTATATAATATCGTGTACTAGATGTTCTGATTGCCGTTTTGGAACGCAGATTTGGATTCCATGCAAGTGCATCCTCTATAACAAAAATTTTCCTAAGAGCATCTATGTAAGTTGCAATTGTTTCTTCACTTACTTGAAGTCCATCGTTAAAAAAGACATCCTTTGCAAGAGTCGTATTTGGCACCTGAGCGCCTTGATGTCTTGCATATGAGCGCATAATGTTTTTAACTCTCTGACTATTCTTTTTTCCACTGCATATTCGATTTATATCGAAATGAACAATAGCATCGTAATAGTCAAAAGCCTGTTCTAAAGCGATATTGTCTTTCATATCAACAGATTGTGGCCATCCACCTCTGCATACAAGAAAAGCCAAACGATCCAGATCCAAATTAGCTTTACCATAAATTTCGCTGCTACCGGCAAACAACTCTTTTATGCTGACTTCATTAGTCGAATCGCCAGATTCGAATAAACTCATAGGACGCATAGTCAGCCAAGAAAAACGCCCTGTACCAGAATGTGTAATTTCCTTTGTGTCAACAGGAACAGCTGATCCCGTAAGAATAAACTGACCAAGTTCAGAGCGATGGTCTACTTCGAAACGAATTGCATCCCAAAGTTTTGGAGCAAGTTGCCATTCATCAATCAGACGAGGAGTTTCTCCATTCAATAATCGCTTTGGATTAACTTCAGACATAGAAATATTCTGGCTTTTCCACTCTGGATCATCCATATATAGCACACTTGCCGCCATTTGCTCTGCTGTTGTCGTTTTTCCGCACCATTTTGGTCCTTCAATCACAACAGCACCTTTACTTTGCAACTTTTTTTTAAGAATTTCATCCGCAATTCGCTTTCTGTATCTCTTCATCTTCACACCTTATCACAGCATGATTATAGTATTTTTCCGATAGTTGGCGAATTATTTTTCCGATAGTTGGCGGATTATTCCTTTTTCCAATGTAGTAGTAAATGCATGCAGAACTACGTCCATGCCAATCCTAAAAGCGCGCAAAACAATTTACACTATTGTATTCATAGTATCTTCGAAAACATTACAAAAAGATAATCATGGCATTGCATTCACTTTGATCAAGGACAAATACCTGTTGGTCGCATGCGATGTCTCTGATATAAATCTATGCCCGAATGGAAGGGCTGCATCCACAATGCTGGCCCTTTCCAACAATCCCCATAACAAGCTTTGCAACCAGGTGCACCTGAACGCCATGAGCGTTGTGCCCGATGGCTACTTTGTTGACTATGCCATCCAGGACAATATCGACAAGAACGAGATCCTTGCCTGCGCCCAGATGATGAGGAGCCTTTCGGCGAGGAACCTGGAGCAGGAGACAATCATCACATGCGATAGAGCGTATGAATCATACTACCTGATGATGCTGGCACAGTCCTTAAGGTTCTATTTCTGCATAATGGCAAAGGATGTCTACTCAAATGGGATAAACTCCAGATACAAGGGCTTGATTGACGAAAACAAAAACAATCAACAGCAGCTTCTTTTCGGCTGTCAATTACTTTTTGCATGCCTAAAATGGCTTAACTTAACGACATTGCCATGTATCACCACGACTATTTCATCTGGAGCAATCCTCAGAACAAATCGCTATGAGAACCCGTCCTAATTAATTTCAAAATCAAGATCTCTCTGACAACCTTGTAAACAAGCAACCAGTCCGACCCAATGTGACATTCTCTCATGTCCTTATAGTTTCTGGAGTTAGTGAGAGCATGATCCTGATATGCCTCCGGCAACGGTTGCTCATTGCATAGCAACGTAATGACTTGTTCCAGCTTTTTCGGATTGAAGCCCCGTTTTACCGCAAGCCTATAATCTCGTTTAAACTGCCCCGTAAACTCCGGCTTAAGCATTAAGTGCCTCCATCAGATCGCCAACGCTGTCAAACGGTCCAAACATATCCTCACCCTTGTCTGCCACTTCCATCGCAGCATAAGTAGTGGCATTCGGCTCATCAATCTTAACCTCAAATGGAAGTCCATGACACCTAAGTGCCTGGCGAAAAAAAATGCCCGTTGCCGTACTCAAATCCATCCCCAAATTTTTAAAGAGAGCTGCCGCCTGTGCTTTCAGCTCCGGCTCTATTCTAATCGTCATATTTCCTTTAGCCATACATAGCACTCCTTTCTCATCACATAGTTTTTATTTATATTATACTTAATATTTATCCATTTGCACGTGCATTGCAAATATTTTTGCAACTTTTCTGTGAACAACGATTTTTATATGGTAACGCCACAATACAGACATTCAAGGGGCGAAAAGCTTTATTTCATGTGTTTTTTGCTACAAGCATAAATCAAACAAAGAAGTAAAAACTGCTGCATTGTATTTGCAACAGCTTATCTTTTTATTTCTGCTACCAATCAGCTTTCGATTGTAATGTCATAAAGCCTCTCATAGTACTTAGCAAGTGCACTGTGATCCTCTTTGTCGCATCCAATGACACGAAGAGCTTGCATCATCTCCATTACTTCTGCTCTAAGAGGAACTGGGGAAGAAACAGCATGAGCCACATGTTAGAAGCTGGCCAATTATTTCGCCAAGCAACCAACATAAAATGCAATGAGAATGTTGAAGCATCTTCTTCAATGACTTTTTTATGTGTTATTTGTTGAAATCAGTGGTCAAACCATTGATTTTTGGAGTCGGACTGCAGTCTATCTTATAGACAGTCCTGCTCTGGTCTCTGAAGCTTGCGCATTTAAGATCAATTGCAATACATCTGTCCATGATTCTGTCCAATGTACATCTTGCAGTTATCTCATCAGCGAACATATCATTCCATTCGGCAGGTTTCCTGTTGCTTGTGAATATGGTTGTCCTCTTTCCTTTGTCGTATCTCCGGTCCATAAGCTGGAAGAAAAGATCAGAGGTTCTTGCATCAAATTTTGAACAGAACCCAATCTTATCTATTATAAAACATGGAATTGATGCTAGAGTCTTAAGAGTTCTCGACTCGTTTCCTTGCCTGGTTTTGCAATAAGTTCAGCATATCCTTAGTTTTGTCCGTAATTCTTTCCTTCGCATTGAGAGCATTCGTCAAATCGGGTGCATCAAGCCGGACAAGAAAAAATCCACAGAGAAAATCAACGGTGTCGATAGCGTATGATTGCTGTTTATCTGATGCTGCAAAAACTTGATCCTCAGCATTGTGCACTTATACAATTGGGGAACATTTTGATATAGTATAAGGCGGAATTGTTCCCCAAAGGAGAAGCTACAATGACAGTACAATATGGTGAAATACAAGAATTGCTCAGAAGTCGAGCTGACATGCATGCAAGACTGAACTTAATGCCCTATGATGGTACGCCCGAAATCAAGGAACGTGGCGATGGAAAATATCTTTATGTAAGGAAACGCATAGAAGGAAAACAGACATCTACTTATGTAGGTTTATATACCGAAGAACTCTATAATCTGCTTTTGCGTAATGCCAGAGAAGCTCGTGAAATCAGGAAATCTCTTCGCAGCATTGAAAAGCAACTCGCTGCAACTGGCTATTCAGAGGATAGTCTTTCTGCTGATGTTATAAACAACATTGCATTTGCACGTGCTAACATGAAAATGAACATCTATGACCAGGCTGTTTTGGAGGGCGTTGCAACATCTTTTCCTCAGACAGAAGAGATCATAGAGAACGGAAAAGTTTCCGGTATGACAGCTACCGATGTGCAGAAAATTTTGAATTTGAAGCACGCATGGGAGTTTATTTTGGACCGTGATGTAGTTGCCAGCCGTTCTGACTATTATATGCTTAGCCATATTGCAAGGCTTGTAAATGAAGGCTTTTTCGCAGAAGGCGGTCGAATCCGGGGTGTTCCAGTTACCATAGGTGGGTCCTCATATGTTCCACCATTGCCAAGCAAACTGGATGCGCAAGACAGAATACGAGAGATCGTTGAGAAGGATGACGATGCCATTAATATCGCCATCAGACTTTGTCTTTATTGCATGAAAACCCAGATATTCCTTGATGGCAATAAGCGCGCCTCTGTTATATTTGCAAATCATTATCTTATTGCTCACAGCGGAGGTTTTTTAGTAATCCCCAAAAACAAAGTGCCAGAGTTCAAAAAGTTGCTTGTAAAGTATTACGAAGGCGAAGATATAGCTATCATTTCCAGATTCATGAAAGAACACTGTTGGAAAACAATAGAGAACTAAACATCATCTATATTGGGGAACAAATCTTGTTATAGACCGAGGATTCGTTCTCCAATATTATATCTGTTATTGATTAGCTTTCGATTGTAATGCCAGAAAGCCTCTCATAGTACTTAGCAAGTGCACTGTGATCCTCTTTGTCGCATCCCATGACACGAAGAGCTTGCATCATCTCCATTACTTCTGCTGCGAGAGGAACTGGAGAAGAAACAGCATGAGCTGCATTGAGAGCATTCGTCAAATCCTTTATATGAAGCTCGATTCTGAATCCAGGCTTGAAATTTCTAGAAAGAACCATAGGAGCTTTAGCATTAAGCACTGTAGAACCTGCAAGTCCTCCCTTGATTGCTTCAAAGACTAGCTTCGGGTCAGCCCCAGCCTTCTTAGCAAATGCCAAAGCCTCGCTCATCGCAGCAATGTTGCAAGCAACAATAATCTGATTGGAAAGCTTTGCAATGTTGCCAGATCCGATCTCACCGACATAGACAACAGATGAAGCCATCTTCATCAAGATATCATAACAAGAATCAAAGAGATCCTTATCGCCACCAACCATGACTGATAAAGTGCCATCAATAGCTTTTGGTTCTCCTCCCGAGACTGGAGCATCAAGCATTCTTATGCCCTTTTCCATAAGAGCAGATGCAATCTTTCTTGTCTCGACTGGATCGATTGATGACATATCGATCAATACAAGGCCCTCCTTGGCTCCTTCGATAAGGCCATTCTCACCTAGAGCAACATCCTTGACCTCTGGGCTATTTGGAAGCATTGTGATCACAATATCGGTCAGAGATGCAACCTCTTTTGCATTCTTTGCAACTGTTGCACCTAGTTTCGCAAACTCATCAAGAGTCGAATTGCTATGTGTATTAACAACCAAATCATAGCCAGCCTTAATCAAATTCTTTGCCATTGGCCTACCCATTATGCCAAGGCCGATAAATCCTATTCTCATATTATCCTCCTACTTTAGATACCCAGCGCTCTTAAGCTGGTTTTTCAAGTTTTCCATCTCGTGCTCAGGTGATTTCTTGTTAGGCAAGAATGGCAAACCAACATCATTGCCCATCAAATTTGCATAATCCTTAGTCGCAACCGGAAATGATGATTTGTCCATTTCAAGCCTTATAGGATTTAGCTTATATTGGGCTTCCAAAGAGCCTTTCAAGTCACCTTTCTCGAACTTATCATAAATAGAACATACAAGCCTTGGGAGGAAATTGGCTGTAGAACATACAGCGCCAACAGCCCCAACAGCGAGACCTGCGTAAATCAATGTATCCTTACCTGATAGGACCTTGAAATCAACATCCCTGTTTCTTCGTATAAACTCCTCTGTCTCTGTAAGGTTGCCAGAGCTGTCTTTCATCCCTACGATGTTGTCAACACTATGGGCAAGCCTTGAAACAAGATCCTGGCTCATTCCATATCCTGTTCGTCCTGGGTTATTGTACAAAAGCACTGGCAAATCAGGGACTGATTTCGCAATTGCTTCAAAGTGATCAAATAGCTCAGCGTCTGTTGGTTTGATGAACATCGGTTGCAATATCGATATTCCATCTACAGAATATTTCTTTGAAAGAGATGCAAGAGATATACATTTTTTTGTCCTTATGGCACCAATTCCCATATACACAGGTACTCTAGATGACACTTGGTCTGTTATTATGCCTAAAGCTGACTCAATCTCTTCGTCATCAAGCATATAAAACTCGCCGTTTGAACCAAACGCAAGAATGCCTGAAACACCATTATCGATTAAAAAGTCTACTTGTCGCCTTAATCCCTTTTCATCAATTTTCTCTTTGCTGTCTATAACTGTAACGATTGGGACTACAATCCCTTTTATAAATGACGTATCCATATTAATCCTTTTTGCTTAGTTTAAAATTAAGCATAAGATGCGTCAACATTTATTTGATTTTTAAACACATATTTAATATAAAATATAAAATGTTTTGATTTTATATTGTGTTATATCCCAACAAGGAGCTTACTCTCATGGCTGTCTCTTTCAGCTTTGGAATACAACCCTCGATTTCATCAGCACTCATATTTTGTGTCAAAGCACTGACTGATATTGCTGCAACAATCTCTGACTTGGAGTTCATAATCGGAACCGCTGAGCAATTGTCATCAAGAACAAATTCATTTCTGTCCCTACCTACTTGCTCTTTTCGTGTCTTATCGAGCTCGATTAGGAGAGCGTCGATATCTGTGATAGTATCAGGCGTAAATCGCTTAAGGCCAGTACGCTCAGCTAAAGCTCTTATCTCATTTTCGGTCAAAGTGCATGTCAAAACCTTTCCAAGACCAGTAGAGTGGAATGGAATCTTCTTGCCAGGTGTAAAATATGTTCGAGGAAGGGATTGTCCATCTATTCTGTCTATGATCAGAATATCATCACCCTCTTTGATTCCCATGTTAACATTCGCTTTAGGATATTGGTGCCATAGAAGCTCCAAGTAAGGCATAGTGATCATCCGAAGCCTATGCGATTGCAATGCTGTCGTTGACAGTTTCAAATTCTTCATCGAGAGAGTATAAAGTCCTGTCTCGCTGTTTTTGTCCATATAGCCACAAGCTTGTATAGTCGAAAGAAGCCTAAATGCCATATTAGTATTCACGTCCAAGTCCTGGCATACATCCGAAATCGAAATAGGACCATTCTTCTTAGCACACAAATCAAGAATTTGAAAACATCGCTCTGCAGCTTTTATGCTATATTTGTCATTATCCATGTAAAAACCTTTTATCAAAATATGTTATAAAACTATCTTACCATATCAAAATGCAATCAAACAACTTTATAACCCACAACAGCTAGCTATTCATCGTCTGATGATACTACCTTTGTTATTGGAGTAAATCCTCTACCTAAAACTTCATAAGCCTCGTTTACAAAGACAAATGCTGTTGGATCCTCCTCATGTATTATGTTTACGAGCTTCTGGAACTGATGGTTTGGTACAACAACAAGAAGCATCTCTCTCATCTTTGCTGTGTACATGCCAGTTCCTTCAAATATCGTTCCAGAGTGTCCAAGCTCTGCTATTACACGTCTCGATATCTCGATTGTTCGATAATCAGATATTATATACACAGCTTTAGCCATCTTCGTTCCAAACCCTGTAAGAACAAAGTTCACCATCTGTGCCGAAACAAACATTGCAATGATTGCAAACAACATCGGCTGAAGCCCTAAGAAAATTCCAGAGAGTGTAACTACGATTGCATTGAACACAAACTGAACGGAACCTATGTTTATAGGAGTATAGTGCGATATTACTTGTGCAATTATATCTGTTCCTCCAGTATTGCACCCAGATTTCATCGTAATGCCGATTCCACCACCCAATAGCACACCACCGAAAATTGCCGAAAGAAGAACATTTACAGTATCTTGTGTATTTAGAAATCCACTGTAGTTCGTCAAGTTGCCCAAGACAGAGACCCAAAGAGAAAGAAGAGTCGATCCAATTAGAGTTCTGATGCCATATTTGAATCCGAACACTTTCATGCCAAAGAATATCAAAGGCACATTTATGCACATCATAACAATACCTTGGTCGAACCCAAACAAATAGAAGAATATCGTTCCAATACCAGTTGCTCCGCCACCAGTGATTTTTGCTGGAGTATAAAAAAGCGCAATTCCGCAAGCAGCGACAAATGGGCCGATTATAAGGAATATAAGTTCCGAAACTTTATGGAAAAGCAATAAAGATTTATGTTTCATAACTGTACAAGCATATAATCAAGGGTGAATTATTTCCACCCTTTCATCCATTATATCGCCGATAATGACTATAATAGTCTTATTCGAATTTCAATATCTCTCTTGGCTTGGAGCCATTTGCAGGACCGACTATGCCTCTTTCCTCCATCATCTCTATAAGACGTGCCGCTCTGTTGTAACCTATTTTCATTCGTCTTTGAAGATATGATGCAGAAGCTGATTTCTTCTCATATACTATCTGCTTGGCTGTCTCAAGAAGCACTTCATCGGAATTCTCATCTCCTATCGGGCCATCTGAGAACTCATCATCAGAGCGCTTGTCATCTGGCTCTTCGAAGATTGCATCATCAAGATAGTCAGGCTCTCCACCATTTTCCTTTGCAAAGCTAACAATCGAATCAACCTCGCTATCGGAGAGGAATGCACCCTGTATTCTTGTAAGTCCCATTTGAGAAGGATTGAGAAGTAGCATATCGCCTTTGCCAAGAAGGTTCTCAGCCCCGCCCTCATCCAGAATGACTCTTGAGTTGATGGATGAAGAGACAGCAAACGCAATTCTTGCTGGCAAGTTTGACTTAATAGTTCCAGTTATAACATCCGAAGATGGCCTTTGAGTTGCAAGAATCAAATGTATTCCAGCGGCTCTTGCTTTTGCAGCTAGACGCGAAATCTGGTTTTCGATATCTTTTCCAACTACAGTCATCATATCAGCAAACTCATCCATAATCAAAACTATATAAGGCATTCTCTCTGCAGCAATATGCTCATCTTTCAATTTCTGGTTATAGCCTTCGATGTTTCTCACTCCCACATTCGATAGCATCGAGTAGCGCCTCTCCATCTCCTCAACAAGGAAATTGAGCATCTTAACAACTTTCTTTGCATCTGTAATAACTGGAGTAAGAAGATGTGGAATACCATTGTAAAGCGATAGCTCAACAACCTTTGGATCAACTAGGATAAGACGCACATCAGCAGGGCCTTTCTGGTAGATTAGCGTGTTGATGAATGCATTTATGCAAACAGATTTTCCAGATCCAGTTGTTCCCGCAATAATCATATGAGGCATCTTTGCAACGTCTATTACAATAGGCTCTCCTGTTATTGTCTTTCCGAGAATCATAGGAACTTTGAGATCCATATATTTTGCATTTGCTCTGAGTGCATAGATCATATCCTTGAATCCGACCATGCTTTTTTTAGCATTTGGCACTTCGATTCCGACGGCTTTCTTTCCTGGAACAGGTGCTAGGATTCTTACATTCTTGCCTCCGAGAGCGTAGTTAAGATCATTCTCCCTAGACGTTACTCTATTGATTGATGTACCGCTATCGAGAGTAAGCTCATACATAGTAACAGTTGGGCCTTTTATTATATTGCTCAATTGCACAACTATTCTTTGCTCGGCATAAGCTTGAACAATCGCATCACCCATCATTTGAGTGTATTCATCTATTTCAGATGAAATACCAGGATAGTCCTTGAGAAGAGAAACAGGAGGTGCTGTATATAGCCTTCTTTCTCTCTTCATTATTGCGCTGTAGCCTGCATTGTTGGAGACAAGACCCCCGATTCCAACCGATAGATCCAATGATTCTGTTTGCTCAGGAATGTCATCATTTGCTGCCTTATCATTGTAATTGGGCTCATCCTCAACTTTTGGTTTCGGCATATTGAAAGATATAGTTGGCTTTATATCTTCAACAGGCATGCTTTGCTTTGCCATCTGGCTTATTGGTGCTGGCGTCTCTTGGCTAAAAGAAGTAGCTGTTTTTGTCTTCTCTCCAAAGATCCTTGGCTCATTGTTTGTCGAAAGAGGCTTCTCTTTATAAGCATTGTACTCTTCCTTTTCAATGCTCTTTACACCTGTAGTTGGTGTTGATTCAATCTCTGGCTCGAAAGCTCTTGATGGATAATGGCTTACGCTATTTAGCCCAGAATCAGACTTCAACGCCTCGAACATCTTGTATCTTGGATGCTCTGGCGACAGCGTTGAAGGAGCAATCTTTTCCTTCTCTTCCTTTCTATTTTCCTTTATATCGTTTTCGTCTATAACAGGTGCTTGCTGAAGAGACTCAAACATCTTGTACCTTGGATGAGATGGAGGCAAATTCGATGGGGCAATAGAGCCGGATGATGGCATATTATCAACGCTCTTGTCCTCCAAAACCTTCTTTGGTGCACTATCGCTTCTTTTGTCCTCGAGTTTTGTCCCATTCATCATCTCAAGCGTCGCTTCAAGCATGCCACCAGAGTTGAATCTCTTTCTCTTCAAGTCGAACTTAGGTCTATCAAGTTCTGCTGTTTTACGCTCCTCAAGCACATTTCTTACAGGCTCTTCACGCTTTGCATAATTATTGAAATCGTCATGGGGTGCCACAGCATCTGCCTTTTCTTTCGACTTTTCTCCATCGAAGTTTGGGAAACCATCTATATCTGGAAGATCTGGAAATTCAATTGGATTGTTCGGATTAGGAGGGCCTTGAGGAATCTCGTAAGAACTTTCTATAACATCCTCTTCTCTCTTCTTCTCTTTCTCAAGTTTCTTTTTCTCTTTGAGCTTCTTCTTCTCTTCCTTTCGACTCAAAGCATCTTTCTTATCATTTTCCAAAGCTTCAAGATATGCTTTTCTATCAGCTTCCTTTCTTGCTTTTCTATCCTCTTTTTGTTCAACAAATTCCTTTTTTCTTTCCTCTATCTCTCTTGTTTTTTCGTACTCTTTATCTTCTTTCTCTCTTTTCTTAGCTTCCTTTCGAAGTTCCTTTCTTTCCGCTTTTTCCCTTGTCTTCTCAAGCTTTGCTGCCTCTTTTTTCGCTTTTTTCTCATCCAGAAGAGCATTCTTGTCAACTCTTGCTTTCTCTTTTTGTGCAAGAACATCTTCCTCTGATACAAGAACTCCTTCATTTTCAAGTTTCTTTCTTATAAGCTCTTTCTTCTTTCTCCATCTGGAGTCAAGCCTTGATGTCGCAATGAGCAAGACAGATGTCAAAGCTATCTCTACGACAATAAGGATAAAGAAGAGTATAGAGTTCCTTTCTACATCATTTTTCAGAGTCGCAAATAGAAATTCTGGAACGAATGTGCCATATGCAAGACGAGCAAACATTGCAACAGTTATGTAGATTCCAACAAGGAAAAATGGCAAGAACATCGAAAATGGCTTTCTTTTCCTGAATGCAAAGACAACTATTGAAATCAGGAGTAGCAATACTCCAAATGAAACAATACCATACTCTCCCGGATAAATAGAGACATATGGAGACAGAAGAGAGAGGACATTCGATACATATGGAACATCCATCACATTAAGTCCATCCAAGATTCCAGCAGTAATCAAAAAAAGAGACAGCACCAGAAAAACTATTGCAATTGCAAGGGAAGCTATGCCCTTCTTCATTTTTTCCTCCACCCAGAAAGAACACACATTACGCGTTCTTGCTCCAAATAAGGCACATCGAGATCGATGACCTTCGCATCGAACAAAAAGCCCGACACGTCAAGATCGGATAGCTCTTTTTCGACACTCTTTCTAAGCCCCTTGTACATCAAAGCTACACCTGATGGGCCAAGAAGCTTAACACTATCTTTTGCGATATCAGAAAGCGGGTGGAAAGCGCGGCAGGTCAATGCGCTGTATCTCTCTTTGATATCTTTTATATCTTTGTCTTCAATTCTCACATTAGACAGAGCAAGTTTTGCAACAACCCCACGCAAAAACCCTACTCTTCTTTGCATTCTCTCAACAAGCACAAAGCTCCTATCTGGGAAGAGGATTGCAAGCACAATCCCAGGCAAGCCAGAGCCAGAGCCAAGATCTGCAATCGAATCACCAGGCCTCGTATACTCTTTGAAGCACATGTAGCCAGATGCTGAATCAAGTATGTGACGAATTGTTATTCCATTTTCATCCTTATCGCCTATAAGTTTCAAGCTCGGATTGAAAAAAAGAAGCTCCTTGATGTAAATCTCAAGCTTCTCTGCTTTCTCCTTATAATCCGAAACACCTATCCTCTTCAAGCCTTCAAGGAGAATTTCGTTCATTTCCTTTTCCCTTTGATTGCAATCGAAAGGATTGCTATATCAGACACTCTCACACCTGATATCCTTCCAGCTTGCCCAATCGATGCTGGCCTTATTGCCTTTAGCTTCTCTCTGGACTCGGATGAAAGACCATCAATGCTATCGTAATCAAAGTCAAATGGAATCTCCATGCTCTCTTCTTTCTTGGCTCTCTCTACTTCAATCTCTTGCCTTTTAAGATATCCAGAGTATTTCGCATCAAGCTCAACCTCATCTATTACAGAATCTGAAAAGCTCGAAAGATCCAATCCAAGATCCCTTATCTGGCAATTAGGCTCCCTAAGAGCTTCAAGATCATTCTTTTGCCCATGCCGTGAAGAGCGCAATAGATCCTTCAATTGTTCCATCTCAAAGATCTTTTCCTTCAGTGCTTCCATCCTCTCATAACTTGCGAGCCCCGCATTGTATCCAATCGGAGTAAGCCTTTGATCTGCACTATCATGCCTCAATGAAAGCCTGAACTCAGCTCTCGATGTAAACATCCTATAAGGCTCTTTTGTCCCTTTTGTCACAAGGTCATCGATCAAAACACCTATGTACGCATCTGTTCTTGCAAGAATTACTGGTTTTTCGCCTTTAAGGTACTGGGAAGCATTTATTCCAGCAATAAGGCCTTGTGCAGCAGCCTCCTCATAACCGGATGTGCCATTTGTCTGTCCAGCAATAAAAAGGTGCGAGTAGAGCTTTGACTCAAGGGAAGGATAAAGTTCCAAAGGATCAAGATAGTCGTACTCGACAGCGTATGCCGGCCTCATAATCTCGACATGCTCCAACCCAGGAAGAGTTCGTATGAATCTATGTTGCACGTCCTCAGGAAGTGATGATGATAGTCCATTAAGGTACATCTCTTCAGTTCCTATACCCTCAGGCTCCACAAAGATTTGATGCCTTTCCCTGTCTGGGAACCTGACAACTTTGTCTTCTATAGAAGGACAATATCTTGGCCCTTTTCCAACTATCTTCCCTCCATACAAAGGAGAGCGATGGATATTCTCTCTTATTATCTTATGTGTCTCTTCATTTGTATATGTCACATAGCAATTGAGGCTAGGACGATCTACTGTGCTATCCATGAATGAAAACGGAAGCATTGGCTTATCGCCTTCCTGAACCTCGAGCTTTGCAAAATCCAAGCTGCTTCGTCTTACTCTTGCAGGAGTGCCTGTCTTCATTCTTCCAACTGTAAAGCCATATTCCCTAAGCTTCTTGCCAAGCCCGAGAGCTGCACTTTCACCCAAGCGTCCGCATGGCGCATCATACTCGCCAATGAATATCCTTCCTTCCATGAATGTGCCAGTTGTCAAGACAACACACTTGGCATTAATCTGCCATCCTCTTTCTGTTACGACGCCAAGAATCTCTCTTTTGTCTCTATCGAGGATGAAGTCAGTGACTGTATCCATAAAAAGATGAAGATGCCTCTCTGCCTCGCAAGTCTCTTTTGCAATGCGCGAGTACGTGAACTTATCGGCTTGCGCACGAGGCGCTTGGACAGCTGGCCCACGCCTTTTGTTCAAAATCCTGAACTGAATCATAGCCTTGTCGATAAGATGAGCCATCTCTCCTCCAAGTGCATCTATCTCGCGAACAAGATTTCCTTTAGCAAGCCCCCCTATTGCTGGATTGCAACTCATACGTCCGATTGCATCCAAGCTTTGAGTAATCATAAGAGTCTCAAACCCTTGACGAGAAAGGGCAAGAGAGGCCTCTATGCCAGCATGCCCTCCGCCAATAACTATTGCATCATAATCGCCCATTATCATAAAAGCATTCCTTTAATCTATTTACCCAAGCAAAAAGACGAGAACAAAACATCAAGGATATCCTCATTTGTAACCTCGCCTGTAAGAAAAGATAGAGATGAGATAGCACTCTGGAAATAGAGCGCTATTATATCAACACTCATACCTTCGGCTTTCTGTGCATCCTTCAAAGCATCGATTGTCCTTGAAATCATATCTCTTTGTCTTTCAGAGTCAATTTCTGGCACATCCGATACCACATCAATATCCTCTGTGAGCTTTTTTGCAATTGCTTTCGCAACATCACCAAGCCCTTCTCCCGTCTTTGAAGAGAACCAAATCTCATTTGATTTTGTCTGGGAAAGATGATTTTCCATATCAGATTTAGAGCGTAAGAAAAGAATCTTCTTGCCTCCAAAGTCAGACAAGTATGCTCTAGCTTCCTCTATATTCTGTTCTCCATCCAGAATGAAGAGAACCAAATCTGCACTATCGATAAGAGACTCTGACCTCTTGATTCCTTCAGCTTCAATCTCATCAAAGCTGTTTCTTAGTCCTGCTGTATCAAAAAGGCGCACCGGGATTCCTTCTATATCAGCTTGGGCCTCAATATAATCCCTTGTAGTGCCAGCTATAGATGATACTATTGCCCTATTTTCCTTCAATAATGCATTGAACAAGGAGCTTTTGCCGGCATTTGTCGATCCTGCAAGTACCACAGATGCACCTTCAGAATAAAGGCGCGATGCGCTGTATGTGTCTCTTATCATCTCAAGACGTCTGATAATTCTAGAAACATTCTCACGAGGGAAAATCCATGGCTCTATAATCTCATCCTCTCCATAGTCGAGATGCACTTCCAAGGAAGCAAGTATTTCCACAAGCTGGTTCTTTATCGACTCAGCTTCCTTACGAATCGACCCACAAAGTCGATCCAATGCACTCGAGCTTGCTTTCTCTGTTCTAGCTTTGACGATCTCCTCTACAGCTTCCGCTTCTGTAAGGTCCATCCTTCCATGCATGAATGCCCTATATGTGAACTCGCCTTTTAATGCTTTCCTTATTCCAGCAGATTCCAAGACAGATGATATTGCTCTTATCACAGCCAATGAGCCGTGGCTCATTATCTCGAAGGCTTCTTCGGACGTGTAGCCATGTCCTTTGTCATACCTAATGACAACAACCTCATCCACTTTTTTGCCATTCTTGTCTACAATGTATCCATGAACAGCTTGATTCGTCATAGCCGAAAGGAGCTTTCCTTTGAAAAATGGAGCAAAAAGAGACAAAACACCGTCTCCACTGGCTCTTATCACAGCCAAAGCAGATGGAGAATAACTTGTTGCAAGCGCATAGACAGGTTCATTCGTAGCATAATTTTGCATAAGGAAATATTATTATCTTTTTGCCATTTCTTTCAACAGACATAGCCCATATAATCCCTCATCAAAGCATCTCACAGC
Organism: Spirochaetales bacterium UBA6872; assembly: GCA_002452215.1. GTDB lineage: Bacteria > Spirochaetota > Spirochaetia > Sphaerochaetales > Sphaerochaetaceae > Ornithospirochaeta. The sequence continues at coordinate 46,855 of DKCO01000033.1, forward strand.
TTGAACAACATAAACCAGCTCGCTATCCTTTCATTATGTTCGATTTTGATGCACAAAAAGCTCGCTCAGAGCTGTTTATGAATATAAGAAATTACTTCATTGCAAAAGATTACTTGGAAGTATTCACTCCATCGTTATCTCCATCTTTGATTCCAGAACCAACTATAAAGGCCTTCAAGACACAATTCATAAACGAATTTGTAGGCAACAAGGATCTATATCTCATCCCATCGCCTGAGATATTCATGAAAGAGATGATTGCATCATCGTCTGGATCGATATTCCAGATCTCGACATGCTTCAGGAACTCCGAGCAACTTGGAGATGTACACAACCCTGAGTTCACTATGCTCGAGTACTATACGATGGGCTTTACAGACAAGGATTCGATCGGGCTGACTATCGACATGATAAAAAGCACAGCCATCAAAAAACAGCCATGGCTCGAAAAGGATGCATTGATCATCTCTGTAGAGGATGCTATGGAAAAATATGCGAATGTGGATCTCTTGAAGGCACAAGAGTATGCATACTTGAAGAAAGAAGCCGAAAGGCTATCATTATACGTTCCCGAGAATGAATCATGGGAGGATACATTCAATAGGATATTCTTGACATATGTAGAGCCAAGCATCCCAAAAGACAGAATCGTGTTTTTGGTAGACTATCCGATGCAAATAGAATGCCTTGCGAAGAATTACCCCACCAGGCCATACAAGATGAGATGGGAAATGTATATAAATGGAATCGAGGTTGCTAATTGCTACACTGAGGAGACTGATAAGAAAAGAATCAAAGCATATTACGAGAAGGAGCAAAAACTATTAGAGCGAACAAGAAAAGGGACAGGCGATGTCATAAGCTTGGCAGATTTCTCATTTGCGAATCTCGATATGCCGGAGTGCTCAGGAGTCGCAATAGGGCTCGATAGGCTTCTTCTATGCCAATACAAAGGTGATGAGATTGGGCCTCTTCTAGCATTTCCAATGTCAAAAATGTTGAGGCCAAAATACTAGACCTTTACTTTCACTATCTCTTTCTGATATTCTACTTTACGGCGTATAAATTGCCACTTTTGGAAATAAATAACTAGAGGTAATAAAATGATCAAAGCAGGACAGATCGAGAAGGGAACAGCGCTTCTTATAAAGGGACAGCCTTTCCTTTGCATCGAAAGAGAATTTGTCAACCCTGGAAAAGGTTCAGCATTCGTAAGATTAAAGCTAAAGAGCCCAGCAACAGGACAGACACTTTCCGAGACAATGAAATCACAAGACAACGCAGAAGATATCACAATCGAGGACCACGATTTCCAATATCTGTACAATGATGGCGAGAATCTTGCATTCATGAACACAGAGAACTACGAGCAGATCGAAGTTCCAATGAAGAGTTTCCCTGACTACCAATACTTGATGAAGGAAGGAGAGACATATAGAGTGACAATGTGGGAAGACCAAGTGCTCGATATCCAGATTCCTTCAAAGGTTGTATATGTAGTCACAGAGACAGAAGATGCTGCCAGAGGCGATACAGTCCAAGGCGTTACAAAGGATGCTGTTCTCGAAACTGGCTTGAGAATCAGAGTGCCAGGCTTTATCAAGCAAGGCGAGAAAGTCAGAGTCAACACAGAGACCAAGGAATATCTCGAAAGAGTAAACGGTTAATACTAATAGAGAATAGGGAGCTGTTTCATATTATTGAGGCAGCTCTCATTTTTTCAAAACCGATTTGCGCATTATCCGGGCTAATAGCTCTACTGATTGAGATTAGTGTATGGCAAATTACAACTGACAGGCTTTGCTACTAAGAGTCATTATGCTTGCTATGATTTTTTGCAATCAAAGATCAGAGTATCTTTCCGTTCCAAAGCCAGTCAAGGAAAAGATTCCAAGGAAGAAGTGTTATGCCATCATCTGTCGTTCTTGAAATGCTGTCTCTCGAAACAACAATGTACTTCTTGAAAATCCCTTCTTCTTTCAATGCCCTTAGTCCTCTAAGATCCTTATTTTCATTGACAAGCTTTGTTGTCTTGGTTTCGATGGCAACCTCATCTCCGATTACGAAATCCACTTCGAATGATGACTGACGCGTACGCCAATATGATAGCTTCTCCTTTCGCCTGTTATAATCAAGATATGCTGATAGTTCCTCTGCAATGTAGGTCTCAAACAGCTTGCCATATTCAGCCTGGGTATCAACGAGTTCTCCAAGCCCGAGGAGAACGCGCACCAGACCAACATCAAAATAGTAGAAGCGCTCAGTCTCTACAGCCTTTCTTTTCTTCGTCTTCGTGTACGGCTGGACAGCAAAGCCTATCATTGTGTCATAGAGGATACCATACCATTCTGTTATGGAGCTCCTGCTCATCATCACATCACTTGCAATATTGGAGTAATTGATCTCCTCAGCATTTGTAAGAGCTGCGACTTCAAGAAAACGTTCGAACTTAGGAAGCTGCCTTACAAGACCTTCTCCTGCTATCTCTTCCTGAAGATAGACATTGATGTAGTCATCAAGAATATCATCAGGAACATCTGAGAGAAATACTGACGGAAGCAAGCCGTATTTCAAAATCCTATCCAGCGTTGGATTGAACTCTCTGATTTCCGGCCATACGAAGGGATGGAGATTCATCTTTCCAGCTCGTCCTCCAAGAAGATTCACACCCTGCTCCTTCAGCCGTCTTGCGCTCGAGCCTGTTAAAAGGAATCTGATTTTTGTCTCCTCAATCAGTAGATGTACCTCATCAAGAAGCTCTGGCACTTTCTGGATCTCATCGATGATCACAAGCCCATCATGGATTTTTCTTGTCTCGATCTCATCACGCAGCACTCCAGGATCAGATTGGCATCTTCTCCTTATCCTTGCATTGAGAAGTGACCATGAAATCTTCACATCATCCTTAATCTGATTTGCTATCAAAGAGCTTTTTCCTGTCTGCCTCGGGCCGAAAAGGAAAAGAGACTTGCCATCGAGTTTGCTCTGTATGTCTATGATGCGCTGTATGTACTTCTCCACATGTCACCTCTGGAGCTATTATATTGCTATTTTTGCTATTTCTACTAGCGATTTTTATATAAAATTGACAGTTGTACTTGCTGTATGTCAGGCACGCTGCATACTTGGCAAGCACATTGTCAACCATTATCCTTTAAGCAATTGTGCACCGCTTTTGAAAGCAGAGCCGACTTTTTCACCAATTGAGTAGTAACCCAATTTGAATGTATCGAAGACGATAGCATCAAGTTTTTTCACATCAACTTTGCCATTCTCATCCAAAGCAGATTCTTCTACTAGGACATTCACAATCTCACCAAGAACAGAGAATCCCTCCTTTGAGTGCCTTAGCTCGACTACTTTGCACTCAAGTGTCAAAGGGTATTCCTCGATAACAGGAGCATCGACATGTTCGCTTTTCACAGCATGCATTGCACTCCTTTCGAACTTGTCAGCAATCTTATTTGCAGATGCTAGGCCGAAGAAATCGGACTCCTTCACATGGGATGAGTCAGCAACGCTTAGTGTAAAAGCCATTCTCTTTTTGATATTCTTGCTTGTCATATGGTCCTCATCGAGGTTGAGAACAACCATATTCTCTGCACAGATTCCTCCCCATGCCATATTCATCACATCGACCTTGCCATCATCAGAGTATGTAGCAATCATATAAACAGGCATTGGAAACAAGTGGGAACCAACTGGTAAACTCTTCTTCATAATCTCCTCCTTCTCAGAATATAAGCACAAACCCTTTTTAAGAATATATTTCGTTTATGAGGCTTGTGAACTACTCGGTAATTGAATTACCAGAGCATCGTGGAACAAAGCCACGGGTGCGTCCATGACACCGCTACTGCTTTTTACACAGCTACTTTCATTACATATGGTGGCTTGATCGCTTCCATATGTATTATCTTTTCTGTTCTATCTCTATATAGTCGAAGAATGTTATATGCTCCAACACTGTCGGCATTCCACTCCATCTTTCCATCAACAAACAAGCCTCTCTTAACTCTCTTATTTTTTTCAGCATATTGTTTTGATACCTTTTCAGAAAGAGGTGAGCACTGACTTGAATAACTTTCCTTTTGCATTATCAGGGAAATACCTTCTATAGCTAGTTTGTATTCAAGCTTCTTAATAACCTTATTAAACGGCAAAGAGTGCATCTTCTGATTAAGTAGTCTTCCTTTATTAAACTCCTCTCGAATGTTTTTAATGTCGCCTACAATAACTGTGTTGATACCACTCTCTCTGCAGTATTTTGTGATTGACCGTGTAATCTTATGAATATAGTCGTTTAGAGAATTATTCATCTTCTTATAAAGACGAGCTATATGCTTACTACTCTTTGGTCGTTCTACCCCCATATCAGATTGTACCTTATACCACCTTGACTGCACATCTTTTATTGCCTTGAGATACTTTCTTTCTATAGAGAAATACTTACGTCCTATTATGAAGACTTCTCCATTGGTATTGTTATAACAGGTAAGGAGATTGTTTATTCCCATATCTATTGATAAGTATTTGCCATTATCCTCCTTTTTTTCTTTGTCTTCTATCTCATATACAATGATACATCTCGCTTCTTCCTTCTCTGGTGGATAGAGCTTGATTTGTTTTATAGAAGAGATGTTCTCAAATACCACATTTGAGAGAACAAGATAATCATCATCTATTCCATATTTACTTTTCATATGCTCTTTTAACTTGATAGGAAGAGAGAGCCTTATTTTATTGTCCCTTATCTTCTTTATGGAATTATCTATGAAAACAACAGCCATCTTATCTTTTTTAAAGCGTGGAGGTTGTGGATTTTCTATCCCTCCTGTCTTCTTTAAAACAAAATAAGATTTCCAAGCCTTATCTAGTTGCTTTGCCACCTCTTGTGCTGTCTGAGAAGGAAGTAAGCGAGCAAAGAAGTCATCCTTATGTGCCTTTTTCTGCTCATACCAATCTGGCATTTTTTCAAATAGTAGTTCTTGATAATTAAGTCTCTCATAATTGAGATTATTCCAATGTTTATATGCTGCATAACAAAGATGCCCAAGAATATTGGACTCTTTTTCATTTAATTTTATCTTTGTTTCTTTTGTAAGCTTCATAAAACGAGGGTCTTTCAATATTGTTTTTTCTGATTCTCTATATACTTCTTAACTGCATCTTCAGATATCGAGCCAACTGTTTCAACATAGTATGAATGATTCCATAATTCGCCCTTATAAAGCTCATTTCTTAATTGAGGAAAACATTCAAAGAGTTTCCTTCCACTTATTCCCTTTAAATACTTCACAATATTTGTAATAGATAATCTAGGTGGTGCAGAAACAAAAACATGTACATGATCCATTTCTCCAACTTCAAGTGCCTTTACTTCAAATCCCTTAGCTTTTGCTACATTATTTATTATTTCTTTTAGAAAAGCTTCTCTCTCAGCTGTCAGAACCTTTTTTCTATACTTAACGGACCATACCATATGGTAGTTAATATTACATACACAAGTTCTGTAATGCACAAGATTTGTTTTCATGTTTATAGTATACAATAATAAGCAAAAATTGTATATCAAAAAAGGTTCAATCACAATTTTTGTGGGATAAGGGAAAAGCAGTTGAAATAAAAAGGGTCGTTGCCTAAAGTTTTAGTAGCAAAAAAAAACGGAG
>DKCO01000026.1 GCA_002452215.1 Spirochaetales bacterium UBA6872
CCCAAAATCATCGAATTGACTAGAAAGCTCCTTCATTACAAGCTTCTATTTCTTCTCTTCCCTTCTCTAATATATCTGTAAAAAAACATTCGCTCGCATCGGCTTCAATCCTCAGCGCGCCTAATTAAAGTAGCAAATATTTTGCTTTCTTGTCAACAATAAATTTGAAAATTTTTCGTTTTCATTTTCTTGTTTTTGTAATTTCTTATGTTGTAGTTATTTATTTTTTAATATTTTTCCCACTGCCTCTGCAAACCCATAGCCTCCATATCCTTTTGTTATATATGTAGGCAAATTATCAAAGTCCGAACGTGAATCTTCTACTGAGTGCATCCCTATCGATAGATTAAACAATGAGAATAGAGGCTGGTCATTGTATGAGTCGCCGAAATATACAGCCTTTTCAAAGAATTCCTGTTCTTTGCCGGGGTAGATATCAGGCAAAAACAACAAAAGTCCATTTCTTTTATCATAAGAGCCAAACCAAACATTCAAGTGAATAGAACTTTCAGTAAAGCTTGCACCCAATGACAAAGCGATTTCTTTAATCTTATCTATATCTTCTGGCGTATTCTTCTTTTTGTCGAATGCCACATCATAAATACGGGCATATTGATCTGAAGAGAGTATATATTGCTTTGTTTTCGAGAGAAGCTCTTCCCGAAGCTCATCAACTTCATCGACGATTGTCGGATTTTTCTTGTATAAGACATCCCCATCTTTGGAGATCGAAAGCAAGAGTGCTCCCGATTCAGCAATTACATAATCGACAGGCCATTGCCTTATATATACATCGGCCCACCCACTCGATCCACCAGTAACAAGAATAGTATCAAGTCCTGCTCTCTTTATATTCCACAAAGCATTCAAGCTAAGTGGCAAAAGCTTACCTTTGCTAGTAATTGTATCATCTACATCTGATACAAAATATCTGATATCCTTAGCAGAGCTTGATGGAAATTCGGAAAAAGGAATTGCACATTTTCTATCCATGAAGCTCTCCTTGTGCTAACGAGTCATTGTACTGAGGATTCCAGACTTCAAGACATCCTTCAAATAGATGAAGAAACTTGTAATTGATGCAATAGCAGAAAGTGCAAACAGTACATAGATGACAATCGATCCGACATGGTTCCAACTGCCACTTCCAATAAATGTCTCTGCAAATATGAATATGATTGAAACAAGCGTGGTAAATGCATACAGCACTGTTTTGCTCTTCCCAAAAATATTGGCTGGCATCGCCTTACCACCTTGCTTTATTATAATCATTCGCAAAAAGAGAATTGCAAACTCCCTCCACATTATTATGACAAAAGCCCATGCAGGCATGATGCCATAGGAAAGAAAGCAAACAAAGAATGTAAGATGCGAAAGCGTATCAGCAAAAGGATCGAGAACTTTTCCAAGATCAGTGACAAGATTATTCTTCCTCGCGATTTTTCCATCCAGCAAATCAGAAAGCTCCGCCGTCATATAGCAAATAGTCATAAGGAGCGTGCTTATTATGACAGCAACATTAGAACCAATGGACCTCAAAGAAAACGCTATAAAGAATACTGGAACGAGCACTAGCCTTAATACAGTCAATTTATTTGGAAGATTCATAAAAACCCCTAATTCAAATACAAGTCTGAAAACTTTGTTACAAGGTACTCCTTAAAAGGTTCTGCGTCAACTTTCGAATGTGTAACACGATCAAGAAGCACGCTAGGAGAATAAGTTGCACCACATTTCCAGATATTATCGCTTTGCCATTCTGTTATTCTTGAATAATCTCCAGAAGAAAGAAGCGAGTCGACGGCACCCTTTCCACCCAAATCCTTGCACATAGAACTATAGAAAGACGCAGAATAAATATTCCCGATTGCATAAGTTGGAAAATATCCGAACTCTCCCATTGACCAATGGACATCCTGAAGAACACCTTCTTTATCATTCTTGACTTTGTATCGAATGATATCTTGGGACAGTTCATTCCATCTTTCTGGCAAATCATGAACTCCCAAAGTACCATTGAAAAGTTCCTTCTCTATCCTGTATCTAAGAATTATATGCAAATTATATGTCAGTTCATCTGCATTGACTCTTATAGCAGACGGCTTTGATTTGTTTATCGCACGCACAAAAAGATCCAGCGGAACATTCTTCAAAGAATCAATGTTTTCCTGAAGATATGGATACTGATATGACCAGAAGGCTTTGCTTCTCGCCATGATATTCTCCCAGAATCTTGACTGGGACTCGTGAATACCCATCGAAACTCCAGTCCCGAGTGATGTTCCACGAATAGGCTCCTCTTTCGATGCACACATTTCATAGAGAGCATGCCCAGTTTCATGGACAATAGAGCCAATTGGATCAAATAACCCATCATCACTATATCGAGTCGAAATCCTATGGTCATCAACTCCAAGCGTGGTAGTATATGGGTGTGCTGTGATCCCGACAATTCCCCTATTGTGGTCAAAACCCATCCTGTCTATTACAGAAAGGCAGAACGAATGAAGCTTGTTCTCATCGTATTTTGAGAATAGGAAAGAATCATCCACTTCGATATCTTGGAGCTTATCCATCAAGCAATGAATCGTTTTTTCCAAATCATCGAACAAGAGATCTACAGTCTTTGTATCAAGGCCTTCTTCGAAAACATCTAAGGCAACATCGTAAAGATCCCGGCTAGAGTTGGAACCAACTTTGCTGAAAAGCGACATCTTCTCCTTTGCAAAAGAAAGTATTTTATCCAAATCTTTCTCATAGATTGAAAAGTCACCCTCTGCTCGAGCTCTCAGCCATGAATCATGAGCACTGTTTTTAGCCTTCGAAAAATCCTCGACGAACTTGTTTGGAAGACAAAGCGAGCGGCCAAGTTCTTTTTTCCAATATCTTACAAGAGCATTATCTATATCGGATTCGAAATCACACCCATCTAGTACATCCAATGATTCTTGTATTTCAGAGGATGTTGACATTTTATGGACCAAAGAAGAAAGGGGCTGTTAAAAAAGTCTAGGCTTTCAAACAGTCCCTTTATTTGTCTTCTTGTACTTGTAAGAATCTCTTGCTGTTTCATTGGCAGAC
>DKCO01000056.1 GCA_002452215.1 Spirochaetales bacterium UBA6872
GATTGCTCTATCTGCAATAGTCGGTATTTTATTTAAATTCCCTACTTGTTGATTTTTGCTATTTCCAAAATAAAGTTACATTTGACTTAAATTCTGTCATTGTTTGGATTATTTGCGATGTTACGATTTCATTAGAAACATAATAAGGAGGAATACAATATGAAGAGGATTATTGTATTGGCTTTGGTTGTCTTATTGTCTATTGGTTTTGTATTTGCCAGTGGTTCAGCAGAGACAAGCTCTAAGGAAAATGGAGAAAAAACAGTAGTCACAGTTTGGACTAATGATAGGCATGATTTGGCATATGTTGAGAAAAAAATTGCTGAGTTCAATGCTGAGAATGCTAGTATTGAAATTCAGTTAACAACTGTTGTTGAGGATTATCCTAATATGCTTATGATGGCATATTCATCAGGAAATGCTCCTGATATTTTTGGAATGAATGCAAGAGCAACGGGCTTTGATCTTAAAACATTTGTAGATGCTGGAATGCTTCTTCCTCTTACAGAGCTTTTGGATGATCCAGAGTTTGAAAAAGTAACAGATGCATCCAAACATATAATTGAAGGAATCAATGCTATCGATGGAGTACCATATCAATTTTATTGTGCTGTGCGTTCCGGGTCCAGGATGATTTACAACAAGAGTCTTTTGGATGCGGCTGGAATCACAGAGCTTCCCAAGACTATGGATGAGCTAGTAGAAGCTGCTGATAAAATCACCAAGGTTGGAGCAGGGAAGTATTATGGAATTGCAACATGTTCCTCTGCACAGCTGGAAAGATGGCTTGAGGGATGCATTAACAGAGGCGGTGTCTACCATTATGACTTTGAAAATGGTGTTTTCAATTTTGATGGATTCAAGCCTTATATCGAAAAAGCTCAAATGTTCTTCAAAAATGGTTCTATGTTCCCAGGATCAAATAGCCAAGGCGTAGATGCAATGAGAGCTCAGTTTGCTGAGGGTACATTCGCAATCTGGGGAAACGCTTCTCAAGAGGCAGGTGTTTTTACAACACAATTTCCTATTAAAGACTTTGAATGGGTAGTTGGCGACCTTCCAACATTGGATGGAAACACATATGGTACTGTGGAATCAAGGCCACAAAAGGGTTACTACCTTATGTCATCAACAAAGCATAAGGATGCTGCAATTGAGGTAATAAAATTCTTCAGTAGTGAGGAATTTGTAAAAGGTTATATAGAATCAGGTTATGCACTTCCTCTCTCTCAATATATGCAAGAGACTGTGGATATGAGCAAGATAGGAAGACTTGCTGATTTTGCAATCCATGATTATGAAGGTATGTATCCAGCTGTTCCTGCAGTTTCTGTTGCTGGCGATAACTATGCAAAGACGATCTGGAATTGCATTGTTAGTGGTTCTGATATAGATAAGACTATCGCTGATTTGAACAAGCGATATAATGAGGCCTTGGAAAAAGATATAAAGCTTGGAAAAGTTAAGCGCCTTGTTATAAAGAACTTCGATAAACTCAATCCTTCAGCAGGGGATATAGAGTACCTTTCAGAGTAGATTTTGAATATTTGTTAGATTTCTTCTATGGGCTGTAAGTGCAGCCCATAGAGTTGATGGAGTGTTTTTATGTCTAGGATGCAAAGAGAATTAAAAGATAGCAAAAAGGATAATATATCCGCATTTCTAATGATTTTTCCTGCAATCTTTCTTCTTGTTGTCACATCAATATACCCGTTTTTTTGGTTATTCAGGTATGTTTTGTATGACTACAATGGCTTTACAGCTTATTATACCGGCCTTGACAATTTAAGGAGAATGTTTTCGGATACGACTTTCTGGAAAAGCGTATTGCATACGTTTGAATATGCTTCAATGAAATTGGTTATTGTAGTTCCTTTATCTCTTCTTTTTGCTGTTTTGATCAATAGCAACATCCCAGGAAGCAAGTTTTTCAAAGGTGTGTTCTTTTTGCCTACTGTTATAAGCGCGGCAATATATAGCTTGATTTTTTCTTTTATCTTTGCGGTTTTCAATGGTCCATTAAATGGTTTTCTTCAAAAGTTGCATATTATTTCTGCTCCGATCGATTGGCTTGGCAATCCTAATTGGGTGATGATATCAATCATAATTGTTGCTGTTTGGGGTGCAATAGGAAACTACATGATTTATTTTCTATCAGGACTTTCAAGTGTTTCTTCGGAAGTATATGAGAGTTGCAAGATTGATGGTGCAAATTCTGTACAAACGTTTTTCCATATAACGCTTCCAATGCTGAGCCCAATGTTGAAAGTAATTCTTTTGCTTGCATTGACTGCGGCATTTAAAGACTATGAATCGATAATCGTCATGACAAACGGAGGTCCGAACAATCGAAGCCATGTCATGTTCTCATATATTTACAATTTGATTTTCTCATCATCTACAACCCCTCAAATAGGTTATGCAACAGTTTTGAGTATAATGGCAGCACTGATAATTGGATCTGTTACTGCTATATACATGCATTTCGCGAAACGACTTGATGATGTTGTTTAGGAGTTCAAAATGGAAAAAAGCCATAATGTAAAGTCAAAAAAACAAAAAATTATTACAGCTATTGTAACATTTGTTGTATCCCTTATTGCTTTGTTGATGATGTATCCTTTGATTTATATATTTCTTGGTTCGTTCAAGACCAACCATGAACTTCTTTTAGGCGGAACACATCTTTTCCCAAAAGAATTTGTTTTTTCAAACTATGCTGAAGCTTGGAAGGCTGCGAATTTCTCAGTGTATACAAAGAATTCTATTTTCCTAGGTCTTGGTGTAATGGTCATATCAGTTATTGTGACAAGCATGGCAGGGTATGTATTTGCACGAAAGGAATTTCGTTTCAAAGAGCTTTTGTATTCAGCTTTCATCGCATTTATGTTTGTTAACGTTGGATCGGTGACTTTGCGACCTTTGTTTGAGCTTGCTGTTAAAGTGCATTTGAATAAATCTCTTTGGGCAGTTGTCTTGATTACAGCGGGAACAGGGCAAGCAACTTTTATGTTCTTATGCCGTGGTTATGTGAACAGCATACCAAAAGAGCTTGATGAAGCTGCCAAAATAGATGGATGTTCTTTTTTTCAAACATTCTACAAGGTCATTTTTCCGCTTTTGAAGCCGGCTTTGGCTACAATTGCACTATTGTCATTCCGTTCAGGTTGGAACAATTATATTCTCCCGCTTGTCTTCACTATGTCAAACGATAGACTAAGACCACTTACTGTTGGCGTTAACATGTTGAAGAACAATAGCGATGGTGCTGCTGCTTGGAATATCATGTTTGCTGGTGCAACTATTGCAATCATTCCAATGATTATTATTTATTGCTGCTTCTCGAATTATTTTATGAAAGGCATGACAGAAGGTGCTGTAAAAGGGTGATTTTATGTTCATAGATAAGTATTTGACAACAAAAATTAAGGAAGAAAAGTATACAAGTGATTTTACAGATAGTGATCAGATGCGTTATGAGCATAGATTGAGAGATTCTATCGCAAAAAGGGACATTGATTATCCCGATGATATCAAAAACTTGAGTTGGAATTATTACTATAGTTTTGCAAATCCATTTGTGGATTTCAGCACATTTTATTCCACTCTTACATACGTTAGTTTCAAGGCACTTTCTTATATAGAATCAAAAGAAGATAAGAGTGTAGATGCCATTCTTTGGACTTATGGAGCTGTAAGTATTTGGTGCAATGGTGAAAAAGCGTTTTCTTTGGATGTTCCTGTTTACAAGCCAATTACAAAGAAAGTCTTCAAGCTAAATCTAAAAAGAGGATGGAATGAAATCTATGTCCAATTTCAAAATCTTGGTGTAAGAGATACTCGAAATATTTTTGCTCTGGAAATACCCGATTGCGATGAAGTTTCTGTCTCGACGAGAATTGATGAGGCAGAGAAGATTTCAAAATGGCTCGATGATGTGGATCTAGTTGGCAGAACGCTCTATTTTCCATCTCCAGCTTTACCAGGCACAACTCTTGGACGTGATTCACATTCTCCTGACTACGGTTTGGTGCAAACAAGAACATGTTGGAGTTGTATAGATGGTTTGTCTTCAATAGAACTTGAGGATGGAGATGCTTACATTATTTTGCAAATCGATTGCAAATATGGGAAGCTGAAACGTTTTTTTGAAATAGGAGAGATGGTTAGACCCGAATATACATCTATTACTGATAGAAAAGAAAATTACAAAAGAATGCTTTCTGTAATTGCTTCTGCCCAAGGACTTTCGCGTGGCGATAAATTTGGGTTTTATATACAGAATATTCTTGCAAGAAAAGCTTTGGGTATTGAAAACAAGAACGACAGGGAATATTTCCTAATAACTTTAAAGCAAATTGAAGATCGATATGATTGCTCGGATTTTCTTATCTCTGGTGTTATTCGATATGTAAAGAACTATCATATTGATGAAGAACTTTCTGAAAGAATAAAGGATGTTCTTAGGAACTACAGGTATTGGATGAACATGGAAGGATCTGATGCAATGTGTTTTTGGAGCGAAAACCATTCACTTCTTTTCTATTCGTGTGCAATGCTTGTTGGCCAGATGTATCCTGATATGTATTTTCCACGTGCAAGAATGACCGGTAGGGAATTGGCTTTGTTTGGAAGAAAGCTTTCAATGCAATGGTTTGATGATTTGGATGAGTATGGTTTTGAAGAATTTCTCAGTACTGTTTACATGAATGTCACTTTTGCATGCCTATTGAATATAATCGACTATGGCGATGATGAAATCTCAAAAAGAGCAACATCTGTTGCTGATAAGATGCTAAGAATGCTTTCGATGCACACATTCTCAGGCTCGATAATAGCTCCTATGGGTCGAGTTTATAGAGGAGTGATCAATCCATCAAAACAAGGTGCGCAGGCTCTTATGAATCTTGTCAATCCTAAAGTTCCAACATCTTTTGGAGAAGGGTGGCTGTCCTACTATGCGACAAGCAAATATAAGATACCAAATGATTTGATTCATTTGATGGAAGATGAATGCAATGTTTGCTATTCGACTGGAAATGCGCAGATTAAACTCTTGAAGAAAGAACATTATTGCCTTACTTCAGTACAATCGCCTCGACAAGATGAAAAGCAAAGATGGAGCAATATTACACTTGATGATGATGCTATGAAATACGAGAATACTCATATCTATACAAAATCATTTAACGAGAGATTTCATGGAACAACATACTTCCAGCCAGGAGTGTATGGATACCAACAACACATGTGGACTGTGGCCTTGGATAATCAAGCTATTGCTTTTTCAAATCATCCAGGGGCTTTTTCGGACCATAGTTCAATGAGACCAGGATATTGGTACGGCAATGGTGTAATGCCAGCCTTGAGGCAAGATAAAAATGTTCTAGGTGCAATCTATGTTATCCCTCAATCTCATCCGGTTGGTTTCACGCATCTTTATATTCCTTCATATTTCTTTGATAGAGTTGAATGCTCTGAAAACTGGGTGTTTGCATCAAAAGGGAAGGGGTATCTTGCAATATGGTCATCTTGTGTTTTGGAGCGATATAATGATGAGCTTGCAGATGCTGAATTAAGATCTTATGGAAGGGATAATTGCTATTTCTGTATTGCAGGTGATGAGAACGAATATGGCTGTTTTGATAGCTTTAAGAAAATTGCTAAGCAATATACGCCAGAATATGATAATCATCAATTATTCTTGAATAGAAAATTGTATCTAAACTACCAAGAATCGCATGATGAAACACAATTTGTATAGAATATGTATTTATAAAATCGATATGATTATAATTGAATAGTTGTATTAAAATATATGTATATTTATATCGAAACAAAGTTGAAATAATTATAAATAACATGGCGGCTTTGATAAGATGCATATAGTCTTATTCCTGCCGCACATTCTTATTAAGCCGTATCTTTTTTAATTTTAG
>DKCO01000037.1 GCA_002452215.1 Spirochaetales bacterium UBA6872
GAGAGAGAAAAAAGAAAATGAAGTCTGCCAATGAAACAGCAAGAGATTCTTACAAGTACAAGAAGACAAATAAAGGGACTGTTTGAAAGCCTAGACTTTTTTAACAGCCCCTTCGCTCTTTCTCGATTGTTATTCGTTTTCTCTCTCTTCTTTGGCTTTTGCAATCACATCCTCAGCAAGCTTTCCGTTGAGTATCTCATAATGGTCGAATTCAAGCTCAAAGGAACCTGTTCCTGATGTCATAGCTTTTAGCTCTATAGCGTAATTGCGAAGCTCCGCCATTGGCACTTCCGCTTTTACAGCCGTTAGATGTCCTTTCTCATCCTGCCCAAGCACTCTGCCTCTCTTTCCTGACAAGTCAGATAGGATAGAACCAAGATATTCATTGTCAACAAACACTTCAAGCTTCACAAATGGCTCTAGCAAGACAGCACCAGCATTTTTCAAAGCTGCTTCCATTGCTCCCTTTGCAGCGAGCTTGAAAGCCATTTCAGATGAATCAACAGGGTGCTCTTTTCCATCAATGAGGTTTATACCGATATCTACAAGAGGGTAGCCTGCCAAGAAGCCTTCTTGCATAGCTTCCTGTATACCTTTTTCTATTCCAGGGATATAGCCCTTTGAGATCGATCCGCCTTTGATTGAGTTTGTGAATTCGTAGAATTTTCCTCTCTCGATTGGCATGATTTCCAATACGACTCGCCCGAATTGGCCATGTCCTCCAGATTGCTTCTTGTGGGAGTATTCAGCGATTCCAGATTTCTTTGTGATGGTTTCTCTATAAGCAATCTTAGGAGTCTTTGTGTGTATCGCAATCTTTTGCTTGTCTCTGATTTTATCGAGGATCATGTTTATCTGAAGCTCGCCCATTCCTCCTATTATCGACTCTTTCGTCTCTTCGTTGTAGTCGACTTTGAAAGTAAGGTCCTCTTCTGCAATCTTGTGGAGAGCATCATTCATCTTGTCTTGGCTCTTCTTGTCATCGGCTGTGATTGCAAGCTGGAATACAGGTTGGGGGAGTCTCAAAGGCCTGAATCTTCTCTTCATATTTGGGTCTCCAATCAATGTGGAGTTTGTATTTGCAATATCGAACTTTGCTAGAACGCCAATATCTCCAGCTTCGAGCATATCAGTTTCAATCAGTTTTTTTCCTACAGCTCTATAGATCTTGCCCGGTTTTGCCTTCTTTCCAATTTCAGGGTTTGTAAGTTCTGTCTCTGGTGTGATCTTGCCTGTTACGACCTTCAAGAAACTCAATTTTCCAGAGAATTGGTCGATTGTTGTCTTGAAGCAATATGCGGACGCTGCTCCCTCCGGAGTAATTTTTAGAACAGTTTCCTCTCCTTCGCGCCCTATTATGTATTCATCCATTCCAAGAGGTGAAGGGAAGTTGTTTTTGATGAAGTTTAAAAGGCTTGTTATTCCAGCTCCTTTGTCTGTTGCTCCACAGAATACAGGTACGATCCTGTTTGTAGCAAGACCTTCTTTTAGTCCTCTTCTTATATCATCTGCCGAGAGTGTGTTCTCTTCAAAATACTTTTCAATTAGATCGTCTGCGCCTTCTGCTGCATTCTCGATAAGTCTATGTCTAAAGTCATCTACTACGACTGCAAATTTCTCTGGAATAGGCATTGGGGTCTCTTTTCCGCCTTCGTGGCATTGATATGCTTGGTTTTCGATGAGGTTAATTACACCTTGGAATTCCTCTGCTTCCCCTAGTGCCATCACAACTGGAACGAATGTTGCATCGAACTCTTCTTCAAGAGAGTCTATTACTTTTCTGAAGCTAGCTCTTTCCTTGTCCATCTTGTTTATGAAGACAGCTCTTGGTTTTTCTCTCTCATCCAACCGTCTCCATAGCTTTATTGTCTCGATTTGTGCTCCTTCTCTTCCATCAACAAGCATCAATGCGGCTTCGGTTGCTCTGAATGCACAAATTGCTTCTCCTATGAAGTCGGCTGTTCCGGGAGTGTCAAGTATATTGATCGTCTTGCCATCCCAAACAGTGGAGGCGAGTGATGTATGTATCGATATCTTTCTTTGTATCTCTTCTTCAGTGTAGTCACTGATTGTCTTTCCGGTCTCAACTTTCTCGGCTTTAGCTAGTGTTCCTGTGTAGTACAGCATCTGCTCGATCAAGTTTGTCTTACCCGTGCCATTATGGCCGATGATGGCGATATTCCTGATATCTTTTGTCTCAACGCTCATTAATTCCCTCCTTTTGAAAATCATCAAGCTATGAGAAAATCGTAAAATAGCACCGCTCAGATGTAAAGGAAAATCGTAGTCCAAGGCAAAACCTTGTCGGGCTTTACCTTGTTGTGGAAATGCAAGTTATGCAAAATCGATAAGAGTTTTATTCTTTCTCTCCAAGCCCAAGAAGATGGGATGGCAACTCTCTTGTCATTTTGTTTATATCCTCTTCGCAAATGCCATTCTCGGACATGAAAGTCAAATATTGAAGCATTGCTTTCTCCCATGGAGGAGTTGCTGGGTTTCCGCAATCTGTGGAGAGAATCGTATTGTTTGTACCAAGTTCTTTTATTGCTTCGAGATTGCGCTCTGAATTATCAATCCATTTGCCTGTCTTAAGAGGTTGCATGAAGCAACGCTCGAGAACCACATCGAAATCAGAGACGAGTTTTCTTTGTGTTTCAATGCTCATATCAACAATCCAATACTCTGGATGCGTTATTACTATCTTTTCAACTCCGATCTCTCTAGCTTCTTCTGCTACAAGAAGCGATTCTTTTGGCGATATATGTCCTGTTGCAAGAACAACATTGTAGTTTTTTATGAGGGAGAATATTTCTCTTAGTTCTGATTTTATAGCGCCTTTTTCATCAAAAACACAAAGACCACCAGCTTTCCCTCGTTTTTGGTATTCGTTTTGCGCATCTACAGTTGGAAGCCAAATTATCTTTGCTCCCATTTCAAGAGCTGTTTGTACAGCCCGCGGGTTGAAACCTCCAGCTTCATAGTTAAGCACAAGGCCTCCAAACATTGTGAATGAATTGCATCCATGCATGCTTTTGTTGTATGCGTTGCAAATAGATGCACGCGCAACTGTTGATGAGTGGTGTCCTTTTATAACAATCGCTCTTGCATTTGAACGAACTGCTGACAATGTCAACTCCAAGTCATTATAAGTCCTTGCGCAAATGTCTGGCGCTGTATGTACATGCATGTCGATGACGCTATCAAGTGTAATAGGTTTATTCATATTGCCTCCAATTTTTTTAAACGCCAAGTGCTGTGATAGGTATGACATTAACTCCATCTTCACGACAATAAGCATATTGAGTCAAACCACAAATTACAGCCAGAAACGATGCATTTTTTCCTGTTGCTTCTTTCATCGCTTTATTTGTTTTGATGAGGTTTTTGGCCGCTATGTCAATTTGGTTGGATCCAAGTTTGATTTCTATTGCTCCCCAAGAACCATCCGGCGCTTCTATTATGGAATCGACTTCATTGTCTTTATAATCTTGGTAGTGAAAAAGGCGACAACCCGATGCCGATGCATATATTGAGAGATCTCTTTCGACAAGAGCCTCAAACAAAAAGCCAAAGGTTTCCAAGTTGTTTAACATTGATGTGGCTGTTAAACCAAGAAGGGCTGCTGCAATCGATGGGTCTGTAAAGTGTCTCTTTTCCATTTGCTTGATTCTTAAAGATGATCTTATTGAAGGAGAAAATGGAAGTTGGGGAGAAATCAAAAAAAGCCTGGATAGAATATCCAAGTAGCAATTGATTGTTTCATCACTTATGTCACCATTCATGTCTCTGATAAGTGTTCTTTTTGATGCAGTTGTACTTTCGTTTCTGGCAAGAGAGTGCATGAATCTGTTCATTTTTGCAATATCAATAGATTTCATGACTCTTGGAATATCTTCTTGCAAAATACCATTTACATAATCGGATGAAAAAGATGATGCGTGTTGGATTGGTAGGTCTATGGCAGAAGGCCATCCCCCTCGCACTATAAGATATGCAAGTTTTTCAATGCCTGGGTTTTCTATTTGTATAATATCCTCTATGTTTTTATCGAAAAGGGAATATAAGGATATCTCTCCTGATGATTCTCCTGATTCAAATAGGGACATTGGTTTCATTGCCAGCAAAGAAATCCTGCCTGTTCCAGAATGCATTATCCCTTTACGCTCTGGCGTTGATGACCCAGTTAGGATGAACTGGCCTTTTTTGTTTGACTTATCTACTTCGAATCTTACAGCATCCCAAATGGAAGGTATCTCTTGCCATTCATCTATAAGATGAGGGCTTTCTCCTTTTAAGACAAAAGAGTTGTCCAGCATAGCTATTTGCCTATTTGCAAAATTATCTGTCGAATCGCCCAGCATTATGCAACTAGAGGCATGTTTTGTGGCTGTCCATGTCTTCCCACAGGCTTTTGGGCCTTGCAAGCATATAGCTTTCGATATTGCGAGTTTTTGATCTATTTGCTTGTCAATCAACCGCGGCTTGTAAAATGAATTTTCCATAAGTCTATTTTTTTGTTATGCATGCTATTTTGTCAAGCTATGTTTAAAGAATTTATCAAACTCAGTTGTGCAAATTTGTTAAAGTGGGTTGTATGAATTTGTCAAAGTATGAAACAGGAGCATCCAATATTGAATGCTCCCATGCTCCGTTTAATTTGCTTTTTCCGAGTAGTGGTCAAACTCCATCGAGAAGCTTCCTCTACCTTGTGTCGCCGATCTTAGAACCGTTGTGTAGCCGAACATCTTCGCCAGTGGCGCCTCTGCAATGACAGTATCGGAAGAGGATTTGGACTCCATAGATATTACAATACCGCCACGGGAAGTCAGAGATGAGATTACATCACCGATGTACTCAGATGGAGCTGTTGCTTGGATTTTCATTATCGGCTCCATCATAATCGCGCCAGCTTCTTGGCAAATTCTGTCGAATCCCATTGCTGCACAAGTTGTGAATGCCATTGGGGTTGATGTAAGCTCATTGTATCCAATCTCTGTTATGTCGACTTCGATATCTGTGCATTCATAGCCATATTGTATTCCAGATAAGAATGCACCGTTTATACCGCTTTTTATTGCTTCGATTATTTCCTCTGGGATATCTCTTGTTTTTGCGCTTATCTTTAGTAGGTTGCCGCTTCTTGGTGCAAGAGGCTTGACTGTCATAGATAGCTTTGCATAGTTTTCCTTGTTGGCTATTGTCTTGTCGAACTCCTCTGTTCCAGAGGCCTCATGTTTTATGCTTTCCCTGTATGACACCTGAGGGTTTCCGACTCGTGCATCTATCTTCATCTCCTTTGTTATTCTTGTCACAAGCACATCAAGATGCAATTCTCCCATTCCTGAGATTATAAGTTGACCTGTCTCCTCATCGTCTTTGTATGTGAATGTCGGATCTTCCATTGCAAGGCTTTCAAGCGCTTTCTTTAGTTTGTCTTGATCAGCTGTAGTGTTCGGTTCTATCGCAATTGAGATGACTGGGGTAGGGAACACCATCTTCTCCAAAAGATATGGGTAGTTCTCCTGTCCTATAGTATCTCCTGTTTGAGCAAGCTTGAAGCCTACAATTACGCCTATATCGCCAGCTTTCAATTCCGAAATGTCTTCCTCGCGCATGGCATGCATCCTGAATAGTCTGTTTATTCTTTCTTTCTTGCCTTTTGATATGTTGTATACAGCAACTCCCTTCTTGAGTGTCCCTGAGTATACTCTGACAAAACATAGAGGGCCAGCTTGCGCGTCAACTTGGATTTTGAAGATCAAAGCCTCCAAGTGTCCATTTGGATCATGCTTTATCTCCTCTGTCTTTCCGTTTTTTGCATTGATTGCCTCAATCGGCGGAAGATCTAGTGGTGATGGCAGAAGCTCAACAACTCCATCTAGGAGAGGTTGAACGCCGATATTCTTCAAGCTCGACCCGACGAACACAGGCAAAATCTCTCGAGAAATTGTGCACTTTCTCAATGCTTTCAGGATCTCATCCTTGCCAAGCTCCTCTCCTGAGAGGAATTTTTCCATGATATTGTCATCAAACGATGACACAGCATCTATGAGTTTCTCATACCATTCATCGGCAAGCTGTTTCATATCATCAGGGATTTCATTCATCTCCATTGTGCTTCCCTGGTCTGAGCTCGAGAATGTTATGTACTTTTTATCTAGGATATCGATGACGCCGGAAAAAGAGCTCTCTGACCCAACTGGCAAAAAGAGCGGGGCAGGGTTTGCTCCTAGTTTCTTCTTCATTTGCTCCAAGACAGCATAGAAATCAGCGCCCATCCTATCCATTTTGTTTATAAATGCGATTCTTGGGACTTTGTATGTATCGGCTTGCCTCCACACTGTCTCTGTTTGTGGCTCAACGCCTCCAACTGCGCAAAAGATGCAAACAGCACCATCCAAAACTCTTAATGAACGCTCGACTTCTGCTGTGAAGTCAACATGTCCCGGAGTATCTATGATGTTGATTTGGTGTTCTTTCCAAAAGCATGTTGTTGCTGCACTTGTGATAGTGATTCCTCTATCTTGCTCTTGTTGCATCCAGTCCATGGTCGCCTCTCCATTGTCGACCTCTCCGATGCGGTGGTTCTCTCCAGTATAGAATAGTATCCTCTCTGTTGTTGTTGTCTTTCCTGCATCTATGTGAGCCATAATGCCTATATTTCGAATATATTCATCGTTCATAGCCTTGACGATACCATAAATCATGGTGGTTAGACAATTTCAATAGCTATCAGCTCATTTTGATTTGAAACATTATCCATGGTTAAGAATTTGGCTCGACCGTTTTTAATCGAGCCAGATTCATAAAGCCAAATAGCTAGTTATTGGACACCATTGTGCCTTTGCTTCCACTTCAATGCTCTCATTGCATTTACAACAGCCAGAAGCGCAACCCCTGTATCGGCAAAAACGCCAAGCCACATATTGGCTATGCCGAAGATCGCAAGGATAAATACAATGGCTTTGGCAGCCAATGAGCCTATTATATTCTCTTTTACAATCGTCTCTGTCCTCTTTGCAATTGATATTGCAATCGCAATCTTCTCAGGATCGTCATTCATAATCACAGCATCAGATGCTTCTATTGCCGCATCTGAGCCAACTCCACCCATTGCAATGCCTAGATCGGCACGTTTCAAAGTAGGAGCATCATTGATGCCATCTCCAGCGTAGCCTGTTGTCTTCCCGTCTTTCATGAGAGACTCAAGAGCTGTGATCTTGTCATTTGGCAAAAGCTCTCCATATGCGCCATCAAGTCCAAGCTCATCTGCTGTGCTTTTTGCTCTTTCTTTTCTGTCTCCGCTAAGCATCCATATTCTTTCCACACCTTGCTTTCTTAGCTGTCTTATGGCTTCTTTTGAGTTTGCTCTGATAGAGTCCGATATTATGATTATCCCTAAAAGCCTTCCGTCTTCTGTCACATAGATATGTGTTCCAGCATCATCAAGCTTTGGTGCGTTCTCCATGATCTTTGCAGACCCTGCTTTTATTTTCTTTCCTTCGACTTCTCCCTCTATTCCAACACCAGGTATTTCATTTACGTTTTGGGCATTTGAATAATTGTCGCCCGCCTTGTCCAATATCGCTGTTGCAATAGGGTGCGAGGAGTTCTTCTCCAGAGAAGCGGCCATCTTAATCAAATAGTCGGCATCTTTTTCGTAAGTATAGATTTTTTGCACTTTGAAAACGCCTTCTGTCAATGTACCTGTCTTGTCCATTGCAAGTGTCTTTAGCTTTGCAAGTGCTTGAATCGCATCATCTCCCTTTACCAGTATGCCATTCTTGGCAAAACATCCCATTGAAGCGAAATAAGTCAACGGTATCGAAAGCACAAGAGCGCAAGGGCAGGAGATTACTAATAGAACGCAAGCTCTGTATAGCGATTCTTTTATCGTCATCAAGCCGAGTATTGGAGGAAGAGTTGCAAGAAGGATTGCCGCTATGCAAATAAAAGGCGTGTAGTAGCGAGAGAATTTCGTGATGAACTTCTCGCTTTTTGCTTTCTTCCCTTCGCTTTGGTCGACAAGCTTTATGATCTTTGATGCAGTTGAATCGGAGTAGTAGGATGTTGCTTTTATCTTTAGCCGACCTTTTCCATTGACAGAGCCTGAGAGCACCTTGCTTCCTTTTGTTGTGGCTACAGGCACCGATTCTCCTGTGAGCGCCTTGACATCAAGGTAGGAAGAGCCATCGATTACAATGCCATCTATCGCAACTTTCTCTCCGGCTTTTACTACAATCACATCGCCAGGCTTTACATCCTCGCTCTTCACCTCCTCAAGCTTTCCATCTTTTTCAACTGTGCAAGTGTCTACAGATAGATCCATGAGGTTCGCAATCGATTTTCTGGATTTTCCTACGGCCTTTCTTTGGAAGTACTCTCCGATTTGGTAAAAGATCATCACGCCCGATGCCTCTTCGTATGATGCAATCGCCAAAGCTCCGATTGTTGCTATTGCCATAAGGAAGTTCTCGTCAAAGACTTTTCCTTTCAAGATGTTTTTAAATGCCTTTAGCAATACGTCGTAACCAGCAATCAAGTAGCTTATTATCGCTATGGGACCGATTTGCGTAATTTCGCTTATTACAAGCAATATGATGCTTATTGCAATTCGATAGACAGTGAAGTCTTTTTCCTCTTTCTCGTTTTTGTTTTTCTCTGAGTCAAGGAATACTATATCATCATCAATGTCCTTGCAAATCTTCTTTATATCGGTCTCGGATAGCGATGTTATTACACAAAGTTTTCCTTTTGGGAAATCGAAGGATGCGTTTTTTATATTTGGGTTTTTGCAAAGCGCATGCTCTATTTTCTTTGCACAATCGGCGCAATCTATGGAGACATTGAAGCAATAGCCGGTTGTATCTTCAAGAAATTCCATGTCACCTTCGACTTTGTGGCAGATTCTTTTTATATCATCTTCTGATAGCGATGTTGTTACATAAAGCTTCCCTTTTGGAAAATCGAAGGATGCACTCTTTATATCGGGATTTTCCTTAAGTGCGCATTCGACTTTATTTGCACACTCTGGGCAATCTATTGAAACATTGAATACATATTTCTTGTATCCATCATCGGGAACGATGTTTACATTCAACTTGGAGCACATATTATCTATTGCATCCTTGTCGAGCGATGTAAGCACATGCAATGTGGATGTGTCGCTGTCGTAACTTGCGTTTGCTATAAAGTTCTGCTCTTTGAGATAGCATCCAATTTTCTTGCCATCGGCTCTGTCGCAAGCTGTTTTTATCTTAAGATCTTTATAATGCTCCGAAAGCGACAGGTTCGGATCAACATCCTCTATCAGGCTTTCAATCTCATCTGCTGAGAGTGACGTGTCAATTACAATTTGGCAATTGTTGCTATCTATATCAACATCATCGACTTTGTCTCTGTCGTTTAGGATTTTCTTCACAAGGGATGCCTGGGACATGTTTTGCAATGTGTATCTGAATCTATTTGTTTGCATAGAGCCTCCATAACATTTAAATATATGAACATCTATTCATATATTAATCTGTTCATGGTTTTTGTCAACAAGCATGCTATATTTTGTCATTCAGGTTGTATGACTTTTATGCTTTTCAGCCAAGTCACCTGAATAGAGTGCTTTGATGGTCATAGATTCCTGCTTTTCCGCTGGATGTGTAGCTCATAGCACATGCAATAAAAAGAAGAAGTGGCTCGCTATATCCAAATAATTCAATCCCAAGCATGAAGCAAACAAGCGGAAGGTTTGTTCCTCCAGATAGCATTGCAAGTGCTCCAAGGACTGCAAATGCACCCGAGTCAA
Organism: Spirochaetales bacterium UBA6872; assembly: GCA_002452215.1. GTDB lineage: Bacteria > Spirochaetota > Spirochaetia > Sphaerochaetales > Sphaerochaetaceae > Ornithospirochaeta. The sequence goes on from DKCO01000037.1 coordinate 9,800, forward strand.
GCGAAAAAATGGTTGCAAATGTGTTGCCGAAAGTTGCTCCTAGCACAAGAAGTGGCACTACTTCTCCTCCCACAAAGCCCGCAAGTGTTGAAAGAAGTACCAATATAGCTTTTAGCAAAAAGGAATAAAATGGAACATTCGAGCTGATTGCTTGATACAAAAGGGATGTAGACAATCCATTGAATAGAAGGTTCCCATTTAGCTTCAGATTCAAAAGGATAATCAAGGCAGAAAATCCTGATGGCAATATTACCACAAGGTAAGGGATTCTTGGTTTTGCTTTATTTGCATATAGAGCTTTGCATTTTTCGATTGCAATGCAAAAGAACCTGACGAAGAAGCCGGCAGACAATGAGAAGATAATTACCAATACAATATTGTTTATATTGAATGGAAGCTCCAGATAATCTGGGATTTGCAAGATATGGATTTTTAGGGATGATGAGACAATAAAGGCTGAGAATGATGCGAAAGTGCATGGAAGGATTGCATCAAGTCGCAGAATATCGGGAGATGCGAATTGCAATCCAAATAGCACGCCTGTTATCGGAGAGCCAAAGAGTGCACCGAAAGCTGCAGATGCACCACACATGAGGTAATAAGCTGTGGAATCGCTGTCTTTTATTTTCAAGCGTTTCGATATTTTGTCCTCAAGCTTATCAATGAGTGCTGATATAGATATCCCGATTTGCACTCCAACTCCTTCTTTTCCGACAGAGGCTCCAAACAGATGTGAAAGAGATGATGCTACAAAGCCGACTAGCCCCATTTTTGCATTTATGGCGCCATTGTTTTGCGCGCTTGCAAGGTTCTTTTCCTTCCTTTCTTCTTGGCTATGTATCTCATCGATTGCATATGCTGTTGTTTTCTTGCAATTCTCGCCTAGTTTTTTATACATGAATGATGTTGCGACTGCAGCCAGAGGCAGGAAAAGGAAGATATATTTAAGTTTCTGGTTCATTTGTCCGGCAAAAAATATAGTGTTTGCAAAAACAGTTATGAAAAGCCCGACTGATATGCCTGTTGCTAAACCTCTTAGTGTATTCGGAATCCAAAGAAGAGCATTTTTTGTATTTTTCATCTGAAGTATTCTATATTGTTGGTCTTTTTTTAGCAATGTTAAACAAATTAGTCTTATTGTGGTATGGTCGATTGCAATTTGGTTTTTCTGAATATATATTTCCTCTGTATGAGGTTTTTATGGGTAGAGGTAAAAAAACAGTTCTCGCTATCTTGAGATATATTATTTTGATTGCTTTGTTTATCGGTGCTTTCCTTTTGATCAAGAGGTTTTATGATTCATTGACGACAGATACCTATGTTGCTCCTGTTACTCCAGTAGAGGTGATGAATGCAGAGCAAATGACAATAGATAAAGAACTTGTGATTTCTGGCCATGTTGAGGCAAAAGATACGATTGCTATTACTCCATACTTGGATGGGACTATCCTTGAATACAATATAAAAGAGGGTGACTATCTGAAAGATGGTGATGTTGTTGCAAAGATAGATCCAGAGCCATACAGACTTCAGCTTGAGCAAGCAAAGGCTGCTTATGCAGGCTATTCATCTTCTCTATCGAGAGTGGAACCACTGTATCAAAAGGGGATTGCAACAAAGCAAGACTATGATACGTTGAAGGCCCAGACAGATGCGGCAAAGGCACAGCTGGATCTTGCAAAGTTGCAACTATCATATACAGATGTTGTTGCACATGCATCTGGTACAGTCGAAAAGACATTGAGTGCAAAAGGATCTGCTGCAGCAAAAGGCACTCCGATTGCGATAGTTGCGAACTTGGATGAGCTTGTGGTTGATGTGAAGATAAGTGAGAGCTATTTCGATCTATTTAATGAAAATGTCGACAATCTCAAAATAAAGGTTGTAAGACCTGAAAGTGGGTACACAAAAGAGGTTGAAAGCAAGGCAACAGTCTCCTATGTCTCTCCTTATATTGATCCGACTAGCAAGAATTTCTCTGTACAGATATCAATAGATGAGAACAAATCAAGCTTCAAGCCTGGAATGTATGTGAAGGTCTATATCGTATATGACGAAAGAACTGGCTATGCTCTTCCTGTATCAGCAATGCGTCTTGATGGTTCTGCATATTATGTAAAGGATGGAAAAGCTGTTTATGTCGATTTGAGCAATGCATTCAGCAATAATGAATATTTCATTGTCCCAGATGAGCTCAAGGATGAGAGCTTTATTACAAAAGGAAAAGATAGTGTAATCTCTGGCAATGATGTGAATATAGTGGGAGGGGATGAGAAGTGAACCTTTCCAAGTTTATAGTAGCACATCCGGTTCTTGTATCTATGACTCTCTTGGCATTGGGTGTCTTTGGTATCATGTCTGTATCAACGACAAATACCGAATTCCTGCCAGATATTTCTACTCCTACTGTTTATGTAGTCACAATATACCCCGGAGCTTCAAGCCAGGATATCGAGGAGACTGTGACAGATGTCTTGGAGGATGACTTTGTCACGCTTCCAAACTTCAAGAGTATGGACTCCCAGTCTATGAATAGCGCGAGCGTGATTACTATCACATATCAAGATGGTGTTGACCCAAATGACCAGCTCGATGAAGTCAGAAACAGGATAGACCAATTGCTCTCTGATCTTCCAAGTGGGATACAAGGCCGTCCAACAGCAATTGTTGGAGGATCGACAATGCTCCCTATTGCCTCTTTTGTTGTTGAGTGTGGTGATGATTTGGATGCTGTTTCCGACTATATTGAAGATGAGATCAAGCCACAGTTGACTCGAATTGATGGTGTGTCAACTATCGAGATCAATGGAAAGAAAGAGCCCAGAGTTGACGTTAAGCTCAACATGGACAAGATGGAGGCCAGAGGTGTTTCTCCTCTTGCTGTCTACCAGATGCTCAGCATGAACAACTTCTCTGTCCCGCTCGACTCTGTTGAGTATTCAGGACATCTTGTGGATGCCAAATTCGATGGAAAGTATGAAAGCATGGAGGATATATTCTCTATCCCTGTTGGTGTTTCAGCTGATGGAACACCTATAAGGCTTGAGGATGTAGCTGATATAAAATTCGTCTACGATGAAGGGGATTATCGTGTCACAAAGGATGGCAAGAATGCTATTACTGTTGATGTTTGCAAGAGAAGCGATGGGAATACAGTTCAAATCACAAAGCAGATAAAAAAGATCCTTGACATGGAAGAGAAGAAGTCTGGTGGTGCATTGAAATTCTCTATGATCAATGATGATAGCACTCTTGTAAATTCATCCCTTTCGACTGTTATCTCATCTGGAGTGATGGGCGTTTTGATAGCCATTGTTGTAATCTATCTCTTTTTGTCCGACATCAAGGCAACATTCGTAATCGGAATATCTATCCCTCTTTCCATATTCTTTACATTTATTGGAATGAAGATGTTTGGCATAACAGTGAATTTGATGAGTCTTTCAGGCATTGTTGTTGCGCTTGGAAATATAGTCGGAGCATCGATTCTTGTTTTGGACCAGGTTTATAGATATTACCAAGATGTCGAGAATGGAAATGCGCTTTACAGTGTGAATGATTCGATCTTCAAAGGCACAGAGACAGTTACTGGCTCCGTGCTTGGCTCTGGGCTTACTACGATTGTTGTTTTTATACCAATTGCAATGCTTACAGGGCTTGTTGGAAACATATTGAACGATGTATCGATTACATTCATGGTTGCTCTTTCTGCATCCTTGCTTGTTGCTATCATATACATACCTTATTTCCTGAAAAAGCTTTTGAAGGAGGATTCATCAAAAAGAAAGCCAAGGCGAGAGAATCTTGTAATGCGTGGCATGGCAAGAGTAGAAAAGTGGTACGGGAAGGGATTGGATTTCTCAATTAACCATACACCTTTTATTCTCTTGATTGCATTGATGATACTTGTTCTATCTTTATATGTCCTTCCGAAAATGCAACTTAGCTTTATTCCTTCGACAGATAATGGCGATTTTTATATAAACATCGATCTTCCTGAGGGCTATAGCCTTGATGAGACAGAAGCTGTGATGAACAAAGCTGCAGATATTTTGAAGGAGAATGTGCCAGAGCTGAAGAGCTATGTCGTTTATTCTGGAAAATCAATGGACCCTACAGATTATGCTGCAAAGAAGAACCAGGGTGCTATACATGCTGTCTTGGTTGCTGTAAAGGACAGGGACAGGGATGTTCATCAGATAATCCTCGATTTGCAACAACGAATTGCATCATCGATTCCAGATGCAAGTGTTAGCGTTTCCAATGGAGGCTTCGATCGATTGGTATCGCTTGTCTCTGATGGAGGAGGCTATGGTCTTACTCTCATTGGAAATGATATGGATGAGCTTTATCAGAGCGCAGAAAGAATAGAGAAGCAGCTGTTGACATATCCAGAGGTCATGACGACAAGTGTCAATGCGTCCAATGATTCCAAAAGTGCTGTGATAAATACAAGCTATGACTACTTGTCATCTGTTGGTGTACCAAGCTATGAGGCTGGAATGACATCCGCGATTTTGTTCTATGGAGTCGATATCGGAAAGTTCAGCGAGAAGTCTACAGATAAGAGGTATGATATCCATCTCTATTCTGATATCAGCGATAAGCCTATAACAAATGACACGCTTTCTCAGCTTAAGGTTGTATCACTTGCCGGGCAAAGTGTTTCTTTTGGCAGTATTGCAAACTTGGATATGCAAACATCGGTATCACAGATAAACCACTCTGACAGAGCAACAACATTGACTGTCAATGCAACCCTTACAACGGAAAGTCCAGACGCTGTTACCGAAAAAGTCAACAAGTATTTAGCTGAAAATCCACTGCCGAGCTCTGTGACAACCAGTGTCAGCGGAATGGGACAGCTTGTGAATGATTCTCTTGCTCCTATGATAAAGGCACTTTTGATAGCTGCATTCTTGTGTTACCTGGTCATGGTTGCTGTATTTGAGAGATATGACCAGCCTTTCTTGGTTATGCTGCTTTTCCCGTTTTGCATAATCGGAACTGTTTTGTCGCTCTCTGCATTCGGCTCATCAATGAGCATTGTATCGATTCTTGGAGTCGTTTCGCTCATAGGAATGCTTGTAAATAATGGTATTGTCATTGCTGACTATGCGAACGTCATAAGAAAGGAAGATAGGATTGCTGTCCTGAATGCCAAGGGTCAGCAATTTGACCAATACTCGAATGAGCTTGGACAGCTTTCAAAGCAAGAGGAGCTTGAGATTCTCAAAAAAGATATAGTGGATGGAACAGTTACAAGGCTCAGGCCGATTTTGATGTCCTCTTTGACAACTATTCTTGGAGTTATTCCGATGGCAATAGCTAAAGGTGAGGGTGCTGAGATATATGCACCTCTTGGGCAAGTAATCATGGGTGGTCTTACGACTTCAATGGTCATTACACTTTTTGTAATGCCTGTTTACTACTACATCCTTGAAAGAAGGAAAATCAATAAATACTACAAGAAATTAGACAAGTTTCTGAATGAAGAAAAATGAGGAGATTAAGAATATGAATAGATATTACAAATTGATTTCAATAATTATCGTGTTAGCATCATTGTTTATGCTTTGCTCTTGCGACATGGTCTACAACTCTGGCATTTCAGGGACTGTGACAGATAGCGCTGGCAATGCAATAGATGGCGTAAAAGTATATGCATACACATCTGAGTCAGAGTGGAATGAGAAATACAATAGCTATGTGAAAGGGAGCGAAAAAAATGTCTTTGATGATAAATATTGCTCATTCAAAGCTACAACAGCCTCTAATGGTGTATTCAATATAACACCATTTGTTTGGAAGACTTCAAACTCTCCATGGGGCAAGGATTATGCATCATGCAACGTTTATTTGATTTTCTTCTCAAAAGACTACGGCATAGTCAAAGAAGGACCTTTTACAGTCATGTCAGATTCAGCAGGCGATATTGGACAGGATATTTCTATGGGCAACAAGATAACTGAGACAGATATTTTGACGCTTGATTTTGTTGCAAATGGTACCAGCAATAAAATCGACGGGGCAGCAACCTTCGATTATTTCTACAATGATGGATATGATGATATTAAAGGCACTCTTTCGATAACAAATGGGAGCGCAACTATAAATGTGAAGAGATTCAAGGATTCGGCAGGACCAACAAAAGTAACTATAAGCAATATCAAAAGCACTAGGGACGTTTGGGTTCCAGAAGATGCTAACAACAAAGTTTTCGATGTGGAATCAAACAAGCATGAAGATATTTCTATGAAAAGGCAATATTGGTACTTCGAAAATGGAATTTCTGGAAAAGTAATTGCGCCAAAGCTTGATAATAATGTTCCTGCAATTGGAAGCTATAGCGCTAAAGTTGAATTTGAGGGAGTAGATGGCACTTATCCAACAGTATCTGTCGTAGACAATACACAGACATCCGGAGAATTTGTAAGCCGCCAAGATGGCTCATACTCAGGCCTTGCAAGCAATGTCTTGATTCCTGTAGGAGACAAAACCCAGCTTGTAATCACAGTTACGGTCGGAACAGAGAGTGGAAATTTCACTGATGGAAAAAGTGTTACAAAGACTTTGAAGCTTACAGATACGACTTCGAACATTACGATGAATGTTGTCGATATGAGAAAGTAGGCTAGAGGTAGCTGGAATATGAGGAAGACGAAGCTGTTTTTTCTTATGCTTATTGCTATTGTGATCCCGATCTATGCTGGCGATGGAAAGTATGATTTTGCATCTCTTTATTCCCAGATGTTGAAAAACAACAACAGATTGGAGATGGCAGACCAGAGCATATATGACTCTCAATTGACAGTAAAGGATGCAAAAGCTCTTTACCAGCCCACTATAGGATATTCGCTATATGGCCTTTATATGGCAAATCCTCCTATCGATAAGATTTCTATGTCTGTAGGGACTTTATTGGGACAAGCGGGGCTTACAAGCGGTTCACAGGGCACAGGGCTTGAGAATGTTGATTTGAACCGGTATGTCACTTTATACGATGGCATGGAAAACACTTACTACGGGGCATCGCTTACGTTGACGCAACCTTTGATTACATGGGGAAAGATTCCACTATCAGTGAAGCTTGCAAAGACATCATCGTCTGTCAGCGAGCTTGCAAAAAGCGACCTGATTAGGCAATTGGAGACTGAACTGAATATCAGTTTGCATACTTTGTACTATATCGATCAGATTTATGCTTTGCTCGATGAAGCGCAAAATGATTCGGATGAGCTTGTCGAGATAGCAAATGAGGCAAACATAAATGGTATAATGAGTAGCCAAGATGTACTTGATGCAAAAATACAAGCTGAGGAGATAACTGTTCAAAGAGCAGAGCTCGATAGCAAATACAACAATATCCTCCAGAGCCTAAGGTCTCTGGTTGGAATAAGCGATTTGGAAAGAGATGAAATATCATTTGAACCAGAGACTGGGGTTCTTGAGAGATACAGAGAGTGTGATGTTGATCAGCTAAAGGCTCTAGCTACGTCATCCTCGAGCTACCAATTGCAAATAGTGAATAAAAAGAAGGCTGCATCTGAAATCCAGGAGAGCCTTGCTTGGCGATCTGTATATGGTGTTCCAGATATTCTCTTGAATGTCTCTGCTGGCTATGGTGGCTCTCGCTTTCCTTTTGCTGAGATTGGATGGCTCCAAGAGGACGACTGGAGTGTAAATGTCTCTGTTGTTGTAAGTGGCAATATTTGGGATGGCGGGAAGAGGATCAATAGCATAAATAGAGCAAAGAGTAGCCAAGTGTCGGCTGATATCTCCTACGATAGTGCTGTAGATACTTTGGAAAGTGCTGTCGAGATGAGCTATAATGCAATGAATCTTGCGCTTGCGAAGTACGACTATCAACTATTGAAGAAAGAGAATGGGGACTTAAAGCTCGATAAGATTAAAATCGAGGTCGAGAATGGGCAAAAGAGCAAGAAGGATATCTTGAATGAGGAGCTTGAGATCATAAAGAATGATGTCGATCTTTTGACTAGCCAGATCACTATCGTAGAAAATGTTTTTATGCTTGATTACCTAACCAATCAATGAAATAGGATTTGCAATTGACAAAAATTGTTAATGTAATATTATGCTAACGATATGGAAAGGGATATGACAAATGATAAGCCATTGAAGCTTTTGATGGCTTTTACTGTACCGCTATTCTTCGGGAACATCTTCCAGCAATTCTATGCAATGGTCGATAGCATTGTTGTAGGTCGCTTTGTGAGTGTTGAGGCTTTAGCTGCTGTTGGGGCGGTGAACGGTTTTTCATTCATGGTCGTAGGCTTTGCGACGGGGCTCTCCCAGGGTTTTTCTGTCATGATCAGCCAGCGATATGGGGCAAAGGATATGGCTGGAATGAGGAAAGTCTATACTCAAAGCATCCTTTGTTCCATGACGATTACAATTTTTATTTCCTTGTTGTTCTTTTTCTTGTCAATGCCATTGTTGCGTCTTATCAATACGCCAGAGAATATAATCGGAATGGCAAACGACTATATATCTATAATATATTTGTTCTTAATTACAGCTGTTTTTTATAATCTGTTTTCCTCTGTGCTTAGGGCTGTTGGAGATTCAAAGAGCCCTGTGTTGTTTTTGTTGCTTTCTTCGGCTTTGAACATTGTCTTGGACCTGTTTTTCGTTATCGTGATTCCTCTTGCTGTTAAAGGTGTTGCGATTGCAACAGTAATATCGCAAGGTATTTCAGCTGTTGTCTCCTGGTTCTACATCTATAAAAAATTTCCGATGTTTAAATGCAATAGATACGATTGGGTCTTCGACAAAGTTATTTGCAAGAACCTCCTGAGGATAGGGCTTCCTGGAGCTATCCAGTTTTCGATTACAGCTGTTGGCGTGATCATCGTCCAAGCTGTTCTCAATGGCTTTGGCTCTGATACTATCGCAGCTTATTCTGTTGGAGTTAAGATCGAGAATATTCTAACACAATTCTATGTTGCGCTTGGAATGGCAATATCTACATTTGCTGGGCAGAATCTTGGAGCTGGCAAACTAAAAAGGATAAAGGATGGTTTTGTAACAGCTACTTGGGTTAGCATTCTCTATTCCTTGCTTGCGATGATTATCGCATATCTTTTCACTCGTCCAATTAGCTATCTTTTTGTGGATAAGAACAGCGTCAACCCAACAGTTCTTGATGAGGTTGTCAAATATACGACTACAGTTTGCAACTTTTTCATACCGCTTGGTTTTATTTTTGTGTTCAGGACTGGCTCTCAAGGCCTTGGGTCTGGAAAGATTCCTATGATCAATTCGATTATAGAGTTGTCATTAAGGATTATAGCATGTCTTACCTTGCCAAAGTTCCTTGGCTACATGGGTATTTGTCTTACATCCCCGATGGCTTGGACATTTGCTGGTTTTACGCTTCCGTTTTTGACTATTAAATTATATAGGAAAATAGAAAAGTCATTCGTACGCGATGCAATCATAGATAAGAAAGCTTGATAATCATCGCATTATTGCTGAAAAAGCTGTTGACTAATTGGTGATTATTCTGTTTAATATCATACGTTGCATTTGGGCTGCTAGCTCAGTAGGTAGAGCAACGCCCTTTTAAGGCGTGGGTCACTGGTTCGAATCCAGTGCAGCTCAAAATGTTGATGTCTCCTTCGTCTAGTGGTTAGGACAACGGGTTTTCATCCCGTCAACGGGGGTTCAATTCCCCCAGGAGATGTTTTTTTCTGCATTATTGTTGAAGTGATGTAGAAAAGCATGGCTAGATGCAATTTGGATAAATTTATTGGATATAAAATTTTTAAAAAGTTATTGACAAATAGATTTATCTAGCATATCATGTCAAAGCTTGCCT
>DKCO01000016.1 GCA_002452215.1 Spirochaetales bacterium UBA6872
TTTTCAACCGACGCTAACACTTCTTCTCTTCCTTCGATCTCCGCTCTCTTGTAGTCGTCCTTGAAGCGCTCCTTGAACGCAAGCTCTATCTTGTCGTACATCCTCCCACCCTCCTTGTACTCGGAAAGCACACGCCTGGAGCTCTCGCTGGCAATTGCATCGGGATAAGATTCTCCATGTCAGCGATGAAGCTCCTCAATGTTTTCTCTTTTTTCTCAGAAGAACGATCTCTTCTGTTTTTTTGATTTCTCTGTTCGCCAAAGGCGATTTCGTTTATCAGCTGTGGAAGCTGGCAAGGCATCTGTTTGCTTTTATTGCAAATCCACCGTCGAGCAAGCCCGAAAAGGTGCAGGAGTTCTTGGATTTAGCTATAAAAAATCCAAAATTACTTAGATATAGAGACTAAAACCGCATTTTATGCATTTATTTAGGGAATTTCGACAACCACGGTGCAGATAAGATTTATTTGGGAGGAAATTGCAAAAGTAAAATCTGGTGAAGGAATATACAGCTTTTGTGCATCAATATGCATTTGAATCGAATCAAGGACATGCTTGTTGTATGGCGATTGCAATATCGGCAGGTCAATTTCATTGATTTGAGGTCTGTGGTCATGGAAAGAACAGCCATGGATATGACCAGATGGATGCATTGGGTATTTCATAATCATCAACAGGCGTTATGCTGCTTGGATTTTCCGTTCCTCTATCAACCTGTTTCTGATCTTCTTGATGGTAAGCAGCAGCACGGAGAGCTTGAGGTCAAACAAGGAGCATGCGCCCCTCGAGTAGAGCTTTGGAGGAAGGAAGCAGTCCTTGAGCTCGCTGTTGGTCCTCTCCACGGTTGTCCTTGCCCTGTATCTTATCTTCTTCGCCTGGTCCATCTCCGGCTTCGAGCCATTCCTGTCTGCCTTGAAGTCGATTACGGGAATGACCCCGATATCCCTTGCAAAGGATTCTATCGCACTGCTTGAATACCCTCCATCCATGAGTGAATAGAGAAATTTGCATCTTTCGCTTGCAAGCCTGAGAAGCGGAATCGCAACCCTTGAGTCGTGGACGCACGCCCCAGAGACGAAGAACGATACTGGGATGCCCATGTCATCCACAGCGAGATGGACCTTGTAGCCAATTCTCCATTGCATGTGCCCCTTCGAGTTCCTCTTTCCGGTTATCGAGCATCTATCTTCAAGCGTTGCAAGGAATTGGCTCGCATCGCCATGCATTGCCTCATCCTCCAGCCTTTTCTCATCTGCGGCTCTCTCCTTGCATTTTCGCTCCTCCTCTGAGCCCTTTTTCTTCCTGCCTCTCCTCGATTTCTCCTGCTTCTCCCTTGCTATCGGCCTCTCCCTCGCATCTATTGGCGTGGAATCTATCGAGAGATTGCATACGAGACGTGACGAGTGGAACTCGCCGACGATTGCCTTGTGCATCGAGTCGGCATCTATAACATCAAGGAGCTCCCTGGTCCTCCTGCTTACGACGGATTCGCTTGGGACCCTCGAGATCCCGACGATCCTCCTGATGTTCGGGTTCCCGTTCATGAACTCCAAGGCCATCTTTATGTTGCCCTGCTTGAAGAACAGCATCACTGCCCTGACGGCAAGGATGTCGACAAGCCTGTATCCTCTTCTCCCGAAGCTGTTCTCCTCGAACACTCTCGATGGCAGGAGATGGAGCACCATGTTCCATATTGCCGCAAATTCCGACTCCTTCTTGGAAAGCTCCACGGAAAAGGATGCCGGAAGATCCGAGAAATCGAAGAGAAGCGGTTGAAGGGAAGTAAGATTGGATGTAGTATTTGAATACATTTAAGTTTTTCTCCTTTGTGCATGTTTTTCTGATAATTAAATTATAACACAAAGGAGATTATTTTTATACAATAAAAGCACTTATTTATATAAAATAATCATATTTTAAATATTGGCTCATAAATTTGGACAGGAATACCGGAAAAACCTTGTCTTGTATATTTATTCGCTGCATCAAGTTTCTAGTAGACTTTTGCAATTTCCTCTTGGTTTTCTCCTTTAATTCTCTTGATTTACACCGAAGAAGCTATGCGCGGAACGCGCGGGGCGTCTCCTTACCAATGACATCCAAGCTCAAAAGATCAGAGGATTGTAATTAGTTTCAATATGAAATGCAATAATTGAGATATGCGGATATCACGGGTAAAGATACTCTTGGGGAATTTCATACTCTTATGATTGATAAAAATTTGGAATTTTATATTCCTATGGTTTACAAAAATACTGTAAAATACAATTAGGAGAGGCAATGGACCACGAAATATTGAAGAAAATAATATACGAGCAGCACCAGATTATAAGAAGCTTGGATATAGTCCCCCGAAATATTGAGATAGACGAGAGCAACAACCGAATACTTGTCGGAATCAGACGATCAGGGAAGACTACAATGCTCTACAACCTTGCCAAGAAAATTGTCGAGAGGGGTGCAGGCTGGAAGCAGATCATATATATCAATTTCGAAGACGAGAGGCTGGATGGCTTCACTGTTGATGATTTTGATGACATCCTTCTAACAAAGGCTGAGATGACAGATAAGGAAGGCTGGTTCTTCTTTGACGAGGTGCAGAATATTCCTCTCTGGGAGAAGTTCTGCAGGCGCCTTGCAGACTCGAAGCTTCATGTATTCATCACCGGCAGCAATGCCAAGATGCTGAGCAGAGAGATGGAGAGCACTCTTGGAGGACGATATCTTTCTACGCTAGTCTTTCCATATTCGTTCAGAGAGTTCTTGAATGCAAAGGGAGTAGAATATGGGGAGGAGGCTAGACTTGTCGCATCATCGGCTGCGATGATAACGAGATCATTTGATGAATACCTGCATTTTGGAGGCTTTCCTGAGAACGTAAAGAAGACAAACAAAAGGGAATATGTCTCAGCGGTCTACCGCAAGGTTTTGGAGGGGGATATAGTCTCTCGCCGTGAGATAAGAAACCCCATTGCCTTGAGGCTTATGGTGAAGAAGATGGCGGAATCCGTGAAGGATACGATTTCCTTCAACCGCATAACCTCAGCAATAAGAAGCACAGGTGCGAGCATGAATGTCCAGACCGCCATCGAATACCAGTCGTATATGGAGGATGCATATCTGGTATTTCCAGTGAGGAACTGGTTTTCTCCATTTGGCGAAAGGGAGTCCGTGAAGAAGCATTATTTCATCGACACCGGAATCCTTTCTCTCTTTCTGATAGACAAGGAGTCTGTGCTTCTTGAGAATGTCGTCGCCGCAGAGCTTTACCGAAGACATCCTGCGAATCTGGAAGAAAGCGTGTTCTTCCTAAAAAGCGCAAAGACAGGGCTGGATATTGATTTCTATATCCCATCAGAGCAAACGCTGATCCAGGTCGCATATAATCTCGATTCCAGCTCTAGGAAAAGGGAGATTTCCGGCCTCGTGAAAGGTGCAAAGCTGATGCCGGAGGCTAGAAGACTCATCGTATTGACCTTGAACAAGCAAGAGATCATTACTGCTGACGATGTCATGATCGAGGTGCTCCCTGTCTGGAAATGGCTGTTGAATTGCTAGGCAATTAAATTTCTGTTTTGACATACTCACACAGCTGAAGCAGTAGGCTTTCTCAGGTTTTTTTGTAAGCAGTGAGACGAGATTTCCAATTCCGATTGCCGTTCGTGACAACTCTCCCGCCTAAAGTCAGGGAGCTTCTTGAGTCGTATTCTCAAGGACGATTGTTCTCCATATCCTCCATTATTCCATGAATGGTGTTTTACTATCGATGGCATTATGGATTTTTGTGGCCAGATTTCACTTTGAGATGCGATTTGCAGTGATATCCTATCGAATATCGCCTGTTCGCTGTCGTAGCTGTATTGCATTGCTGTGTCTTCGAGGTTATCCTCGAAATAGAGCGTGGTGCTGTTATTTTGGAGCTCTATCAGGATATCTCTGTTTTCGGTGTTAGAGCTGAAGTACATCATGCCATTGCGCAGAGGCAACCGCCATGTGGTGGGCAAGCCCCCCCCCCAAAAAAAAAGCTCTGATGGCTATGAGGAGTCATTCACATTCTTCGAAAACAGAGTCAGGCCTCTTATCGTGTCCTTTTTCCTACCATAGAGGATAGGGTCCCTCTCGTTTGCATTTGTTAGTAACCTCCTTTTTACAAATCCAATTACTATATAAATGCCATCAACTCTCAAATATGCCGAAAAACATCTTTTCCTCTTCTCAATGCGTATGTGGAGGGTCTTTGTGCTTGAGATACTAAATTCAATTTTATTTCCGAGCGATATTCATCATCGCACTTTGATGAATTTAACGATTCCAATAGAAAAAGCTCAATTGTCAGCTATTGATTCTTATGTTAAAATAGTTAAGCTCTGATGGGGCAAAAAAACATTGAGGTGATTTAAAAGTACAATGCATATTGCATTCGGTTTTGATATATTCTACCCGGAAACAAACGGAGTCATTACAGCTACAATCAATCTTGCACGAAACCTGATCGATATGGGTCACAAGGTATGGTTCTTCGTTCCATCAAACAAAGGCTTTACTGACAATACCATAGAAAACGGCATACAGATTGTACGCATAAAAGCAATGCCCTCCGGAATATACAAGGGAATGAAGATAATACCTATCTATGGATGGTATCTATATCCATATTTGAAAAAGTTCAAAATCGATATTGTACACAACACATCACCATGGCTTATGGGCATGTCGCTAAATCATGCTGCGAGAAGGTTACATATACCATCAATTGCAACCCACCACACACTCATCGACAATCCTATATATATAAAGTATGCACTTAAAAGCGAGACACTATCATATGCAGCACAAGACGCAATATGGAGAGTTGTCTTCAATCCTTTCTATAAGCTTACTTGGATTGCAACAGCTCCAAATAAAGCAACTTGCCGGCAAGTATCAGAAAAGTTTCCAGGCCTTGATGTCCGCTACATTTCTAACGGAATCGATATCTCTCGCTTCGATGACTCTCGCCCCATTCTTCCGCTTCCTGAAGCGATTCCAGAAAAATGGCTTGGGCCGGAGACACTTTTGTATGTGGGAAGACTTGGATATGAAAAGGCAATAGATGTAACATTCGATGCTTTTTCGATATGTCTAAGACGCAATCCAAATGCGAAGCTTATAATAATAGGACGTGGGCCAGCTGAGAATATGCTTAGAAGGCAAATTACAAAGCTCGGAATCGAAGATAGCGTCTTGATGACTGGTCTCATACCAAACAACCAGATAATCGGTTCTAGGATCCTTGAAAGAGTTGGAGCATTTGTCACAGCTTCCCTTTCGGAAAACCAAGCAATAACTGTAATCGAGGCGCTTTGCTCTGGTGCTCCTGTGATTTGTGCAAATGTAGAGAATATGACAACTCTCGTTCACCCAGACCAAGGATGGTACTTCAGAGGTGGCGACATATATGATCTTGCCTACAAGATGGAAGAGGCAATAACGAACATCGAAGAGCAAAGGAAAAAAGCAAAAAACGCTTTGAAATCCAGAAATCTTTTCGATGGACGTGTTGTTGCAAAGGAATTTGTAAAGACATACCAAGACCTGCTCTCAATGAAAAAAGATGGCTTCTACGTTGCAAAAGGAAAAGAAAGAGCCGAGCGTTACATGCTTTCGAAAGAAGAGAAAGCTGAAATAAAGCGAATGTCGAAAAAAGAGCAAAAAGCAGAATTCAAAGCGCTTAGGAAAAAAGAGAAAAAAGACAGGAAAAGCCTTGTTTAGAAAAGCATCGTAAAGTAGCAACCATAGCTGAAAAAACCGCCAGCGCTTTCCCCGAATATCGGAGTATATACATAGTAGTACTCAAAAAAAGCTCTAAGATAACCAATCATTGTAATCTGGGTACCTAATCCAAATCCTCCAAGGAACTCCGCATCAAGCTTTGATGTCTTTGAATTGATCAATGCGCCAGCATTTACTCCATTTTGTATTATCAAATATATCGCCGGGTATGTACCAAGTGATAAGATCTCTGGCCCATTCAGTTGCAATCTTGCATACAAATCTGCATAGAAAAGACGCGCAACAACATTCTTTCCCATGAAGTTCTTGTCTTGAAGGTATTTCGGGACAAAGTTTCCAAACAAGAATGTAGCGCTTGATGATGTTGTTATGTATAGAGAGTAAAGATTCTTCCCTGCTTGATTTTTCTTTTCGAATATCGTGTAGTCATACTCGCCAGAGATTCTGAAGCGGTAAGCATCTGTCGTTATATCAGGGGAGATAAAGCCGAAATTGTTTCCAAGCCAGAATGGAGCGAAGACCATGGATGCATCAACTTTATAGCCATTTGGTGCAATATAATCCGACTCAAGCCTATCAAGCGATGCCGAGAACGAAAATGAATTCGAAAGAAAATACATATTGCCTGAGAGCTCTGGAGCGCCAACATATGTCCCAGCCGTATCAGGAAACAGTAGCGAATTTCCAAATACGCCGGCATAGTTCTTTTTTCTTATATCTCGGAATGTTGCAAAAGCTTGCTCCCATCGCATTCTCATTGAAATAGAGATAGAGACCATATCGCGACCTTCTCTGTCAGGATCTGCAAGCACTCCCTGCTCGAATATTGCAGAGCCGTCTGAGAATGCAACAGAATATGAAAGCGAATCGAAGGACGAGCGGTTTTCGATTATATCACCAGAAGAAGGATATTGCTTCAGGCTGCGCTCTGTGATGCCGGCTTCGATACGAACATAGATTTTAGTAGTAAGCCCTTGCATAAGCTCTATACCTGAGATACCGAAATCAGCCCAAAGAGAAAGAGGAAATGAATTGAATGCAAAATCGCCAAGATAAGATGCATTTATTATCGTTTGATAAAATGACTCCTTAGCATAGCCAGGTACAAAAGAAAGAATCAAAACCAAGACAGAAATCAATATCCTCTTTTTTCTCATAGTGCAAACCAAAATATCCAAATAAACCTCTTTTTATACGGTATTAAAAATGCTAGGATATTTCAACTTCAAATAGGAGAGCAAAAATGGAAAACAAGGTCCCGGAGAACCCTTCTAAAAACCGGATAGGCGACTTCTCGCCACTTCTGGTTGTCTCATCAATTTTCGTAACATTATACCTTATCGCAAACATCATGGCTGTAAAAATTCTCAGCATCGGCTCTTTGTCTATATTCGATGCCGGTACATTGACATTCCCTTTCGCATTCATGCTAGGAGATGTTATCTCTGAGATATGGGGATACAAGACAGCAAAGAAAGTTGTAATCTTGACATTCTGTTGCAACGCAATAATGGTTGCATTCACCTTTGCCGCAATTTACTTGCCATATCCTGATTACATGGAAAGCACTCAGCAAGCTTATGAGACAATCTTTGCATATGTGCCTAGAATAGTATTTGCATCATTGATTTCATTTCTTGCAAGCTCACTCGTAAATGCGAAAGTCCTTGTCATAATGAGAGATCGATCAAAAGACAGAAAGCACCTCTGGGCAAGAACGATTCTGTCGTCTATGGCTGGATATGTATTTGACACTGTATTCTTCGTGCTCATTGCGTTTGCTGGAACAGCCCCAGCAAAGGATCTATGGTCGATGATTTGGGTACAATACATTGCAAAAGTATGTATCGAAGCTATTGCTGGAACTCCACTAGCATATTGCGCGATCGGTGTGATAAAGAGAAAATACCTCAAAGCATAGCAACTGTTGCTGTAGGGTTTTTATTTGACAGCCATTTATCATAAATGATATCGTTATAGACAGCGTACAAAACAGATGTACTTAATTTTTTTCAGCTAAAAGAGGTTTACACATGCCTTCAGATGACAAGAATATTGTAGAATTCCCTAACAAAGCAAAGGAAGAGAACCCAAAGAATGGGAAAAAGAACAAGCAAGCAAAGGAAAGAAAGCCACATAAATCGATTGGATGGATAATCGGTGTCATAATCTTGATCTTGATTTCAATCACATTCATTCTACCTACAACAATTTTCACGTCAACAGGCTCTTCCCAGATTGTATTCGGGAAATACAATGGCAAGAAGATCTCACTCGAACTTGACAATTTCTTCTACTACCAGCTTCAGACAATAGCAAACTACTATGCACAGCAATATGGTGGCACTCTTCCTCAAACTGCGTTGGGCCAAGTGTACCTCGAAGCATTCCAAAGATCTGTCATATATGAAGCTTTCTCAGAGATGGCTGACAAAGCAAAGATTGAACCTTCATCAGATGCTATAACAAAAGCTGTAATCGACTTAGGCTATTACAATGATGAAAATGGCGATTTCGATTCTGAAAGATATAAGAGCGCAACAGATAGCGAGAAGGCATCTGCTCAAAAGATGGCAGAGCTTTCACTGCCATACACTATGGTCATGTCCGATATCCAAGCAGCTAAGATACCTTCAGCAGAGACTGATTTCATCGCATCTCTCTCGAACGATGCACGTTCCTTCGACTATCTTGTTATCGGAGCTGAGAACTATGGAGACGAAGAAGCAAGGACTTATGCGAACAACAACCCAGAGCCATTTGTGCAAATCGATCTTTCTGCTGTGACGTATGCAACAGAGGCTGAGGCAAATGACATCCTAGCTTCATTGACATCGGGAGAAACTACATTCGAAAGCGCATCTGAAACAAGTGTTGATGGATACAAATCGAACAAAGGCAAGATTGGTCTTGTATTCAAATACACTCTCGATTCAATGCTATCACAATCAGGTGTTGCAGATGCATCAGACTTGGTATTCTCAACAGCAAAAGGAAGCTACGCTGGACCTTATTACACATCTGCAGGATATACAATATTCAGAGTCGACGAGTCCCCTGCAATGGCAGACTTGAGCGATCCTAGCGTACTATCTGCTGTAAAAGAGTATATTGCAGCAAATGACAATGCAATAATGGCAGCGTATCTTGCTGGAGTTGCAAATGATGCTTATGCTGTTGCTCTTGAGGATGTTGATAAGGCTATCGCCGATTTCAATCTAGAGTACTACTCTGTCGATGATGTTGCAAAGAATAGTGGCAACTCTGGTCTTGTATACTCTATCTCTACAGCCGATTCAGCAGGATATTTGACAGCAGCAATAAGCGATGAAGAATACCTAAATACTCTATATAGCTCTGAGATTGGAAAAGCTATTGCTCCTCAGGTTTCTGGCTCATCATATATAATCACAATCCCAGAGGAAGCATCAGAGAGTAGCGATGAATCTACAACTTATGCAAGCTATATAAAGAAGATGATTCCTACAATGTATCAATCATATGCTGGGCAGTTCGAGCTTCAGGATCTTCAGAACTCGATCTTTACGTCAGACAAAGTTGAGAACAACTTCTTTGAAGCATATTACTCAAAAATCCTTGGATCATCTAATTGATTCAAAGACCAATAGAGAAGAGAAGCAATACATGGGAAAGTCCTGTATTGCTTTTTTTGTTATAAGAGTTCTTCAAGCTTGCCACATTTGACAAGGTAGCTTGAGCCAGCTGTGGCCTTCGATGGATTGTCTGAAAGAGATGCAAGCGACAAAGGGTATGATACAAGCTTCTTGCCTATTGACCTTGCGACAGATATGGCCTCTTCTTTTGCATTCTCTTCAAGTTTTGCATGCTCTGGGTACATTGCAACAGGTACAACACAGATCTTCTCTTTTGACACAAGACATGCAACATTAGATGAAAAGAGTCTGAATCTCGACTCCACAAAGCAACCATCATCCAATAAGAGCTTGGTTGCAATGTTTGTCGAGAATGATAAGAACTCACCAAGAGACATGTCCTTTCCTACATTTTCTTTTTGTGTTATATGATCGAAAACCAAAGCTTCCATTTATCTCAAAGCCTCGAAAACACCCTTTTCTCGGTTCTTCCTTACATTGTCGTAATCAAACACTCTCCCACCCATTGCAATGTAAACGCCAGGAGGCAAAAGCTGGACTGCAGCTATTGCAAAGCCTAGATTGAATTCCGCATCTGAGTTCTCTAGCGAATATGGGATCATTGCTCCTGTGAGGACTACTGTTTTTCCCTCTATAGCTGGATCTTGTGCAATGACATTTGCACTTGCAACCATAGTATCAGTGCCATGGATAACCACAACTTTATCCTCTGTTGATGCCGAGCAATGCTTTGCAATCAATACCCTTTGCGCCTCTGTCATATTCAAGCTATCTACAGCAAGCACTGTTTCCAACGTTATTTCAAGAGAAGTCCTCGATTGTTGCAATACTCTTGGCAATTGAGACTCACGAAATGTCAACTCGCCTTTTATCGCATCATAAAGCTTATCGAAAGTTCCTCCAGTTGTTATTATCCTAATGCCATGCATATTTTCCCTCTCTTATGATATATTATAGATGCTATGAGCGATTTTACAGTTTTAAATCTCTTAGATATAGACCTAAAGGAACACAATTACCTGTCGTTAAGTTGCGTCTCAGGGCGCTCTGGACTCTCTAGAGCAATAACAAAGCCAAAGATAAATAGACCAGGATTGGCACTTTCAGGGTTCTTCGATGATTTTGCAATCTCATCGATACAAGTATTCGGCCATGGCGAAATTGCTTACACAAAGTTATTGGAAAACAAGAACAACTACAAAACTATAGAAAAGCTGTTCTCATACCAATTGCCATGTATCATCTTTTGCGAAGGCTCTACTCCATCTGAACATCTAATGGAGCTTTCAGAGACGAATGCGATTCCAATTTTAAAAACCGATCTTGATTCATCAGATTTCTCCAGACGTCTCTATACTATACTCGATGAGGTTTTCGCGAAAACAGAGACAATTCATGGAGTCCTTATAGAAGTCTTTGGAATTGGTGTTTTGATCACAGGTGGAAGTGGAATCGGAAAGTCGGAAACAGCATTGGAACTTGTAGAAAGAGGACATAGGTTAATATCGGATGATACTGTAAAATTGAAGAATATTGCTGATACGACTCTAATAGGTTCTGGAGCAAATCCGGAATTTGCTCACAATATGGAGATAAGAGGAATCGGGATAATAGATTTAAGAAACATATATGGCGTTGGTGCAATAAGAGAGAAAAAACAAGTGCAACTTGAGATACATCTCGAAACCTGGGATCCAGAAAAAAACTATGACAGGATTGGAGGCTCAGAAAAATCAACATACCTTGGCATCACGATTCCTAAGGTCACTATTCCTGTAAAGCCTGGAAGATATATTCCTATTCTTGTAGAGACAGCCTCAAGAAACGAGAGATTGAAGAAGT
Source organism: Spirochaetales bacterium UBA6872 (assembly GCA_002452215.1). Taxonomy (GTDB): domain Bacteria; phylum Spirochaetota; class Spirochaetia; order Sphaerochaetales; family Sphaerochaetaceae; genus Ornithospirochaeta. The sequence goes on from DKCO01000016.1 coordinate 11,249, forward strand.
TGGGATACCACTCATCAAAGGAATTCGACAGAAACATATCCAATTGGCTTGAAGTCGAGACAGCACGAAGAACATACTTTGGTGCTGACAATGAGGATCAATATGGTAACTAGGGAACTTACAGTACTAAATAGAGCTGGCATACATGCACGCCCAGCTGCTGAGATTGCAAAAACAGCACAACGCTTCAAGTCAGAGATATCACTCTCTTTGGATGCTATGACTATAAATGCAAAATCAATAATGGGTGTAATCACACTTGGAGCAATCTACAAGACAAAGCTCAAGTGCACTTGCGATGGGCCCGATGAGCGTGATGCAATCGATGCAATCGATAGACTTTTTGCAAACAGGTTTGAGACTTAATGAAAGAACTGACAGAAAGGCAAAAAGAGATAGTCTCTTTCATCAAAAGCTATCTAAACGATAATTTGCAAATGCCGACGCAAGAGGAGATTGCAAAACATTTCTCGTTTACAACAGCAGCTGCACACTACCACATAGTCGCACTTGAAAAGAAGAAAGCCATCTCTCTTGAGAAAGGGGAATCAAGAGGCATAAGACTATGCCAAAGCGACAGAGAGAAAAGAGAGAATATCGAAATCGATTTTTTCCAATCGGAACCATCAATCGATGATTTAGATAAAATCAATGCAAAAAGCTACTATATACCTAGAAGCATGAAGCTTGAAAAGCCCTTTGCATTTACTGTCACATCGCTTTCGATGAAAGATGCTGGAATACTCATAAATGATATAGCAATCATGGAGAAAACATCCAAGGCAAACAATGGCGATATCGTGCTTGCATATATTCCAAACAGCCAGAACAAGATAGAATTGAGACGCATTATAAAAACACCCCATTTCTTCGAATTCCAAAGCGAGAATGAAAACATGGGCAATATAAAAAGCATGAACGCTGTTATTTATGGAGTGCTAAAAGCAATCAGGAGGAACTACTATTGATTTATCTCTTGCTTGGTCCTGAAGAGGGCGAGAAATCCGAGTGGCTCAACAAAGAAAAAGAACGAATCAAAAAAGAGCACCCAGATGTTGAAATCTCGACATTCTTTGGAGGAGATGAAGACGGGAGCGAGCTGGCGAATGTGCTTTCGCAAAGTTCCCTTTTCTCTTCATTTAGACTTGTAATAATAAAGCACTACGAAAATGTAAAGAAAACAGATGCTGTCTCAAAGGTAATCGAAAACTTTGCATTGGATAATCAAGAAGATGCTGAGCTGATCATTCTATCATCAGAGACCTCCACATCATCTTTTGCGAAGGCTGTCGTAGACAAGGCAAAGGACACTACTCTAAAATTCTGGGAACTTGATGATGATAAAAAGAAGAGCTGGATACGTCTATATGCAAAAAAAGAAGGCTTCTTGATCACAAACCAAGCAATCGATGAGATACTTTCTTCTGTTGAAAACAATACATCAGAGATGAAAAACCTAGTCTCTTCGATAATCTCATTTCTGAGGACAGGCAATAGCGGGCGAAACACAATCGATATAGATGACATTGAGAATTACACAACTAGAGTCAAAGGAGAGAATGGTTTTACGCTTTTTAAAGCTGTAGCTGATAGAAATCTCGAAAAATCACTTTTGATCGTATCATCAATCTTGCTTTCGGATTCAAGAGATGCCATACCAGCTTTTACAGTGCTCATAAACCAATTCAGGCTTTTGGAAGCGTGCCTTGAGATGAAAGGGCAAAACATTCCTGAGCGTGATATATTCAAGAATGTAAGCTATGTCCAGACATCAGCCTCAGCAAGAAAAACTCTGGGTATTTTCTTCAAAGACCAAGATACATTCAGACGTGCAATGAGAAACTACTCTCTTTTTGATACAAGAGCGATAATCCTTTATGCCTCTGGAATGGACAGTGAGATAAAAAGTGCCGGCGATATGCTAAGAATCACGCTAGAGAATGCTATATACAACATAATAGTCAATAAAGGAAGAAAGATAGAAATTACTCTTGATGCGCCTGGCCTTTGATCAAAAGTTCAATTTCCTCAGGATTCTTTCAGCAACAGAAAGTGGTACTTTTGCACCCTTTGCCAATTGCTCAGGTGTCAATGACAATATATTCTCGATACTTCCAAAACTTTGCATTATCCTCTTTGATCTTTCCTTTCCCACACCATCAATAGACTCCAAGAGCGAGAATGATACTTCTTTGCTTCTCATGTTCTGGTTGAATGTAGTTGCAAACCTATGGCACTCATCTCTTAGAGCAATCAACACTCTAAGGCCTGGGTCAGAGTGGTCGAGAAACAATGATGGACGATCCGGAAATACTATCTCCTCATGCTCTTTTGCAAGTCCCACTACAGGAAAATGCAAATCAAGCTCTGAAAGAGCATCAAGAGCTGCGCTTACTTGCCCTTTTCCACCATCTACCATCAACAAATCTGGCATCTCCGATCCTTCCCTCTTAAGTCGCGAATATCGCCTATATACAGCCTCCCTCATAGATTGGAAATCATCTATTTTCCCTTCCAGGCTCTTTATAGAAAAATGCCTATATTCCTTATTGGATGGATTTCCATCTCGAAAGACAATCAACGACGCAACTGTGTATTTTCCAGATAGTTGGGCTATATCAAAACCCTCTATATGTCTTGGTAAAACATCTAGTTGGCACTCTTCTTTCAATGCTTCCAATGCTGGTGTATTGTCGATATCCTTAAGTCGCTTTTCAACGTCCCTAGATGCATTCTCCTCTGCCATTCGCAAAATCCTATAGTGCTTTCCATCCTTTGGAACTGTGACATAGATCGGCGACTTCAACTCATCCGAGAAGAACTTCGACAACAAATTTGCATCTATCTCATGTGATACAAATAGCTCATCAGGGAGTGCCTCCCCGTCCGAATAATACTGAATCAAGAAAGAAAGCAATGTCTCTGTCTCATCTCCAAGACACTCTGAGCGATAGAGAGCCTTTCCAATAAGACGTCCATTTCTAAATTGCATCAAAGCTATCGTACAAAGATAAGCTCTCATCTCGATTGCAGCATAATCACGGCTGTCTTGATCTGCGAAATCCTCTACAAGTTGATTCTCTTGCATTGACTCGAGATCCTTCAAAAGGTCTCTTTTATGTGCCGCTGTCTCAAAGTCAAGTTTTTTTGATGCCTCAAGCATCTCTTTCTCGACATTTTTGACTATACTAGAGTCATCGCCAGAGAGAAACTTCTCAACTCCCTTTATATATTCGCCATAATCTTTTGCTGATATGGCTCCTATGCAAGGACCTGAGCATCTATGGATATGGTAGTACAGGCACGGTGTCTCGCGTTTTTTCAATGCACCCTGGCAAAGGCGCAAAGGAAATGTCTCAGATAGCATATCTAGATAAGCATTAAGCCTTTTCTCTCCAGGATATGGCCCATAGTACTTAGAACCATCCTTTATAATTCGTCTTGTTTTGAAAACCCTTGGATACTCTTCATTCGTTATTCTTATCACAGGATAGCTCTTTCCGTCTTTCAAGAGAATATTGTAATGGGGATTGTATTTCTTTATCAGATTATTCTCCAATACAAGCGCCTCATATTCATTTCCTGTGATTATATAGTCAATTTTCGCAATCTTTTCGACAAGAGCAGCTGTCTTTGCATTCCTATTTGGGAGAAAATATGATGTAACCCTCTTTTTCAGATTCTTAGCCTTGCCTACATAGATTACAGTCCCCTCTTTGTTCTTCATCAAATAGCAACCGGGATTGTCCGGCAACGAGTATGCTTGCTCTCTTGCACTTTCCATGAGCTAAAATTAACACGAAAAATGCAAAGATAATAGACTGAACGTAAAATGATATCTAGAATATCAAAGATGAATGCTGTAGACGATATTCTGGAAAATCTTCCCATTGAAACAAAGAAAGAACTTGTAGATCTATTTGAGAAAATACATTTCACTTCATCTCAAAAGCTTGAAATAGTAAAAGATGAGGCAGATTTGCATCAATGGAAAGAAAAGCCATTTGTATCGCTATTAAGTCTGGATGAAGTTCAATCAAAAGATGGCAGAAGTGGTGAGCGTTATATGAAAAAACTGAGAGACCATATGCTCACACTTCGCAAAGAAGAAACAGACTACTCGTCATTTTTTCCAAAAAGAAAGCAACATCCAAAAACAAAAGCGACAGTTGATGATAGTGCAATTTTAATCGGGCGTTGTCCCTGTCCTGTGGATGGCGAAAAGACTCGTTGTTGCAAACTCAGGACGCTAGATGCTGTACAACAATGCTCCTTTGGATGCGCATATTGCTCAGTTGGAGCGTTCTACAACAAAAACGAGATAAGAGTTGTCGACAATCTATCAAAACGACTTGATGACATCGAACTCGATAGCGATATATGGCATATAGGCACAGGACAAGCATCTGATTCCCTTTTATGGGGCGATGACTTTGGTACACTATCGGCTCTCTCCGATTTTGCAAACAAACATAAAGACATAATAATCGAGCTGAAAAGCAAATCAAAAAGAGATGTTTTTGATAGAAAATACCCAAAGAACATGGTTTTCACATGGTCACTAAATGCACCTACAATAATAGAAAAAGAAGAACATTTGACAGCAAAGCTTGAAGAAAGACTTGAATGCGCCGAAAGAGCAAGAGACAATAACAATCTGGTTGGTTTCCATATTCATCCAATGGTCTATTTCAAAGGATGGCAAGATGAATATAGAGAAGTTGTGAGAGAAATAGAAAAACGCTTCTCTCCTGATGACATCATGATGATCTCTATAGGAACACTGACATTCACGAAAGCTGTGCTAAAAAGACTTAGGGAAGAAGGCGAAGAATCAAGAGTGCTTGAAATGGAACTAACACCAGCAGCAGGCAAATTCTCCTACCCTCTTGATATAAAGAAAAAGATGTTCTCACATGTCTACTCATCTTTCTCGAAAGACTTCAAAGACAACATCTTCTTCTATATGTGCATGGAAGATCCAAGCCTATGGCAACCAGTATTAAACAGAAGCTACCAATCAGACAAAGACTTCGAAGAAGACATGAAGAGACATTACTTTGCTAAGATAAATAACAAGTCATATGGGCAATTCAAACAAAACCAATGACTTATACAGAATCTGCAGTAAGCTATTCTCTTGAAGACCAAATAAAATTCATTTCATTTTATTCACCCAAAATCCCAAAGATAAGATAAAATACATGTATATAAAAAAACACCCACTAAATGGATGTTTATAACCCTCTATAGGGCATTTTGAACATGTTTTTATTTGGACATGCTGTGTAATACTTATACGGTATAGCCAAAAGAAGGAGAAGTCAAGTGAATTTAAAAGAGATACCTTACTATGTTGGCCTTGATTGCGGAACAAGTTCCGTAGGCTTTGCTGTAACTGACAAGAATTACAATCTTTTGAAAGCCAAAAATAAAGACATGTGGGGCTCTCATCTTTTTGATGAGGCAAACACAGCTGAAGCTAGACGAATCCAGCGGAATGCAAGAAAACGTTTGGCCCGCCGAAATGAGAGAATTAAACTTTTACAGTCAATCTTTGCAGAGGAAATTGCAAAAATAGATCCAACTTTCTTCATTAGACTCAATGAAAGCAGCCTATATCAAGAAGATAGGTCCAAAGACAATGATCAACCATTTTCACTATTCAATGACAAAGATTATACAGACAAAGATTTCAAAATAGACTTCCCGACAATTTATCATTTGAGAGCCGCTTTATTGGATGGATCAATTACAAAAAAGGATCCACGCTTTGTATATCTTGCTTTACATCACATTGTGAAAAACAGAGGGCACTTCCTTTTTCCAGGCGAGAGTTTGGCATCTATCCAGAATATTGGAACTATTCTACAAGCATTGAAAGAGTGTTCTTCTTCCATATTCGAAGAAGATTTAACATTCGGAAGTCAAAATCTTATAGAAGATGCACTAAAGATAAAAAAGAAAACAGAGAGAATCGAAACTTTAAAAAGCCTCATCTTCTCAAACAACGACAAAAGGAAACTTCTAATTATAAAGGCTATTGCAGGATACAGCATTCAACCAAAGAACCTGTTTGAAAATGATGAATATGATGAACTTCCAAAACTTGAATTCCAAAAATCCTCATTCGAAGAACAGGACTTGCCAAAGCTAGAAGAAACATTACAAGAAGACGAATACAAATTCGTTGAGTCTTTAAAAGCACTATATGACTGGTCACTGTTGGCAAACATAATGGCAGGAAAAGACTCAATATCTAAAGCAAAAATAGATCAATACAACAAAAACAAACAAGATTTGACTGTTTTAAAAAAAGTAATAAGAAAATACTTCACAAAAGAGGAATATGAAGCGTTTTTCCACTCAAATAAGGAAGGATCATTCTCTAATTATATTGGTTCTATAAATTCAAAACATCTTGCAAAAGGTCCGGAACACAAAACTCGTAAACGCGTTAAACGCACAAACACAGATGTCTTTTATGCTGAAGTAAAGAAAACATTGAAAAAAATCACTGTTGAAGACTCTGATGTTAACCAGATCCTCAGCGATATAGAAAACGATAATTTTCTTCCTCTGCTTAGATCTTTCAGAAATGGAGTGGTTCCTTTCCAAGTGAATTTGGCAGAGTTAAAAGGAATTCTTGAAAAATCAGAGGGCTATCTTCCATGGCTAGAGAAAAAAGATGAAGATGGATTATCTGCAGAAGATAAAATAATTTCCATAATGAAATTCAGAATCCCATACTATGTCGGGCCACTTGCAGATCCATCAAAGAATAGAAATGCTTGGTTGGCCAGGAAAGAATCAGGCAGGATTCTCCCATGGAACTTCGAGAAAAAAGTCGATGTAGGTGAATCAGCAGAAAGATTTATAATGAGAATGACAAACAAGTGCACATACCTTCCAGAAGAAGATGTCATCCCAAAACAATCACTTCTTTATCAAAATTTCATGGTTTTGAATGAAATAAACAATCTTAAAATCAACTCTGAGGACATTAGTGTCGAGCAAAAACAAACCATTTACTACAAGCTATTCAGAAAAGGCAATGTCACACAGAAGAAAATAAAGAATCTTGCCATAACAGAAGGTTGGGTACAAAAAGGTGATGATTTGATACTATCTGGCATTGATGACACTATAAAAGCTTCATTATCATCATACATTGCATTTGCACCATATCTTGAAAGTGGCAAGCTGAATCAAAACGAAGTCGAGGATATCATTCGATGGCTAACTCTCTTTTCAGATGGTGGCGATATTGCAAAAAGAAAGATTGAATCAACATTCAGCGGAAAACTATCAAAGGATGATATCAAAGCAATATCTAGAATGAAATTCAGTGGGTGGGGAAATCTGTCGAAGAAATTCCTTACTGGAATTGATGCAATCGACCCCGAAACTGGTGAATACAAAAATATAATAAGACTTCTTTGGGATACCAACTACAACCTCATGGAAATACTCCATAATCCTGAATGCGGAATCCTAGAACAATTAGGTAACAAAGAACCCATCGATAGCCTAAATTACAGCATCCTTGGTGACTTAAGAATATCTCCAAAAGTAAAAAGACAGATATGGCAAGCTTTGAGAATAACAAAAGAAATAGAACATATCATGGGGCACAAACCAGAAAAAGTATTTATAGAGGTTGCTAGATATGAGGGAGAAAAAGGTAAAAGAACAAAAACAAGGAAAGACCAACTTCTAGAGAAAATCAAAAAAGCGAAAGATCCCGATGACAATGAGATTTTGAAATCACTAGAAAGCGAAGATGTTTCTATGATTACAAAACGAGACCGATTATATCTTTACTATACACAGCTCGGTAAATGTATGTACTCAGGTGAGGATATAGACTTGGATGATCTCCTTAGCAAAAAATACGACATCGATCATATCTATCCATACTCTAAATCAAATGACGATTCACTAACAAATAAAGTAATAGTCAAATCTGAATTGAATACGGAAAAACGCAATGACTTCCCTATCAAAGAAGACATAAGAATCAAGATGAACAAATTCTGGAAGAAGCTTTTGGAAAAAGAGCTGATATCCTCTGAGAAATATCACAGACTCACCAGAAATACTTCATTGTCGGATGAAGATTTAAAAGGATTCATCAATCGGCAAATAGTAGAAACAAGCCAAAGCACAAAAGCTTTAGCCGAAATATTAAAGCGTTATTTTGGAGAAGAAACAAAAATTGTTTATTCTAAAGCTGGCAATGTATCTGATTTCAGAAAGGATTTTGATTTACCTAAATCTAGAATAATCAATCACCTTCATCATGCAAAAGATGCTTATTTGAATATAGTTGTAGGAAACACATTATATTGTAAATATACATCAGCATGGTTCTTGAAAAACGTCAACTTCAATAATCCATATAAGTATAATGTTGAAGGTGCCTGGATTGCTGATAGCAATAAAACCATATCACTTGTAAAAGCAACAATGGATAAAAACACAGTTCTCTTTACTCGACAGCCAGAAATGAGGACAGGTCAACTTTTTGACTTAAATCCAAAGGCCAAAGGTAGTGAAAAAGGAATGATTCCATTGAAAATGATTCCTAAACTAAAAGAACAACTCTCAAAAAACACAAATAAAGAGGAAATAATTAAAGCCTGGACTGACAAATATGGAGGCTACAATAGTCTTGCTGTAAGCCATTTTGCTTTAGTAAGACACTTGGAAAAGAAAAAACAAGTCTACACTTTTGTAAAGATTATCGTCATCAGAGCTCAAGAGCTGTTGGATAAAGAAAACCTGCTCAAATACTGTGTCGAGGAACTAGGCTACAAAGATGTTGAGATTATCAGAACAAAAGTCCTATTCAATACATTATTATCTGTAGATGACTTCCTGATGACAATTACAAATAGTATGAATAAGGGTGCAACCTTGGGAAATGAATCAGCCATACCCCTTATATTAGAGAACAAATATGTTAAGTATGTGAAAAAATTAGAAAAGTTCACAAATGCAAAACGCTTAGATAAAAATCTTCTAATAGATGAGAAGTACGATGAAATATCTCGAGAAGAAAATATTGAGTTATATGAATTGCTACTAAAGAAATGCAAGCTTTATATAATGAGAAACCGTCCAGGCAATTCTACAGGTATTATTGAAAGAGGCGAAGAGGTTTTTACAAATCTTCCAATAGAACAACAAACACAAACATTGATGAACATTCTAAACTACCTTTCAATGGGTAATGGATGCACTGACTTCAGTTTAATAGGTGGAGGAAAAGCAAATGGAACATTAACACTCAGTTCAACAATAGATCCTTCGAAGAAAAAAGTATGCATCTTTGATCAAAGTATAACCGGAATATATGAGGAGAGATTAAAACTGGAATGAGATGAGTTGGCGAGTGGTAAACATTAGCTCCAGGGCAAAACTGGAGCTGAAGATGAACTATCTTGTAGTTAGAGGAGAAAACATAAAGCGTATCCATATAGATGAGATATCTGTGCTTGTTATCGAAAACACTGGATGCGCTCTTACCGTTTCTCTTTTAGAAGCCTTATGGAAAAAGAAGGTCAATATCATTTTCTGTGATTCAAGAAGGAATCCGGGATCTCAACTACTCCCGTTTTACAGCAAATTTGAATCCAATGCACAATTATACTCACAGCTAAAATGGGACGAAGAGACAAAATGCATTGTTTGGTCTGAAATAGTAAGACTTAAAATACAAAAACAAGCAGAGAATATGAAGAAAATCAATGAGCCAATTTCTGAGAAGATTCTCACCTATTGCAAAGAGATACAAAAGGGTGATAGTACAAACAGAGAAGGACATGCAGCAAAAGTTTACTTCAATGCACTTTTCTTCCCAGAGTTCTCGCGATCAGATGAAGGCTTTGAAAATGCAGCCCTTAACTATGGGTACTCTATTATCCTATCATGCATCAACAGACAGATAGTTGCATGTGGATATTCTACACAAATTGGCATCTTCCATAAGAATACATTTAATCAATTCAACCTTGGATGTGATTTAATGGAACCATTCAGACCATTGGTCGACAACCTTGTAACAAAACTTCCGCATGAAGATGAATTATCAACAGAAACGAAACATCAAATACTGGATATCTTAAATCTCAATGTACAAATAGATGGGCAAAAAACAACTGTACTTAACGCAATTCAAATATATGTAAAAAGTGTCCTAGATGCTCTAGATGAAAAAGATATATCACTAATAAAGACATACAACTATGAGTTTTAGATTTATGAGAGTTTTTGTTTTCTTTGATTTACCAGTATTAACAACAGCAGACCGCAGAGAATATTCAAGATTCAGAAAATATCTGATCAAAACAGGGTTCATTATGCAACAAGAATCGGTTTATTCAAAACTTACACTAAATGGAAATGCTGCAAAAACCGTCGTTTTTAATGTCGAAAAACATGCCCCACCCAATGGTATCGTGGAACTCCTCATCGTTACAGAAAAACAATTTGCAAACATACAATACATAACAGGTAAAGATAATAGTGAATATATTTCTTCCATTGACAGATTGGTTATCTTATGAGCACGTTGAGACATTATAATTGGGAACATGAAATAAATTTTAATGATGGTTCTGTAACTCACCTATTTTTGGAAAATCCAATAACAATGAGGGAATATGCATATGAATTGCTAGACCAAATTGAAAATGGAGCCGAAGGTAATTTTGTTCTGTCAGAAGATGCAACTGAACTATCAATACAAAAGAATATTGCGATTATCACAGATCCAATAAATCTAAAGTTTGATGAGAAGAAAATAAATGCTAAGATAAACAAGGATCTTTTAACAGTTACAAATAATCCTGAGTTGCAAAAAGATTTCTTCCCATTAATCTCACTTCTAGAACAATATGCAATGCAAATAGTTGATGATTATAAAATGAGTATCAGTTATGAAATACCAGAACAAGCGTCAATCATTAAAATGCTTGGTTTTCACATAAATACTGAATATTCAAACCTCTCTGACAAGTTACTTGAATGGATGAATATTACACATGATTTGCTCGGAATCGGCAATTTTATTATTTTGAACCTTAACATGTTTTTCTCAAATGAAGAAATTTCTCTGCTATGTTCCGAGTGCTCTTCTCTTAAGCATAATCTGCTGCTCATTGATCAATACAATCGATATGAAATACCCAAATCAATAACTATAGATATTGACAATTGTGAATTGTTCTAGCTTATCTTTTGTGCTAAAATGTAACAGTTACATGGCATAATACCTCATCTCATCTCAACTTTGAGGTTTGGTAGCTGTGTAATAATTGATGCGACCAAAACGAGCGTAATTTTGAAGAATTGCTTGTTGGAGTTTGGTAGCTGTGTAATAATTGATGCGACCAAAAC
>DKCO01000052.1:0-76259 GCA_002452215.1 Spirochaetales bacterium UBA6872
TTATGCGACTGAATAGTTACGAGATATAGAAAAAACAATCCTGAGAAACCTTGAATTATATCCTTCAATAACAATCCAAGGTCCACGCCAGTGCGGAAAAACAACACTTTTAAAGGAGGTGTTTCCTCATTATTCTTATGTGGATCTGGATGACTATAATGCACGTGGTTTAGCAGTGGCTGATCCTTATGAGTTCTTTAAAAGATATCCAGAGCCAGTGGTTATTGATGAAGTACAAAGAGTACCATCGATTTTGAGTGTTGTAAAAACTCGAATAGATTTATCAGACAAGAAAGGTATGTATATTCTTTCAGGAAGTTCACAGCTAAAGCTGTTGACTTCCGTCTCGGAATCCCTCGCTGGAAGAACTGGAATATTGACCATGTATCCGTTATCAATGGCGGAATTAAAGGGTGCAGGAATAGTCTTGGATAGAGATGTACAGTTGGTTTCTGGCTTTATGCCATATATATTTAACAATGGTGGATTTCCCCCCTATGATTACTATTCAAATTACATATCTACTTATGTAGAAAGGGATGTTGTTTCTGAAAGTGCAGTAAAAGATAAAAATAGATTTGAAGTGTTTTTGAGAGCTCTTGCGGGAAGAGTAGGGCAACTTGTTGATTATTCAGGGCTTTCTAATGATGTAGGTGTTAGCAGTACTACAATTAAGCATTGGATTTCCATATTGGAAGCCTCATACATCATATATATTCTCCAACCATGGCAAAAGAATAGAATCTCTAGATCTGTCAAAACACCAAAGATATATTTTGCCGACACAGGATTGCTAGCTGCTCTATTAGGAATTACAACTCCTAATCAAATGCTTCGAGATCCACTTAGAGGAAATATATTTGAAAATCTGGCAATTATGGAAGCTGTAAAAACAAGGACTTCAAGAGGTGAGAATCTTCCTTTTTATTTTTTTAGAAACAGCAGAGGTGAAGAGATTGATTTTATAATTGAAAGGAATGAAGGATTGTCTTTATATGAGATAAAGAGTGCTGAAGTTTCAACTCCATCATTCTTTGAGACAATGAAAAACTTTCAGACAAAAACTAATTTAAGGATATTAAGCAATAATCTCATATATGCAGGGGAGACAGGTTCAGTAAATGGAATAAACCTAATTAATTTTCATGATATTGCAGGCTATATTCCAGAAGAAGAGAAGTTCACACTTAGTCTATAATGAAATAAGTATTTACACTGTAGTCAATTATGTGTAATATGCTATTTCGATGGGTGAAAAAGTATATGGCTATCATGCGATAGAGGAAGCGATAAAGAAAGCAGGAATGGGATCAACTCTGTATATTGCTCGAAACAGTGGCGATAGAGTCAAAGCGTTAGAGCAAGATGCTAAAGCTACAGGGAAGATTGCTGTAAGAAAAGTATCCAAGGAAGAGCTGTCAAGGATGATGCCAGATGTCGACTTACGTGGTGCGCTTCTGGATATTGGTGGTCCCAGAAGGGGTGCATCGCGCCTGATTGAGACGACAGTTGACGAGTTTTGCTCAAAGCTTGATGAGAAAAAGAGGTCTCTTGTGCTTATCCTTGATGGGATAACGGATCCACATAACCTTGGAGCGATATTGCGTTCGGCAGACCAGTTTGGAGTAGACCTTGTTATGATTCCAGAGCGAAGAGCTGTCCAAGCTAATGAGACAGTTGTGAAAGTATCATCTGGAGCTGCTCAATATGTTCCTGTGGCTGTTGTTACGAATCTCAGCAGAGAAATCGATAAGCTTAAGGAAAATGGGTTTTGGGTCTATGGCGCAGACATGGCTGGCGATAACTCGTATGGCCAAGAGTTTTCAGCAAGGACAGCCATAGTGATGGGATCCGAGGGAGATGGAATATCAAGCCTTGTAAGAAAGAAGTGTGACTATATAGTATCGATTCCGATGCAAGGACATATAGACTCATTGAATGTTTCTGTTGCAACAGGGATATTGCTATATGAGTTCAGGCGTTCTGACTCTTAAGACTCAAAGTATTTCTCGCCTATATCCTCTCTATACCAAAGGCCTTCTAGGTTCTTGCTTTTTATAAGGTTATAGGCGCTCTCTCCCGCTTTTTTCAGATTTTTGCCAAGTCCTACTACTGTAATATTTCTTCCACCTGTAGTAACAGGTGTTCCGTCCATGTCTTTGTTTATTGCACCGCAAAATACCATTGGTTTGCCAGAGATATTCATCAAGAAGGCATTTGTGAGATTTTTTATCTTCTTTCCTGTCTCGATTTTCATGGGGTAGCCTTTGCTTGCAAGAACGACAGCTACTGTGCAACTATCACTTGTCTCTAGATCAATCTCGTTTACTCTGTCTTCGTCCATTGCATTCAAGATATTTACCAAATCAGACTTGATTATTGGAACCATTGCTTGCGTTGCAGGATCGTTTAGTCTTATATGGTAATCGACGAGTATCGGTTCTAGCTCCTTGGTGATTATCAAAGAGAATGTCAATATTCCCTTATATGATAGTTGTTCGACTTTCATGCCATACAAAGTAGGGTTTATTATACTCTCTATTATTTTGTCTTTTATCGATTCAATGACTGGAACAGGACATATTGCACCCATTCCTCCTGTTGGCGTTGTGTTGTCTTTCGCAACCTTATTGTAGTCGCTTGTGATTGGGAGCAATAGATAACCGCTCTTATCCATCAAGATTGTACATGTTACAGATATTCCTGGAACATACTCTTCCAACAGTACAGGGGCTTTTGAGAGGAGCAATGTTGCATAATCTACCAACGCTTTTGTATCAGAGGAGATCAGCATTACTCGTGATGGCGATACCGAATTCGATTTTATTATAAAAGTCTCCCCTTGGTGTTTTCTCAAATATAGCTCAAGTGCATCAATATCGCCAAAAAGGGAGTTTCTTGGAGTTGGAATGTTGTGTCTTTGGGTGAATGCACGTGAAAATGCTCTGTCTCCTTCTAGCTTTATCGATTTCGATGGTGCACCAAATACTCTTATGTTCTTATTCTCCAAGTACTCCACGACGCCAGTAAAGAGCGGGGCTTCGGTGCCAATGAAGACCATGTCGATCTTGTTGTCGATGCAAGCTTTGTATACTTCTTCTGGATTTGCAGGATTTATGCCTTTTAAATTCGTTGCAATATCTTCAGTGCAAAGATTTCCCGGAGCAATAAACAATCCCGATATCAAATTGCTTTTGCTGAACCACCATAATATAGCATGATCTTTTGCACCTGAACCTAGCATCAAAACGCGCATAAATTTCTCCTATGAGTAAAATGCTAACTCACTGGATATTGCAAGTCAAAAGAAAATCTAAAAACTTTGCTATTGCCCCTGCCACTCCTCGATAATAGGCGAAAGGGCTTCGATATAATCGTTTTTGGTAAGAGCTTTTGTGAGCTTTGATTTAGCTTTCGAGGCCCCTTCCATTCCCTTGAGGTAAGCCATCATGTGCTTTCTCATCTCTCTTGCGGCCAATGCCTCCCCATAGTATCTGGCCATCAAATCAAAGTGTTTCAATGCAATTTCTATCTTTTCTTTGGTTGTGGGTTTTGAGTAAGAGCCTTTTGAGATGAATTCCTTGGTCTCTCGAAATATGAACGGATTGCCAATTGCACCTCTTGCAAACATAACACCATCCATATTGCATTCATCTATTGCATAGAGTGCATCTTCTGGAGAGAAAATATCCCCAGATGCATATAGCATTATTCTATCATCCTTGAAGTGTTTTGACAGATTTTTAAATGCGCTTCTGTCGGCAACGCCTGTATAGAGCTGGGCCCTTGTACGTGCATGCAATGTGAGAGCTGTTGCGCCTCCATCGAGAGCACATTGTGCAAACTCTAGGTAGTTTATCGAGCTTGAGTCCCATCCAAGCCTGAATTTCACTGAAATAGGAAGAGCTGTTTCTTCTTTTAATGTCTTTACCATTTTTGTTATCTTCCATGGCTCTTTCATCAACGCACAACCGGCTCCGTTTTTCACGACTTTCGGCACAGGGCATCCGCAATTGATATCAATTGATGTGGGGTTGTATTTCATAAGGTTTTCGATGCATCTTGAGATTGGATCCTCATCTGGTGCGAAAAGCTGTACTACTAGTTTTTTCTCGTTATCGGCTCTCTCTAGAAGTTCCTCTGTTTTTTTGCTGTCTCTTGCAAGGCCTTCAGCACTTACCATCTCTGTGACTGTTATATCTGCACCTTCTGAGATGCATATTTCCCTGAATGCTTTGTCTGTATAACCTGCAAGTGGTGCCAAGACCAGCCTATCGTTTTTATCCATAGCTATAGAATAACAAAGAGCATTGATTGCGAGAATCGCTATTCTCTTGCTAACGAATGGTTCTACATGTTATTTTTTGTAGTATGAAGAAGAAATCAGAGCATGAAGATGACAGTGCTTATGTATATGTTGTAAAGAATCCCTCATACAATGACATCTCGCTTTGTGCCTGGGACAGCGTCCTTTATGCAGGTACACCGGTTGTATATGACACTAAATTTGGCCTGGACCTTGGAATTGTCGTTGGCTCGGCACCTGTGCCCGGCGAAAGTTATACTCCTGGCTGCGCATCTGTCAGAGGCGCATGTTTGCATTTTGCAGGTGAAGTAGATGAGGAGTCCCCTAAAGGTGGAATGGAAGAACATCAATGCAATCATTGTTTCGGGTGCCAAATTGCAAAAGAACCAAAGAAGATCAATGTAACTGGTGATGTTGATTGGATTGATCACTTGGCAACACCATCAGAGATGGCCAAGTACAACGAAAATACATCGCATGAAGAGGATGCTTTGCGTGTCTGTCGCGAAAAGATACAGAAGCACAAGCTGAATATGAAGCTTGTGACTACCCATTTTCTTCTGGGAGAGCCAAAGGTGCTTTTCTTCTTTACAGCAGAGGAGCGAGTTGATTTCAGGGATCTTGTAAAGGATCTTGTTTCTGTTTTTCGGATGAGGATAGAGCTTAGGCAAATTGGTGTGCGTGACGAATCAAGGTTGATTGGAGGGCTCTCGGTATGTGGCCGAGATTATTGTTGTCATTTGATCAACAAGGAAATGGACCCTGTTACTATCAAGATGGCCAAAGAGCAAAACCTTTCGCTTAACTCGGTGAAGATATCAGGGCCATGCGGACGCCTTCTTTGCTGCCTTGCTTATGAGTATGATTACTATATGGAAGAGAAGGCTGGATGTCCTCCAGAAGGTACGAAATTGAAGATCGACCATGAGCTTTGGCGTGTCTCCGAGGTCAATATCCTTTCAAGAAAGCTTGTTTGTCTTGCATCTGATGGAAGATCCATATCGATACCATTTGATGAGGTTTCGTTTGATGACGAGTCTGGCTATTGGGTTGTCAATGAAGAGTATCAAAAGGAGCTTTTTTCGCAAGATTGACAAAAATATTGGACTTTGATTCTTGTCGGGGATTTCGTTTGATATATTTTTGGTAAAACTTTGTATTGACCGAAATTATTCTTTATGGTAATTTCTAATGATGTGTCTTGTTATATCCTTTTTTGGTTGCTAGGATATTCATCTTGATACTTGAAATCTTAATTGTATAAATTAGTCTTTGGAGGAATAAATGGCAAACAAATCCGCAGAGAAGAGAGAACGTCAGGAAGCAACTCGCCGCATTCGCAATCATGCAGCAAAGAGCAAAGTCAGAACAGCTGTAAAGAAATTCAATGCAGCAGTAGCTGACGGAGACAAAGCAGCAGCAGAAGCTGCATTTGTTGAGAGTTGCAAGCTTCTCGATTCAACAGCTGGCAAGGGAATTATCCACCCAAACAACGCTGCTAGAAAAAAGAGTAGACTTGCTCATGCATTGAATAAATTAGCTTGATTTTGGGAGTAGTGTGATGGAAGAGAAGTTGACTAAAGCTACGATTATCGAGAACCTTCACAACAAGCTTGGTCTCAACAGGGGCGATATTCATGCTGTCATAGATGAGCTTTTTGAAGAAGTGAAAGATGGGTTGAAGGATAATCGCATCATTGAGCTTCGAGGATTTGGGACATTTGAAGTAAGGATCCGAAAAGGCAGAGAGAAAGCTCGCAATCCTAAGACTGGCGATGTGGTTGCTGTTGGGAAACATGGTGTGGCTATCTTCCGTCCAGGTAAGGAATTGAAGGATTTTGTCTGGAATATCACAGAAGGTCCCTCTCTTGAGGAGTAGCAATTGAAGAATCTTGATTCAATCGAGGTCAGTTATGTAAGGAACCTTAGGACAGTTTGTTCTGAGGTTCTTGTTTTATTGGTATCATCATTTGTTTTATCATTGGCATTTCCTGGTTTTATGAGCGCAAAAGGTATTGGTTTTATTGCCCTTATAGCTCTTATTCCGGTTTTTATGGTGATAAAGAACACAACATTCAAGTGCGTATGGTTCTATGGTTTTCTGTTTGGGTTATGCTATTACTTTTTCTTCAACTATTGGCTTAAAGGTTTTCATCCCCTTGCTATTTTGATTGCTCCTATAATCAAGGGCTTTGAGATGATGTTGCTTTTCTTGGCATTGAAAGCCTCTGTTTGTTTTTTTCCAAAGAAGGGCTATCTTCTTCAGCCTGTTATATGGGTTTCTTATGCTTATTTAGCTGAGAGTTGGTTTGCTGGTTATCCATATGGCAATATCGTGTATGCGCTTTACAGATACAATGTGTTGATACAGATTGCTGATATAACAGGGATATGGGGAATCTTGTTTATGATGGTTCTTCCTCAAGCTTTCTTGGCTAATGCTCTAATCGATAAAATCAATTCGACATCATTTTCATTGAAATCATACTTCAAGAGAGAGTTGTGGGTCGAGATTATCTATGTTCTTCTTCTTGTCATTACTATTGTCTATGGTATTGTCAAACTTGCTTATTGGACTGATCGCACTCCAGATAAGACATGGAGAGTAGCTACTGTACAGCATAACCATGATTCATGGAAGGGTGGATATACTACATATTTGCAAAACTTCAACAACCTAAGAAAGAGCACTTTAGAGTCATTGTCTTCAGATCCTGATATTGTGGTTTGGTCTGAGACAGCGTTTGTTCCATCGGTTTCCTGGCATTTGAACTACTACCAAGAGGGATCCGGGTGGGAAGATATCGCAAATCTTACTCGAGAGTTTGTTCAATTTGGAAAAGATCTTCCAGTTCCTCTTTTGACAGGTAATCCAAAAGGTGTAATCGATGATCCGACAATGCCTGCCTATGATGAGAACGGTGTGCAAAATAGAGTAGATTACAACACTGTTATCCTGTTTGATGATGGTGAGATAATCGAGGAATACAAAAAACAGCATCTTGTTCCATTTACAGAGCATTTTCCATATGAGAAGCAACTTCCTTGGCTCTATAATCTCCTTTTGGCTAACGATTACAATTGGTGGGAGAAAGGAGATGAGGCTGTTGTATTCGATCTGGATGGGATCAAGTTCTCGACTCCGATTTGCTATGAGGATTCTTTTGGAAACCTTAATGCTCAATTTGTTGCAAATGGCGCAGATGTTATAGTCAACATGACAAATGACAATTGGTCTAAAAAGGCCTCAGCAGAGTGGCAACATGCTGCAATAGCAGCCTTCCGTTCAGTAGAGACGCGAAAGTCAATGATTAGAGGAACAAATTCAGGAATTACATGCCTGATCACACCAGATGGAAAGATCCATGATCCAATGGAGCCTTTTACTAGAGGATGGAAGTTATATCAAGTGCCTGTTTATACACATGAAAGTTATAACGATACATTCTTTGTAAGGCACTATGACCTTTTTGCATTCGTCTCGATATACTCGTCGATTGCTTTGCTTTTTGTTGGTGCTGTTTTGAAAATCATAAAGACAGTGGGAAGGAAAAAGGGTTTCAATTAAGAAATGAAAGCATCATTAATCATAATAGGTACAGAGCTTACCAGAGGAATAATCCAAGACAAGCATGCAAAGCTGGTATCTAAGGAGCTTACAGCTATAGGAATACATATTTGCCAGATTGTTGCTCTTCCCGATGACGGTTCGATCGAATCCGTCTTGGAGGCTTTGGTTGCAAAGAATGACATTTTGATAATCACTGGAGGTCTTGGCCCTACAGCTGATGACATGACTAGGGAAGTCATAGCAAAAGCCGCTGGAGTTTCTCTCGAGAGAAATGAGATGTGCTGGAATAACCTCGTTTCGCGTCTTGGCTCCAGAGCATATGGTGCGAATGAGAAGCAAGCATTTATACCCAAGGGCTTTGATGTCATCGACAACAAAAATGGCACAGCTGCAGGCTTCTATGGTTATGCTTCGAAAACTCTTTTGATTTCCCTGCCTGGGCCGCCTAAGGAGATGGAACCAATGTTTTATGACACAGTCTTGCCTCTTCTTAGGAAAAAGATGAATCTGTCTGACGAGAAAAGAGATGAGTATTCGTCTTTCTTGACAGCAGAAGCAAAGCTTGAGGAACTATGTGAACAAGCAGACCAAGATATAATTTGGGCAACACGATTCCAAGACTACAAGATTTCTCTTTATGCGTCAGGAAAGAGCGATGAAGAGCGAAGAATTGCCATTGAAAAGATCAGAGCATCCGTTGGCATAGATAGGCTTGTTGATGGAAATGTTGAAGCAATTGACATTCTCATTGCGACTTTACTGGATAGAAATGCAACTATAGCATGCGCTGAAAGCTGTTCTGGAGGTCTTGCATCATCTCTTCTTACATCGCGTCCAGGCTCATCTCGCTATATGCTAGGATCTGTGACATCTTATGCACCGAGCGTAAAAGAGAAGGTGCTTTCCGTGCCAAAGGATATTGTTGATAGATTCGGAACTGTTTCTGTAGAGTGTGCCAGAGAGATGGCATGCAAAGTTAGAGCTTTGATGGATTCGGATTATGCTTTCTCGATAACGGGCGTTGCTGGGCCAGAGAAAAGTGAAGGAAAAGATGTTGGAACGGTTTGCTTTGGCTTTTCGGGGCGAGATCGAGAGGCATGTTCTGTGAAGGTTCTTTTGGGTTCATGGGGCAGGGAGAGCGTGAGAAGGCGTGCAACTGTTGCTGCATTTTTGTTGATGGATTGCTATATAAAAAACATGGACATAGAATCTGTTGTGGATTCTTGGCATGTATTTTAACAAAGAGTTGACAAGTGTATTTTATTGAAAGTATGATTCTAAGAGGCATAATAGCCTTAAACATCTTATCCTGTATTTTGCTATAGGGTAACTATACTTTTCCAATATTTGGTATTATTAGGAACTAATCGGAGAATTTAATGTCATCAGATTTATTTGGCGAAAACCTCGCAGACGAGGAAATCCCTGTTGTAGTTGCAGTGGATAGTGAAAAACCAAAAACAAAAATCAAAAGGCCTGTTGTGCGAAAGAAAATAACAGTAAAGAATGCTCAGAAGGCTAAAGAGAATCTTCTCTCTATGGCGGAAAGTGAAAATAACACAGATGATCAAAAAGAAGAAGATTCTGATGAGACTCAGAAGAAGAGCAAGCGCCATACTAAAAAAACAACAAAGGCTAAGGTCTCGAAGAAAAAAGAAGAGGGGCCAGCAGAGACACAGAAAGAAGAAAAAGTTGATGACTTGGATATAGCGCCGGCAACATATGATTCTGTTCAGCCTCAAGCGGAAGTTGTTGAGACACCGATATCTGATGCGATTTCAAAGGATGAAAATGCAGAAGATGTGCCGTCTGATGAGGATGGACAAGATACTCGACAGGATGATAAATCAGATAAGAACAAGTTTGCGCGCTCCAAAGATAGAAACAACAGGAACAACAAAAACAACAAGAACAGAAGGCCCCAAGAGGAAATAGTTCCTGAAATAGATCTGGATGAGCATCCAGATGCACCACAGCTCTTTATTTCTGTACTTACGACACTTAGCATAGATGAGCTTAGAAATAGAGCAAGAAGCGTTGGGATTGCAGAAGATGTGATTCTTGACTCTAGAAGACAAGATTTGATTGCAAAAATGCTTAGGCTCCATTCGGCAAGCGGTGGCGCTTTGATGGTTGAAGGAACGCTGGAAATTCTTCAAGAAGGTAGCTATGGGTATATAAGATATGCTGTCAACAACTACCTTTCTGGGACTGAGGATGTATATGTTTCAGCGTCTGTGATCAAAGGTGTCGGGCTTAAGACTGGAGATACTGTCTTTGGACAGATTAGGGCTCCTAGGGAAAGTGAGAAGTCAGCAGCAATAGTCAGAGTATTGAAAGTTAATGGAGAGGAGCCAAAGATGGCAAAGCTTAGAGCTCCATTTGATTCCTTGACGCCGTTGTTCCCTGATGAAAGACTTCATCTGGAGGTTGTTGAGGAAAATAAGCCATCCGATCTCTCTACAAGAGTCGTAGATCTTTTTTGCCCAATAGGAAAAGGCCAAAGAGCTCTTTTGACAGCTCCTCCAAGGACTGGAAAAACTGTATTGATGCAAAAGATTGCCAACGCAATCACTGTTAACCATCCGGAAGTCACGTTGATTGTTCTTCTTGTCGACGAGAGACCTGAAGAGGTCACTGACATGAGAAGAAATGTAAGAGCTGAGGTTGTTGCATCGACATTCGATGAGCAAGCGACTCATCATGTCCAAGTTGCTGAGATGGTCATAGAGAAAGCCAAGAGACTTGTTGAATATAAGAAAGATGTTGTCATTCTTCTCGATTCAATCACTAGATTGGCAAGAGCTTACAACCAAACTGTGCCAGCATCTGGAAAGATCCTCTCGGGTGGTGTTGATTCCAATGCGCTTCATAAGCCAAAGAGATTCTTTGGAGCTGCAAGGAATATCGAGCAAGGTGGATCTTTGACGATAATCGCAACAGCGCTCATTGAGACTGGATCTAGAATGGATGAAGTTATCTTTGAGGAATTCAAGGGAACAGGAAACAATGAAGTTGTTCTGGACAGGAAGATGGCTGACAACAGAAAATTCCCTGCAATCAACATAAAGAAATCTGGAACAAGAAGAGATGATTTGCTTCTTCCTGAGGATGTCCTTTCAAGGGTTTATCTTCTCAGAACAGCATTTGGGAACCTTGATGATATGGATATGTCGGTTACTCTGATTGACAAAATGAGAAAAACCAACAACAATAAGGAGTTCCTAGACTCTATGAATGGTCCAACCAGTGGAAGAGTTATGTAGAAATACTTAGTCTGTGAAAGCAGACTAATTAGATAGATGATCTTTGGAGGAGAAGAAGATGAAAAAGGATATACATCCAAATTATGAATTGCAAGAGATACATTGCTCTTGTGGCAATGTAATCAAGACTAAGAGCACAGCAAAGAATTTGCACGTTGAAATTTGCTCAGCTTGCCACCCGTTCTTCACAGGCACACAGAAGCTTGTTGATACAACAGGTAGAGTTGAAAGGTTCAACAAAAGATATAATAGAGGAACAGAGACAAAATAAGCCTGTTTCAAAAATCCCTCTTCTAGAACCACCTTCGGGTGGTTTTTTTGTCCCATATTCTCTTTATTACGGTTCTGCGCCGACTTTTGTTGGACTTATTATTGCTGAAGCATACTTTTCTCCTACGTACAAAGAAGGCCGAGAAGAAAGTCACAAGTTTGTAAGTGCAATGCTTGAAAATGGCATGTCTTATGATTTGGTATCCAAAATCTCATGGCTTACAAAAGAACAGATTGTTGCAATTGTTCTTGAATAGAAACCTTCACTATGAAGGCGGTGCATTGATAAGCTTCCCGAGTCGACTTTATCAGTGTCTCTTCTTTTGCTGTTAGAACTAGTGATGTTGCCAAGTAGAAGAAAGTGGCATTGTAGATTAGAAATGTACGCCGATTTTGTTGTATTTTCTTTTTTAATACAATCCAAACCCATTGTAACGAATCAATACTGTTGCATTTTTGTTGCATTTTGTTGTTTTTTTGTTTCAGAAAAAATACAATAATGATGCATAATTAATGCTTGTAAAAGAAATTAACAGGCAATTTTTATTTTTTCTTTGTTTGACAGCTGGATAATACGCAGTTAGAATGTTTTTTACCTAACAAATTTAATAGGAGACGTTAAATGAAGAAAACACTTGCTATTGTGCTTATGGTACTTTGTGCTTTTTCAGTTTTCGCAAGCGGTGCTCAGGAAGCAGCTGCGACTAAAGAAGCTTTAAAGGTTGGTATGGTTACAGACTCTGGAACAATTGATGATAGATCATTTAACCAAGGAACATGGGAAGGCGTAAAGAGAGCTGCTGAAGAGCTCGGCCTTGAGTCTATGTATCTTAAGCCAAATGGAACAACTTCCACAGATTATTTGACAGCTATCACAGATCTCTATGATCAGGGCTATAGATTCATTGCATGTCCAGGATACCTCTTTGCTGAGGCTGTTTCTGATGCACAGAATATGTTCTCTGATTTGAATATTGTTATTCTTGATGATGCTCTCTCTGCAGGAATTGGCAAGAATACAGTAGCTGTTATCTTCAAGGAGCAAGAGTCTGGTTTTATGGCAGGTGTTGCAACAGCTTTGAAGATCGAAACAGGAAAGGTTGGTTTTGTCGGTGGCCTTGAGATTCCTGCTGTACAGAAGTTCAATTGGGGATTCCAGCAAGGCATTGCATATGCAAACAAGAACTATGGAACAAACGTTGCTATGAATGCTGAGGATTTTGTTTACTCAGGATCATTTGCAGATCTTGCTCTTGGACAGCAACTTGCTACAACAATGTATGCAAGAGGAGTTAATGTAATCTTCGCTGCAGCTGGTGGCACAGGTGTTGGAGTAATCAACGAAGCAAAGAACAGAAGACTCTCAGGACAGGATGTATGGGTTGTTGGTGTTGATTCCGATCAGTATGCAGTTGGTGATATGGGCAATGGACAGTCAGCTGTTTTGACATCTGCTATGAAAGACGTTGCTGGCGTTACTTATGATATGATTAAGGCATTGAATAATGGCACATACCCAGGTGGACAGCTTTTGACTCTTGGCGTTGCTGATGACAGAGCAGGAATTCCAGAGACAAATCCAAACTTGACAGCAGATATCGAGGCTAAGGTTGCTGAGGTTGCTGAACTGATTAAATCTGGAAAGATTGTTGTTGCTGAGACTGGTGATGGTCTAATTAAGTAATTGCAATAGATTTTGAGAAGGTCGCTATCTATTAAAGTGGCGGCCTTTTCTGTTTAATTTATGTTTCCACATTGTGGACCTCATTGGAGAATAGATGAGTCACGTAATAGAAATGATTGGAATCCGAAAGGAATTTCCGGGTATTGTAGCAAATGATGATATAACGCTACAGGTAGAAGCGGGTGAGATTCACGCTATCCTTGGCGAGAATGGTGCTGGTAAATCAACATTGATGAGTATTCTCTTCGGACTATATCATGCAGATAAAGGCATAATCAAAGTCAGAGGAAAAGAAGTACATATCAAGAGCCCTAATGATGCTTTTGATCTTGGTATTGGAATGGTCCACCAGCACTTCCAGCTTGTTAGAAACTTCACTGTTGCTGAGAACATCATACTAGGAAAAGAAGGTGGGTTTGTATACGACATAAAGAAGGCATCCAAGAAGATCAAAGAGATATCAGAACGCTATGGCTTGGCTGTAGAGCCTGACATGGTAATCGAGGATATTACTGTTGGAATGCAACAGAGAGTCGAGATATTGAAGATGCTGTATCGTGATGCTGATATCCTTATCTTTGATGAACCGACAGGAGTATTGACTCCGCAAGAGATTGATGAATTGATGCAAATCATGCGAAATCTTGTCAAAGAGGGTAAATCCATAATCGTTATTACCCACAAGCTTGATGAGATCAAAGCTGTTGCAAATCGCTGTACTGTAATAAGACGGGGAAAATTCATTGGCGTTGTTGATGTTGCAAGCACATCTGTTGGTGATATGGCTGCGATGATGGTAGGAAGACCTGTCAACTTCAAAGTCGAGAAGAAGCCTTGTGAGCCTGGAGATACCGTTCTTGAGATAAAGAACCTCAACGTTATGAATGCAAAGAAGGTTCTTGGAGTAAAGGATTTCTCGCTTTCTGTGCGCTCTGGAGAGATTATCGGAATCGCTGGCGTTGACGGAAATGGACAATCAGAGTTGGTTGAAG
The DNA here is from genome assembly GCA_002452215.1 of Spirochaetales bacterium UBA6872. GTDB lineage: Bacteria > Spirochaetota > Spirochaetia > Sphaerochaetales > Sphaerochaetaceae > Ornithospirochaeta. The sequence continues at coordinate 14,090 of DKCO01000052.1, forward strand.
CTATTACGGGATTGAGGAAGATAGAGTCTGGTGATGTTATTTTCAAAGGACAGACTATCACTCACATATCTATTGAAGAAAGAAATGAGATGGGACTTGGCCATATTCCAGAGGATAGACAAGTGAGAGGACTTATCCTCGGGGCACCATTGACCACAAATATGGTCATAAAAGAGTTCCGTGAGCCTAAATTCTCAAAGCATGGTATCTTGGATTTTGACGCAATCGATGAATATACAGATGAAATAATTAAAAAATTCGATGTGCGCTCAGGTGAAGGAAAAGATTCTCTTGCAGGCAAATTGTCTGGTGGAAACCAGCAAAAAGCAATAATTGGTCGCGAAATTACAGCCGATCCTGATCTCTTGATTGCTGTTCAGCCAACAAGAGGCTTGGATGTTGGTGCAATCGAGTTTATACATGAACAACTTGTTGCACAGCGAGACAAAGGCAAGGCTGTGCTTTTGGTATCTTTCGAACTTGATGAGATATTCAATCTTTCTGACAAGATTGCTGTAATAAACGCTGGTCGCTTGATCGATATAGTGGATACAAATAAAACCGATGTCCATTCAATTGGCTTGATGATGGCTGGAATCAAAAAGGAGAGAGATGATGAGTAAGTTTTTTTCGCACGCAACAGTTGTTTCAAATAAACCACTCGAAGCAAGAAAAGCCTCTCCTTTGCTTATTTCGCTTTCGGCTGTTTTTTTGGGCCTAGTTGCCGGTTGTTTGTTGATTCTTTTGATTGGGAAAAACCCAATTAAGGGTCTTGAGCAAATTGCATATGGTGCGCTCTCTAGCAAAAGAAGGCTATTTAATACGCTTGCGATGTCTACGCAGCTTATTCTTATTGGGCTTTCGGTTGCTTTTGCATTCAAGACAGGGCTTTTCAATATTGGAGGCTCAGGACAGATGCTTATGGGAGGAATCACAGGTTCTATTCTAGCAGAATACATTCCGATGTCGGTTCCAAGGCCAATATACCTTTTGATAATCATCATTGCATCTCTTCTAGCCGGAGGGCTTTGGGGTGTGATTTCTGGATTCTTGAAAGCAAAGTTCAATGTCCACGAGGTTGTTTCCTCTATTATGCTAAACTGGACAGCTTATTGGATTGTCTATGATTTTATTCCACGCTTCATAATCGATCCAACTATTGTTGTCAAGTCTCGACCTATTGCTACAGAGCATACACTAAGAGCCAACTGGATTACAAAACTTGTAGGAACACCATTCTTCAACTATGGATTCTTGCTTTCGATAATCGCAGTAATAATAATCTGGTTTATCCTTCAAAAGACTACGCTTGGCTTTAATCTGAAGGCTGTTGGCTCTAACAGATATTGTGCTGAATATGCAGGAATCAAAGTCAATAGATCAATAATGATAAGCATGGCTATTGCTGGTGCTCTATCAGGTCTTGCTGGTCTTACATATTACTGTGGATACTCAAACATCATGGAAATGGCAAAAATGCCTAATGATGGATTCGATGGAATTGCTGTCGCTCTCTTGGGCAATTGCTCTCCTGTCGGTGTATTCTTTGCTGCAATTTTCTTTGGGATCCTCAAGATGGGAAAAGGATTCTTGACAGCTGGAACAGGTATCCCTACAGAAGTTGCCGATACAATTATTGCAACGATAATATACTTCACAGCAACAAATGTAATTTTGGCTTCATTCTGGGACAAGATATTCAAGAGAAGCTTTGACAAAAAGGAAAGTGCAATGGAAATTGCTATTGCATCTCGCTATGGGGAAGAAAAGAAAATCCCTGATATTACAGATAAAAAAGAGCAAAGAGAGCTTGTGAAAGCTGGACGGGAGATAATGAAAAAGAACAAGGAGGCTGGAAAATGAGTGCATTTTGGAATGTTTTGCTGATTATTGTACCAAGTGCTATTGCTTATACTGTGCCTCTTTTGATGGGATCTCTTGGAGGTCTTTACTCTGAGCGCTCTGGTGTTACTAACCTTTGTATAGAAGGATTGATGCTATTTGGATGTTTCTCATCTGCTGCGACGATTTTCATGCTTCAGAATATTCCAGGATTCAATATGAATCTTGCGATTGTTATTGGTATCATTGTTGCTATGGTTGCGTCTCTATTGCTTTCTCTTTTGCATGCTGTTGCTGCAATCAACTTGAAAGCTGACCAGACGATATCAGGAACAGCAATAAATATGCTTGCAACAGCTTTGTCGCTTTTCTTGGCAAATACAATCACAGGATCTGGCAATATAACAGCAAAGAGAGGAATTGTTAGAATGGACATACCTCTTTTGTCGAAGATTCCTGTCATCGGTCCATTGTTTTTCTCTGATACATATTGGACAACTTGGCTTTGCCTTGCAATCTGGGGCTTTTCTTGGTTCCTTCTATATAAGACAAGCTTCGGCCTTAGACTCAGAGCTTGTGGTGAACACCCATCTGCTGTTGCCTCTGCTGGAATAAATGTCCATAGAATGAGATATATTGCTGTTATGCTTTCTGGTCTTCTTTCTGGTCTTGGTGGAGCTTGCATCCTTACGACTTATGCTGGGGAATACAACTCAGGAGCTGGTATAAACGGACTAGGATTCTTGGCAATTGCTGCTTTGATCTTCGGACAATGGAAGCCACTTGGCATTCTTGGCTCTACAGCATTCTTTGGTCTATGCATGACTATTGCCAATGTTGGAAGAGTTATTCCAGGAATTGCATCGATTCCTACAGGAGTGCTTGGAGCATTCCCATATCTTGCAACACTCATTGCATTGATTCTTTCTTCTAAGAAGAGTTCTGCACCTCTTGCGTCAGGGCAACCATTCTAGAAAGCAAAAGAGTAATAAAAACTCCCCATAAAGGAAAACCAATGTGGGGAGTTTTCTATAACGCTATGAATTACTCATAATCATTATACTCATATGGTCCATATGATACTTTCAGCTTTGCATCTTCATCAGCTTCAGCTCTTTCTCTTGAAAGAATATCCTCTTCAAGATAATCGTCATCAATATTCTCGATTTCGGCAAGCGGAGTAGCACTCTTTACCAAATCCATATTGCTATAGTTTTTGAGCATATATCTATTTCCAGCAAACTCTGTCTCTTTGATCCAGATGTTGCCATCTATTTTATTTGGCTCATTTACTGATTCAGGATACACGAGTATATTGTTTTTTCCATTTAGTTTGATTTCGCTGTTATTCAGATCACCTCTGTTGAATACTACGACGCAGTGGTAGTATGTTAAGCTTTCACCATAAGGTACAACAGAGTTTATGAATGTAGTTGAGCCGGTGACGACGCCTTCATCAGTTACTATGATGTTTGCAACTGGATTTGAGTCAGAGACAGTCAAATTGTCGACTTTAACGTTTGATAACTCGATTTCAACATTATTCAATTGGCTAAGATTTAGAGAGTTAACATTTACATTTCTGAGCTCTATTTCATCTGCTGAATTGATCAATGAAGTAAGATCTCCTATGGGTGAATCATTATTATTATTATTATTTACATTCCATGTTTTAGCATCATAGCTACCTAGGATTTTTATCTCCTCGAGTCTTGATTTATTAAAAGTGGAGAAATCATAGTAAATGCCACTTGATGCAAGTTTGAATGTAAGCTCATCGTCGTTAAAATCAGTTAGGCTTCTAATTGCTTTCTCAATTGAGCCAAATGGTTTTTCTTTCGAACCATCCGATTCTTCCTTGTTGTAATTTGAATCAACATAGTATCCATGTTCAAATGTTGCGATGAAGTATTTTGCATCTTCTGCATTAACTGTTAAAGTTTCATTGTTTTCTTTCCCATCTTCAAGAAGTGCATCAAGCTCTCTGATTTTCTTTAGTGTGATTTTCTTAGCTTTGAGATCATTTCTGAGCTGTGTCTTATCAAGTTCCCATTCATCGAAGACAAAGCCGGTTTTTGGAGTGACTGTCAAATCGATGGTTGTTGGAAGATCAACTACAACAGCTTTAAATTCCACGCCATTCTTATTTGCTGGAAGTGTTGTTGCTGAATCGACAGGAGCAAGATTTGCTGTTATATCTTCTCCGTTGACTTCTATTTTGCCTGAAGAGAATACATTCTCAGTTTCAATGCTTCTTCTTTGCGGGCTTTCGTATGTCCCTCGCACTCGAATCTCTGCTGTTTTTTCTCCAGAGTTTGGTGAGCAAGCAACTGCAAGTGTCAAAATCAAAGCTGCTAGTATGATAATCATTTTTCTCATTTTTACATTATCTCCTTTGTGTCAAAATAAGGTGTGGAGATAAATTACCATATGAAATGACAGAAATCAAGCACGGTTAGTTTTATGACAAGCTGTGTAAACAGAAGAATATATAGGCTTCGAGCAGACTCTTAGTTGCATTCTTTTTTACGGTGTCATATGTTTCGCAAGAAAGATTTTTTGCTAGCTCAAGGCAAATCCACCTATTTTGTAATTATATTCTCAAGTGATATTCCGTTGGCATTATTAATTTTTATCTTAGCGTTTTTAGGTATTGTTATATCTTTGAAAACAATGTTCTCCATTTCATCAAAGCTATCTATTTCAATAATAATGCACTCTTTTGTCATCATCATTGTATGTTACTTTGTGTATAAGGACTCTAGGAAGCTTTGAATTTTCTACTTTTATGTTTTTGACATAGCCTCCACGTTTTCTGGTTGCTTTTATCTCTATGCCATCATACATAGAGCGCGAGATGTCTGTGTCCCATATGTGTACATTCTCGATTCCTCCAGATATCTCGCTTCCTATTGACCATATTTGCTTTGGCAATCGAAGATTTTCATGCTTCTTTTAGCCATGTTTATCTTATTGCCTTCTGGATTTTTTTCGTAAGATTTTCAACTGTGAAATGGATTGTAAGAGTAATCCCTGATTGGCTTTCGACAGACCAATTAAATGTCTTTGTCATGGAATCATCTCTTTCTCACCACATAGTCAAAGAGGTATCTGTTGGTAAGATGTTTATCTTCAAATTCAACCTCTCTTATTCATTTTTCTATGTTTTAGGTACATATCATAACCGGAAAGATGCTTCTCATAATTTGTAATCAATACGACATTCTTGTCTTCCTCTTTGTATGTCAACTTCCTTTGCCACTTAAAGTACTCTGGTGCATCTTCATATTGTCTTATATACTCCATGAACGTCTTCATCAGATCAAAGCATTGGCTTATATCAGTAAGGCAATCATTTTTGTAGAATGTGCTCCAGATTCCTTCATTTGAATTTAGAATCGAGTCAGCTTTATCGAAAAGCAATGCCGAGTCGCCAGCTTTTATGAAAGAATCAATATAGTTTTTATCCAAGAGGAGCAATCCACTTTCGGCGAGTCTAAGATTTGCCTCTGAAAGAGTTTTGTATAGTCTTATATACATAGCCCAGGTCTCGTTGAATATCCTTTTGCTATTTGAAAGCTTCTTTGAAATTGCTTTGCATTTTCTGTCAAGTTTCTTATATCTCGCCAAAGCTTCCTCAAGCTCCTTTTTGAAGCACGTAAGTTGCTCTCTTATGGAGCCATCTTTATACCAATAAACTGTCTCTTCGCTATCTTTTCTTAGCATCAATGCCCTCAGAAGGCTTCTTGCTACATATGTGTAGAATTGGTCTGATGCTTTATCATCCTCATGGCTTGAGTATGTAATTGCATACTTCGAGTAGCAATCAACAATCTTTTCTATAGTTTTGGTCTCTTCTGGAAAATATAGGTTGAAATAATCTTCTGTCGAGAATTTTCCGCTCTTCCAATATGTTGCAATTGATGTAAGAAGAAGGGCATGTGGACGTATGTTTGATGCATTTACAACAATTAAATCATCAATCTTGCTATCATACGCTGTTTCTAGCTCTCTCTTTATAAGATCCAAAGATACAGTCGATGGCGTTATGTGGTTCGCAGCTTGGAGATCATAGAACGATGCATGGTAGTACATGCCATTGTCTTTTGTTAAATCATCTTTTACTGGCAATGCTGGTGTCCTTGGGTTATCTAGTCCTTGACGTCTTGATACCATTGAACCATAGCCGTTGTCGCCCCAGATTCGTATTACATCATCAGGTAGATAGACATATCCTTCGTTGTACAGTTTTGCCATCTCTCCATAGATGTTTACACCCATTTTCGGATTTTCAAAGTACTCTTTTAGAATATCAATCTGTTTTTGTATTACATGGCTCAAAAGGGCTCCACGCTTTTGGTCTGTATCAAAGGATGGATCATTTTCCCAGAATGGGACATCGCCTTGGCCTCTGAAGCCCAAAGTCCATATGACATCCATATCTTTCTGGTCATTTATAGCATCTCTCCAGATTTTCTCAAAAAGCTCAGGACTCTTAAGATATGATGGTTTTTGATTTGGATAGACTCTTGAGAACATTTCAGCACCAAGCGGCTCTGCATGGTGGTGTGTAATCTTTAGTCCCATGGATGATGCAATGTGCCTGTATTTTCTTCCATTCTTGTCAGTCCCTGGTATTACAGTATTGCCCCCAAGGCGCATTAGAGCCTCAAATGCCATTATCCAAGGCAGAAGGGAATCGCCATTTGGATGCCATGCACTTATTAGCACTTCATCGTTTATAAACCATCCACGATATTTGAATGCGAATTCTTTTGACTGGTAATGATCCTCCAAAAGAGTCCTGGATTCTTTCTTTTCGAACTCTTGCTCCATCCAAAACCATAGTGGTTTTACACCAAGAAGGATCTCTGAAAGTTTATAAAGAGCATAAGATGCTGCAATGTCTGATCCTGCTAATATGATTAGATCTCCATCCTTCTCTTGCCAATTGTAGCTTTCCTTTCCAAGGCTTTCATTTAATGAAATGATAATCGAATTTCTATTTTTGGCACTCGTCTGAAGAAGAGTTTTTTCCATGTCTCGTAAAAAACTCCTCTCTGCATAAGAGAGAGAGGAGGACATTTGTTTTTTGTTGTATTTTATCTTTGTATTTGAATTTATAGTGAACATCAGCCTTTAATTCCATCCATTGCAATGCCGTTTACAAGATATTTCTGGAAGACTATGAAGAAGACGATGATAGGAATCAAAGATATCCAGCTCATCGCAAACAGTCCACCATAGTTACTGAATGACGTTGGGTCAAGGTATGCATTGAGCGCCAATGAGACAGTGAATTTTGATACAGAATTCATGAAGATCAATGGCTGGAAGAAGTCTTGCCATATCCAGTAGAATGCGAAGATTCCAGCTGTTACGATTGCGGGTTTTACAACTGGGATTATAACCAAGAAGAGAGTTCTGATCTTTCCACATCCATCAATCTCAGATGCCTCATCAAGCTCCATTGGGATTCCTCTCATGAATTGTAATATCAAGAAGATGAAGAATGCAGATCCAAAGCACCAAGGCAAAACAAGAGCTGTCATAGTGTCGATAAGACCTATTTTCTTTAATATGATATATTGTGGCACTACCATGACTTGTGGCGGAATCATAAGCGTTATAATCACGCATGTGAACCAGAATTTGCCACCCTTGATATTTGTTCTAGAAAAAGTATATGCGGCAAGAACTGATGAAAAGACGCATGTTATTGTTCCTACGACAGTGACAATTATAGTATTCATCAAGAATCGGCCGAATGTAACGCCTCCGATTCCAGTCCATCCTGATTTATAGTTCTCGATAATATCGAAATCCTTTGGGATTAAAGAGAACGAATTCACAAACATTGTGTCATTGCTCTTTAGCGAACTAGCAATAAGCCAGAGAAGGGGATATATCATCAAAAAACCTAGAGCGATGGAGAATATATGGAAAATCACGCTGTTTCTCTGTTTTATGAATTTCTTTCCATGAATGTTCATTTAATTCCTCCCATCCTCGTAGTAGACCCACTTGTTTTGAGTCTTGAAAATCAAAATAGTAAAGAGTCCTATGATTGCAACAAGTATCCAAGCAAGTGCACATGAGTATCCCATATCAAAATATGTGAAAGCTCTTCTATACAGATAAAGCACATAGCTTAATGTTGAGTTCATTGGGCCTCCATCTGTTATTACATAGCTTTCAGTGAAGACTCTAAAGCCATTTATTATTTGCAAAATCAAGTTGAAGAAGATTGTTGGAGTAAGCATTGGCAATGTTACTTTTGTGAACATCTTCCACTTTCTTGCTCCATCCATTGATGCAGACTCGTACAGGCTTTGCGGAATTTGCTTCAAAGCGGCTAGGAAGATAAGCATTGAGGAGCCGAATTGCCATACTCCCATCAATATGATAACAGAAAGCGCTGTCGACGGGTTTCCCAAGAGCGATATCTTTTGGTTTATCCCCATTGCTGCAAGTAATGACATCACGACACCTTTATTGCCGAAAATCTGCTTCCATACAACAGATACAGCAATGCTTCCGCCTATTATTGAAGGAATGTAATATGCTGTCCTGTAAAGGCCCAGTCCCCTGTGTTTTGAGTTCAAAAGGCATGCAACGAAGAGCGCAAATGCCAATCTGCAAGGAACGAGGATCAAAACGTATGTGAATGTCACTTTCAAAGCTTGCCAGAACATCGAGTCTGAGAAGAACATCCTCTTATAGTTGTCGAAACCTATAAACGATGGAGTGTTCAGCAAGTTGTAGTTTGTAAAAGAGTAGAAAATCGACATGAACATAGGGATAAGATACATGCCGAAGAAACCTATCAGCCAAGGAAGCAAAAGTACATAGCCGACAGAATTGCTGCGTTTTTTCATTTGTAATTCCTCTTTTGTTGGATGAGAGTGCCAGGTTGGACTGGCACTCGGTTTATTGGTGTTTTAGTTGTTTCTGCTAAGTATCTCGTTAGCTTTTGTCCTGAATGTTGCCGCTGCTTTTTCTGGTGTGCTCATTCCATAGAGAACACTGTATACAGCTTCATCGTATGCTGTGTTGACTTCTGCGACGCCTTGTGGATCAGGAGGTAGTGATGGGCCGGCAATCTTTGCAGCAACGTCAGTATACTCAAACATTTCGACTTCTTTATCGCTGAGCTTTCCAGATGCGCTCATATATTCTCTGACAGGTGCAGGAGAAGGTGTTCCACGCTCTGCCATCATTATATCGTTTGCTTCTTCAGAGTTGAGGACCCAACTGATGAATGCAGCTGCTTCTTCTGGGTGCTTTGAGTTTGCTGAGATAGAGAAGAACATTCCTGGCTTCATCCATAGTCCAGCCTCACCACCTTCGAGAGTTGGAGGTGTCAAAAGCTTGATTGCACTATTCTTTGATGCGACTTTCTTTGGGAAGTTGTTCCATTCCTGGATAAATGCAGCACCATCTGTGACTATAGGGCTTGAGTCTGTTCCAGCAACTTCGATTGCTTGGTACTCGTCTGGAGTAGGAATTGCTCCATAGTCCATCAAATCCTTCCACATAGTGATCCAGTCAACAAAGATCTGATCATCTGAGTAACCAAGTGATTTCTTGTCTTCTGAGAAGAGCGACTGTCCATGCTGGCGCACAAAATAGTTGAAGAAGTTTGTGTCTCCGCCAGGGATAAGACCAAAGCCATACTTTCCTGTCTTGTCCTTTACAGCTTTGCATATTGCGATAAAGTCATCCCATGTCCAATCTTGGGTTGGTACATCTATTCCAGCTTCTTTCAAGACATTCTCATTGTATGGAATTGCGATGATGGACGTTGATGCAACGACACCTTGGAGCTTTCCATTGATTTCAGCTGATGAGAGGAGTGTATCCTCTATTCCGCTTACATCAAGTATGCCACTATTTACATATGTGTTGAGGTCTGCAAGCGAGTTGTTGTTTGCATATGTTGCGATGTACAGATAGTCCATCTGGACGATGTCTGGCATGCTTCCGGATGCAGCTTGTGTCGAAAGTTTTCCAAAGTATCCATCCCAGTTGCTAGGAGTTCCCTCGAACTTAATCTCTGGGTGGAGCTCAGAGTATTTGTCAAAGAGCTTCTGTGTAATCTCATGTCTTCCCTGACCACCCCACCATGTAGCCTTGAGTGTTATTGTTCCATCGTCTTTTGCTGTGGTAGTTTCTGTTGAGCCATTAGCAAAGAGTGGAATTGCTACGAAAAGAATTGCAAGCAATAGTGCTGTAAGTTTTTTCATATTGTCCTCCATTTATTTTGATGATTTATCATCCAACGGTTTTTTCTATCACGATATGAAAAAAACCGACTAGGCGAGTGTGAAAAACCTATTTTTTGCAATTTCTCCTAGCAGCAATAGTCTCTCCTGTAATTTCTTTGAAAAGATGAGAGAAATATCGGCCATCTTCAGGATATCCTGCTTTTTTTGCAAGTTTTGTCATCGGTATATCGTTATCTATGGAGAGTATTGCCTCTGAAAGTCCTATGCGCTCTTCGTTTACGAATTCGGTGAATTTCTTTCCAGTCAATTTAATGAAAAAACGGCTGAAGTAGTCTTCATTCATGTATGCTATGTTGTTTGAAATCCATTTAACGCTTAGGCATGGATTGTCCAGATTGATAAAAAGACCATAGAAAAGCTTGCTTTCGCGTGACTCTTTTGTCTCTAAAAGGCTGTCACTAAGGGTCTTGAATACATTTTCCCTTGAGAATGTCTTTGCTGTGCTATCATAGTTGAGGATTGAAAGAAGGTTCTTGAAGATTATATTTTGTTTGACATTATCGTCTGTCGCAATCTCGGTAAGGATAGAGAATCGTATTGCATATCTGAATATCTCAATATCGCTTCTTGCTACAGTAAGAGATTTCTTGTCTATTATATTCTCCACGAAAGCTGGCATCACATCTCTATCATAAGAGCTTAATAGCTTTCCTCTTGCCTCTGGTCTCTGTATCAATATAAGCTCATCGTTTCTTGTTTTTGCTTCTTTGATATTGTCGATCAGCGCTGAGCTTATGGAGAATGCAATATCGCCATATTTGTTTTGGTAAGAGAATTCACGTAAGCTCCTGGCCATTCTTTGCAAGCTTGAGTATGATGGCGATTTGAATAGCATATAGATATTCTTGTCTGCTATGGCTGTTACCAATGGGGTTTCTTTATCTGATAACATATCCAAGGCCTTTTTCTCTATTGATGAGATATCGCTATCTTCAATGAAGCCAAATGTCTTTATAGTTAGAAGTGCTACTTCATCCTTGATGTCAAGGTTCTTTTTGTAGAACTCAAGCTCCGGCTTGGCTGACAGGCCAGAAATCAGCTTGATTAAAAATAGCCGCATTGCATCTGGCATAAGCTTCTCAATTGTATTCTCGCGTTCTTTTCTTTCTCTTGTTTCTGCTTTTATTCTTTCACTGTCTTCAATTGCTTTTTTCGTTACATTTATGACCTTTTCTATATCGACAGGCTTCAAGATGTAGTGCCTTATGCCAAGCTCCATTGCTTGCGAAGTATATTCGTATTCGCCAAATCCCGATAGAATCACGAAAACTATATTTGGATAAAGCTCTTTCGTTTTTTTTATTAGCTCCAGTCCATCCATCTTCGGCATTTTTATATCTGTTATCACGATATCGGGCTTCTCTGATTCTATTAAGCGGAAAGCATCATAGCCATTTGCTGCGCTTGCAATAAGATGCGCATCAACGTCTTGCCATGGCACAAGAGTTTCCATTGCTGTTCGCTCAATCAATTCATCATCCGCTATCAATATCCTGCTTCTAGTCATTATTCTCCCCTTATTGGCAATGTTGCAACAATTGTAGTTCCATTGCCTTCAGAGCTGTCTATTTTCATCGAGTAATCGTTATCTGGATACAAGAGCTCAAGACGTGAATATATGTTTTTGATTCCTATTCCGTTTCTTCCACCAGAGTAGGAGAGGCTTCTGACTTCATCAAGTCTTTTCTTGCTCATTCCAGGTCCATTGTCAGAGACTGTTATCTCAAGTTTTTCTCCAATCCTTTCTATATCAACTTTTATTGTACATAGTTTGTCTGATTCATCGACAGCGTGGTAGATTGCATTCTCAACCAATGGTTGCAAGATCATTTGAGGCATCAGCAGGCTTTCTATGCCATCATCATATGTCAGCATGAATATTGCTCTGTCACTATATCTTATTCTTTGTATGCAAATGTAGTCTTCAAGAAGCCTTATCTCGTCGCTTACATAAACGAGCCTGTCTGGCCTGAAGCTTTCATGCAAAATCTCTCCGAGCGCATTGATCATTGCTCTTGCTTCTTTGGGCCTTTCAAGCTGAACCATCCATCCAATTGAATTAAGTGTATTGTAAAGGAAGTGTGGGTTGATTTGAGCCTTTAATGCTCTGTATTTAGCATCATTTACCAATATCTGCTTCTCGTAGTTGTCATGTATTAATGCCTTGATGTGCTTAAGCATTATTGTATAGTCTTTTCCGAGCTGTCCAATCTCATCGTCTGAAAATGTATCTCCGATGCTATCAAGTGCACTGTCAAAGTTTCCATTTTCCACAAGAGCCATAGATGATGATAGATTCTTCAATGGTTTTGTGATTATCTTAGATATCTTTCTGACGATGAAGAAAGCTATGATGTAGAGCATTATGAAACCGATTATCAATGAGAAGCGCGTAATCTGGCTCATCAAGAAAAGCTCATCATAAGGCATTGCATTTATATATCTCCAACCTGTTTTTCCGGACTTTCCAAGGCATATAAAATAGCGTGATCCATCAATACGCTCTATTCTATAGCCTCCATCCTTGATGGCATTTGATTCCTTTGAAATCTTTTCGCCAAGATTTGATGAGCTATAAACTTTCGCTCCATCATTCATTATTACCAATGAATTGTTGCTATTTTCCAATGTGCTGAGTTTTGGTTCGATTGTTGCTTTGATATCTGTTATCAATATCATAGTTCCAAGATATGTCAAATCAGCATTTATGTAGTAGCGTATCATCCTCGCTGATATTAAATACGGAAAATCCTCATCTGGTGCAATAAATACGAATTGACCTTGGCCTTTTGTTGCTAGATCAAGTATTTGTGTTTTTTTCTCCTCTGGAATTTCAATGCTAATATCTCCATTTGCGTATTCATTGTTTTTGGGATCAATGTAAATGAAACCAGCAATTTTCTCGTTTCCTAGTAGTTCTTGTATGAATCGAAGTATTATTTGCCTCATTTGCCAATTGTAAGTTGAGACATTATCATCCATTACAGTCTCGTATAGTAATCTTTGTGTGTCATAATTCAGGACTGTATTGTATGAAATATCATCTATGGAAGATATCTCATCATCTATTGTTTGAATGAAGTATTCGAGCTCTTTTTCTGTATTCTTGTATAGCTTTTTATCATATTCATTTAGTGATATCTGAGTTGCAACAAGGCAAATTGCAAGCATCAAAAAAAGAAGCAAAGCAAAGGAAAGCATCAATTTGCTATCGATAGACATGTTTGCTATTTTTCTCTTTGCTCTATGGACCATAATCTAGATTATAATGTCGGATTTTCCTAATCGCAATTAATCAAAACAAGCATTTTTACAAGCTGTGGGCATATAGATAGCAAGGAGGCATGCAAAAAGAGAACGACACTATCCTCGATGGGAGGATCAATGACACGATAAGGAAGCTGATGATAGCTTCAAGATTGACAATGCTGTAGAAAAATAATCGTAAATGGGAACAATATCTGAGACGATAGGCCTCTTATGGATAGGAAATCGGCATTGAGGGGCTTCATCATGGGCATGGAGAAATCTGATTCCCGTATTGTTAGCGAGAGCGCGAGGCGTGTACTTTCCGAGTACAGGGAAGGTCAAGACGAAAGTCGAGAACTTGTGAGCGTTATGCTAGAAAATGGTATGTCTTTTGACTTGGTTTATAAAATCTCTGGACTTGCAAAGGGATAGATTATGGCAATCGGGAGATGAAATATGATGAAAAAAGAGTGCTCTTGAGAACACTCTTTCGCCTTTTACTTTGATGAATTAAACCTTGAGAGGAAATCCTTTGTTCTTTGGCTTGATGGATTGTTGAATATTTTTTCAGGGCTGTCGTCTTCTTCGATTTTCCCATCGCTCATGAATATGACTCTGTTAGAGACATCTTTGGCAAATGCCATCTCATGTGTAACTACAAGCATTGTCATTCCAGAAGATGCAAGCTTCTTCATTACATCAAGGACTTCTCCAACCATCTCTGGATCCAATGCGGATGTTGGTTCATCAAATAGTAGAACCTCCGGATCCATTGCAAGTGCTCTTGCAATAGCAACTCTTTGCTTTTGTCCGCCTGAGAGTTGTCGAGGTTTTGCATTTATGTATTGCTCCATACCGACTTTCTCCAAGTAGGAGAGTGCAATCTCTCGAGCTTCCTTTTTGCTTCTTTTTAATACTTCTGTCTGCCCAATCATGCAGTTTTTCAACACATCGAGATTCGCAAAAAGATTGAATGATTGAAATACCATCCCAACCTTAGTTCTGTATTGATCTTCATTGATCTCTCCTTTTAGGATGTCTTTTCCATGGTAAAGGATCTTTCCATCTGTTGCATCCTCAAGCATGTTTATGCATCTTAAAAGTGTTGATTTTCCGGATCCTGATGAGCCGATAATCGAGATGACATCTCCTTTGTTTACAACAAAGTCTATATCTTTCAAAACTTCATTTGTGCCAAATGTCTTTACAAGATGTTCTATCTTTAGAATCTCTTCCATTAATGCATACCTCCTGTCGAAGCATCATAGCGTGTCATTCCACTTGTAAAAGCAAGTGTATCTGTAGTTGCTAGGTTGAAATCTGAAGGTCCTTCCATCTTAGACTCGATGAGCCTTAGGATGCGAGAGCATGCAAAAGTCAAAATGAAGTAGATTATCATTGTTATTGTTGCCGCTTCAAAATACGTGTAAAGCGCACCCGAGATGCTTCTGAAAGTAAAGAATAGTTCTACTGTTCCGATTATTGAAAGTACACAAGTATCCTTTATGTTGATTATGAGGTTATTGCCTATTTGAGGCATGATATTCCTCAACGCCTGTGGAAGGATTATATGCACCATTGTTTGCACTTGTGTCATTCCAATAGCCCTGGCTCCTTCTCTTTGGCCGGGATCGACAGATAAGATTCCCCCTCTTACTGTCTCTGCCATATAAGCACCAGTGTTGATAGATACGATTATAAATGCTGCACTCCACATTCCAAGGTTGATTCCAAATAGTTGGGACATGCCATAGAATATGAATGCGGCTTGAAGCATCATCGGTGTTCCTCGGAAAATCTCGACATAGGCGGCAAGAATAAACTTCACAACATGCAAAAATCCTCTTTTGAGGATATTGGAATTCTTCTTTGGCTCGATTGTCTGTACAAGTCCCACAGCAAATCCAATGACGCATCCAAGAAGCGTACAAACAACAGCAATTACCATCGTAGTAGCAGCTCCTTTTGCCAAGGAGCTACCATAACGTTCAAGAATGTACAGCATTCTCTGGAAGAAATTCATTTCCGAAATCGACATATGCAATCCTTAATTAGCAAGAGGTTGAACTGCAATTGCATCTTGCATCATCGAATTAAAATCATCGACAGTAAGGTGCGAAAGAGCATCATTGATTGCATTCAAAAGCTCTGTGTTGCCTTTTCTGACTGAGATTCCGATGTTAATCTCCTCTTGGCTTACTTTATAGTCGTCATCTGAGCCACTGAAGTCAAGAAGCTTCAAGTTCGGATAAGCAACAAGGGCTGCTTGTCCTGTAGGCATATCTGTGCAAACTAGATCAACTCTACCACTTGCAAGAGCAACAAGCATTGCTGGAGCACTATCTTGAGCAGGAAGAATCTTTGCATCTGGTATCTGAGGAAGACATACATCATACCAGACTGTATTCATCTGGCTTGTACAAGAGGCGCCAGCTAGATCCGACAATCCCTTTGCGTTTGCATATTTGCTATCTTTATCAACCAATGTGATTATTGATGCATAGTAATAAGGGGTAGAGAAGTCAACCATTTGAAGCCTGTCAGATGTAATTGATTGTCCTGCAATCACGCAATCAACGACTCCTGATTGAACAGCAGGGACCAAAGAGTCCCAATCGAGTTTGACAATTTGCAAATCATATCCCATCGTTTCTGCAATGTATTTTGCCATCATAACATCGTAGCCATTGGCATAATCGTTGGAATCAGCAATAGGTACGGCTCCATTTGCATCTGTGGGCTGTGTCCAGTTGTATGGAGCATATCCGCATTCCATTGCGACTCTTAGCACTTTGTTTGTTGATGATTCTGTTGTTGTATTCTCCTTGGAACCATTTGCGAAAACCAATGCAATTGAAACCAGTAGTGTGATAATTAAAGTTAAAGTCTTTTTCATTTTAAGTCCTCCAAACTAAATATTATGGTTGAACTATACTAAAATGTAATAATAACGTCAAGAGTGTTATAAAAAAAACTTAATGTTATTATAGTAACATATTGTTTGTGCTGAATTATTCCCATACTCAGCTTTACCATGAGTTTATCATTTGGAACAGTTTCTGCTGTTATATTTGGCGATCTTCATCGCAAACAGGGACGCATGGGTACAAATACTGTTTTTGCAGTTGGTTCTTTTAAAGTTGCAGTTTTTTCAATATATAATCATAAGTATAGGTTGGAGGATGATATGAGAAAGGTATTCTTTACGATTATGTTGATAGCCTGTGTCTATTTTTCGTTGTTTGCTAAGACTACAGAGTATGATATCGGTGAAGGTAGGACACTTTTGCTATATGAAGATGGATCGTATGAAATAGTTTCCTCATCAATTGAGCCTGATATGATTGTAGGAAAACAATACAAGCTTGATATGGTGAGTATTCTTGAACCATATATTGCACTTGCAATATTAGAGGAGCCATCGCTTTCAAATCTTGACAAGGATTATGTTTATTCTCTCTTGAAAGACACAGGGCTTTTTGATGCGATAATGGCTGAGATACCTAATATTTCGTTGATCTTTATATCAAAAGAGAAGCTTCTATTAATAGCTGATGAAGAAAAGATTGAAGCATTTTATCGCATAACAGCTTCAAGGGAACTTTACTTTGAGGATTCTGATGGAGCAGAAGAAAAGATTGGCAAATTCAGCGATGATTACAGTAAGATTGTTCTTGAATTTGATGACACTATCCCAATTTATCTTGTTAGACAAGAATAGTGTCTCGATATAGCCTAAAGCCAATATACTCAGATACAAGGACCTTTGCAATTAAGCAAGTATTGAGGATAATTACAACTAGGGTTCATTGGAGTGAAAATGCAATATACAGCACATTATAAATCGCCTTTAGGAGAGATCTTGCTTGCGTCGGATGATATAGGTCTGACAGGTCTTTGGTTTGAATCTCAACGCTATTTTGCTCTTAGTCTTGCAAAAGAACATATTGGAAAAGAAAACGATATAATCGCGTGGGCAAAGAAATGGCTTGATATCTATTTCTCAGGCCATGAACCGGATTTCATTCCTCCTTTGCATATAGAAGGGACAGACTTTTACAAGGATGTCTGCGATATCATGAGCTCAATTGCTTATGGGAAAACCATGACTTATGGAGAGATTGCTCAAATTATAGCATCCAAAAGAGGCATTGATAAAATGTCGGCAAGAGCTGTCGGTTGGGCTGTAGGACATAATGAGATCTCGATAATCATCCCATGTCATCGTGTAGTTGGAGCAAATGGAAATCTCACAGGCTATGCTGGTGGAATACAAAGAAAGGTGAAGCTGCTTGAACTTGAGGGAGTTGACTTGTCTGGGTTTTATATTCCACGAAAAGGAACAGCATTATGATCTTTGTAACTTGAAAATGCAATCGCAGATCTAGCGCAAGTATTCTTTGATTTGATTTTCCAGAAGAAATAATTCGTTAATAATTGTATTATTGACTTTATGTTTAGAAGTTTTTTGATTAAGCCAGCCTCTGGCTCTTGCAATATGAAATGCGATTATTGCTTCTATAGAGATGAGCAAGACAATAGAGAAACAAAGAGCTATGGGCGAATGGATATTGAAACGTCACATAAGCTCATTGATTTAGCTTTGGATTCAAATGATTCATGTTCTTTTGCATTCCAAGGTGGGGAACCAACTTTGGCAGGACTTGATTTCTTCAAAGATTTTGTATCATATGCATCAAGAAAGGGACGAGATAGATTTTCACTTGCTATCCAAACAAATGGCTTTTCGATAGATAGGCAATGGGCCAGATTTTTCCATGACAACAATTTCCTTGTAGGACTCTCGATGGATGGCAACAAGAAGATTCATGATATCTACCGTCATTCAAAAGATGGAAATGGGAGCTTTAAGAATGTATTCAGGACAAGTGAGATTTTTAAATCAGAGTCTGTTGATTTCAATATCCTCATAACAGTCACGAAAGATGTAGCAAAACATATTGATCAAATCCATCCTTTCTTTGTTCGAAATGGCTTTAGATATCTTCAATATATTCCATGCATTGACCCGATTTCGGATTCAAGAGGCCAAAGAGATTATTCTCTTTCTGTCGAGCTTTATGGGGAATTCTTGTGCAAGCTTTTTGATTATTATTATAAAGCATGGACAATGGGCGAATATATCTCTATTAGATATTTTGACAATTTGGTTTTGATGCTCTCTGGACAAAGACCGGAAGCTTGCGGAATGAGTGGAGTTTGCGGGCTTAATTATGTAGTCGAGGCTGATGGAAGCGTCTTTCCTTGTGACTTCTATGTCCTCGATGGTTATAAGCTTGGGAATATAAAAACAAATACATTCAAAGAGATGGATGATGAAAGAGACAGAATTGGGTTTGTCGATGAATCGAGAAAAGTAGCAGAAGAGTGCAAGGTATGCAAGTACTTTCCACTATGCAGGGGAGGGTGCAAACGTGATCGGGACACTTTTTCTGAAAAAGGACTTTCTTTGAACTACCTATGTCCAGCGTTCAAGCATTTCTTCTCATACGCAATTCCGGCCCTAGATCAAATGGCTAGAGCTGAGATGAGAGCAAGAGAAATGAACAATAAATAAGGTTTTTTTTCTGCTATATGTCTTACAGGCTGTTTCCAGTGCCTTTGCCGAGGCGATTGCAACTGAAAGCGCAAGTGATGTCTTTATCGTGGATCCGAGTTTTGAGACAGTGCCTTTGCATCTGATTTTACGGTATCCGAGATATCGTTCTGTCCCTTTATGATTATCTTGGTCTGTGTTGCCATAATACACATTTCCAATGACGAAAAAACCTCACGCTGAAGGGGTGGGAGGCTTTATGACTGTTTATCTGTTTGCTTATTGCTCTATTCCCATCTTGCCTGTTATCATCATTCTTAGCATTGCAGAACAAGGCGGTTGTTTTGGCTTCATGTCGCTTTGACATGGAGGTGCTTGCCTCCAAATCTTCTTGATAAGGAGGTGCCTCATATGACAGATTTTGAGATGATATCGACCTTTCTGGGAATATTAGGCTTGATGATTGCGTTATACGTAGCATTAAGGAATAAAAAATAATCGCCGAGATTCCTTTGCACAGTTCTCGGCGATCTTAAATACTTAAATTGCTGAAGCCTGCAATCGTCTTTCTGCAATGCTTCTATCTATATAAAGAATAGAAAACAATCCTGGAATTGTCAAATATGAATAAAATGTTGCATATCGAACCTCTCTGGGAATATTAGGCTTGATGACTTTTTTGTTTTTCATATATTTTTACTATACCTTGTAACTTTTTTGAGATGTCCTATTCATGGTTATAAGCATCAGTACTCTGTCCTTATCTCAGAAAGCAGAGCTCTAAATAATGTGATTTCTTACTGCTATATGTTTTCTGAATAAACTACAAAATCCCATGCTCTAGGAACGAGTAGTACGAGTTTTCGCAAAAAACGACGTGGTCTAAACATTTTATGCCTAAAATTTCACCTGCTTTCTTGATTCTTCTGGTTGCTTCCTTGTCATCATCTGATGGTTCCGGATGCCCTGTTGGATGGTTGTGTGCAATGCAAATTGCGGCTGCTCTTCTTTCCACAGCTGGAGCAAATACCTCCCTTGGATGTACAAGCGTTTTGTTGACAAGTCCGATTGTTGCTATGAAAGTTCCAATGGCTTCATGTGCGCCATTGAG
The DNA here is from genome assembly GCA_002452215.1 of Spirochaetales bacterium UBA6872. Lineage (GTDB taxonomy): Bacteria > Spirochaetota > Spirochaetia > Sphaerochaetales > Sphaerochaetaceae > Ornithospirochaeta. The sequence continues at coordinate 34,137 of DKCO01000052.1, forward strand.
CATCACGACAATCAAATGCTCTTGCTCTCTTGAAGCATAGTGTTGCACTTCCTTGAAAATGTCGTTTGGACATGTTATGCATCTAGGTTTTTTTACGACTCGTCTTCTTCCTAGTTCCAATGCAGCCTCAATTGATGATGCTTTTGCTATACCGAGTCCTGGCACAAGCATCAGTCGTTGAAGCGAAACCATCGGATCTTTATCGATTATGTCAAGCAAGTCTGTTGCTATTTCCTCTGCCGAGCGCCTTGAATTTCCAGAGCCAACCAAAAGAGTCAATAGCTCTTTGTCTGTCAAAGCTCCGATTGTCAATCTTTCGAGTTTCTCACGTGGTAGTTCTGTCTCTTTTTTATCTATATCTTCCATACTATATTTATGTCTCTATCTTGTGTTTTTGCTAGTTTTGGTTTTGTGTTATTATTTTGTCATGCAAAAGTACAAAATAGGGAAGGTGTCAGAGCTTACAGGCCTCTCTTTGAGAACGATACGTTACTATGACCAAGAAGGGCTCTTGAGTGCAAAAAGAACTTCAGGAGGCCAAAGATACTATACAGATCAAGATATCGTATACTTGAAGAGGATCATCGAACTTAAGGACCTTGATTTCTCTTTAGATGAGATCTCGAAAATCATCAACTTGAAAGATAGCGATGAATCTGGCGATGAGAGAAGAGCGGAGCTTTTGCGCCAATACAGAGCTAAGCTTTCTTATGACTTGGAAAGAATGCAAAAACTTAAGAGCCATATTGATGAGCTTGAGTGGCATGTCAAGCAATTAGAGAAGGCTGAAGGCGGATTCACTTCCTGTCCCGGCGCAAGGTGTGCTGCTTGTGAATACAAGGACAAATGCATCTTCTTTAAAGAGAAAGAGTCTTGATATCAAAGAGAGAGGAGCCATGAGCCAATTGATTTTGCAAGTTCTATGATTTCCTTTGATAGCATTTCCGGTAAGTTTCTTGAGAAGAACATCGCTTCATAGTTTATGTATCCTTTGTAGCTTTTCTTCAATGCCGGAACTACTTTCTCCCATTCGATGTTTCCAAATCCAGGCAAGAAATGTTGATCTTCTTTTGCATTGTTGTCAGCAATATGCGTTGCAATGAGATTGCCACCTGCTTTTTCTATAAATGATGGAATATCTTCCTTCATGATATTAGCATGTCCTGTGTCCAGGCAAATACCAGCTTTGTATGATAGCTTTTCTATAATAGCCAAAAGGTCCTTTACAGAGTGTATCTCATCAAATGTCTCCATGTTTTCAATTGCAAGCGTAGTAGATGATGGTACATAGCTCTTTATGCTTTCGAAATACTCGATATTTTGTTCAATATTTGCTTTGATTGGATGTATTACAGACACAGGTATCTCAAGCGTCTCGACATATTCGAGGGCAAGGAATAACTCATTGTTGAAATCCTCAAGACTCTCTCCATTCCTTTTATATGGCAAATGGCATTGTATATACTCAAGACCAAGCTCTGATTTGTATCGTTTGAGAGATTCTATGTAGCTTTTTGCTTTGTCTTTATCCTTCAGGCTCGACACTGGATTCATCATCTCACAAAAGTTGAGATCAAGAATATTTAGGCCATTTTCAGCATATAGAGGGACAAGCTGTTGCATTGTCCTCATCTCTCTTTCCCTGTTGAAGACAACAAGGTTTGTGTTTGTTGATATCTTATCTTTCATCCAGGTCCCTATTTGTTGTTCTCATCCAAAGCCCTTTGTACAAAATTTGTCATTTCTTCAACACCCTCATCTATTGTTATGGAGCCAGATATTACATCAACTATGTTTTTCTGGAATGTATAGTAAATCTGGTATGCAGAAGGAAGCCATACATTTGTCAGACGTGGATTTGAAGAGAAGACAGCATCCATTATAATTTTGAAGTTTGTGTCTTCAGAGATAAATTCCTTGTATTTATCTGTCTTGTAAAGTTCTGTATTTAGAGGTATGTAGCCAGTCTCTTTTGCCCATTTAAGTTGTACATCAGAGCTCAACAGATATTCTATGACGGTTTTTACAGCATCACTTTTCGTAAAAGCATAAAGTGCAGCTCCTCCCACGACAAGACCTGCTGTTGCTTTTTCATCTACCATTGGGATAGGTGCAACAGCTACATCAAAACTGTTTGCAACTTGTGATAGTATTGTAGTCAAATCTGACGATGAAGAGATCATCATAGCTGTTCTGGCGGAAGCAAATTCTGCCATAACAGATTGTGTAAGGTTATTTACAGCACCTGTATCATATAGAGCCTTCCACTTCTCGAGGAACTTCTTGTAGCTTCCATTTTCCCCGAAGAGAACCTTTGTTGCATTTCCTATGTGCCCGTTTTGATTGTCAGTCATATATTCAAGCCCATTTTGGGCTCCCAAAAGTGTTGTAAGCTCAGACGTAGTAGGGACACCTGCGAATGCATAGGTGGATTTGCTTTTCAATAAAGGTGCGATCCGGATCATGTCATCAAGTGTCTTCGGTGCATCAAGGCCAAGCTCGTCAAAGATATCTTTATTGTAATATAGAAGGTTTACAGAGCCGTTGAAGGGCATTGCGATAAGGCCTCGCTCCGATGTAAATCCAGTTTTTGCATTCTCTAGGATATCATCTGAATCAACGCCAAGCTCATCCATAGTTACTATGTAGCTTGATCTGTTCATATCCATTCCGGATGTCGCATCCATTTGTGCAATATCGGGAAGATTGCCAGATGATGATGCAGCTTTTACTTTAGTTAACACATCATTTGCTTTTCCTTGGTAAATCGAATCAATGAAAATATTCTTCTCTTTTCCTACCGTGGAATTGAATGCATCTACAATCTCCTCAAATACATCGCTGCTCTTTCCAGAATTGCTATGCCAGATCTCTACTGTTGTTATGTCTTCTTTTGTTCCTTTTGCGAAAGCCAAAGACATTAGCAACACAAATAACAGCGACGTTAAGATCCTTCTCATGGTCATCCTCCGATTTATTTATAAATTGAGCTCTCAATCAGAGCTTTTTCTATCGATTTCTTGCATATAGAAATCAAGACTACGAATGGTAAAACAACTATAAGGAGTGAAGCCATCTCCGCTCCGTAGTTGCCTTCTTCTGCAAATCCAAGCATTGTCAGCCCAATCTGGATTGTCCTTGTTCTTGGTTTGTTTGTTACCAACAAAGGCCAAAGATAAGAATTGAAGCATGATATAAACGCTTGCAATAAAATCACTAGTACAATCGATTTGCTCATAGGCAAAAGAACTTGTGTTATGTATGTTCTATCGGATGCGCCATCGATTCTAGCACTGTCATAGCAATTTTTGTCGACATGTGAAAATGCTCCGATCAATAGGATCATCTGGGATGCTGAGAATAGCGACGGAGCTATTATCCCTAAGTATGTATCAATAAGACCTAGACTCGATATTATCTTGTAATTTTGATACAAAAGAGCATCTTGTGGCACGAAAAGAGTTGCCATTAGTCCAATGAATATCGCCTTTTTCCCTTTGAATGAAAAATGCGTAAATGAAAAGGATGCCAATGTTATGACAAGAAACCTAATTGTCGATAGTAGAGTCGAAGTGGAGATCGAAGTGAACAATTGCACTGGAAGGTAGCGGTATGATAGTGCTAGCACAAAATTGCTCCAGTTAGCTTTTTTCGGAAAAAATTGCGCTTTGTCAGAAAGGAAATCTCTTGGAGAGAAAAGAGACAGAGAAAAAAGATAGAAAAGGGGGAATGCTATCAAAAAGGCAAGAATAGCTAATACCAAGATTCTTAGTATCCTCCTCATCTTTCGCTCCTTTTTGATGTTGCAATACTCATCATGGCGACAGACAAGAGAACCAAGATAACGGTTATTGTGTTTCCGATTGCTACATTGTTTGACTTAAAGGCCTCTATGTAATAATAGAACATTATAGTCTCTGTTGAACGAAAAGGTCCTCCTTCTGTCAATATGGTCACTGGAGCGACTATCAAGAGAGCATCTTTTAGTGCAAGAAAGACAATCGCCAAGACTATGTTCTTGACCATTTTCAGTTCTATAGAGAAGAAGATTCTTTCATCAGAGGCTCCATCGAGCATTGCAGCTTCTATAACGCTTTTATCGATGCTTCTAAATGAAGATAGAAGGATAATGTAATCAATTCCAAAATCAAGAAATACTCCCAAGAAAACAAGTACAAGTATTGCCGGGAATGCTTCTGAAAGCCACTCTATATCGAGGCCAAGCATTCTGTTTGCTATGGATATTTTTCCTCTGAATATCTCTTTGAAGAGCAATGTTGCTGCAGATAGCGAAAACGCCATCGGCATGAAAAAGATATATTCGCATATTGAAGATATTTTGCTTTTCTTTCTCGTCAAGGCGCTTGCAACTAAAGTGAGCAAAGTGTTGAGAGGTACGAAAAGGATAGTAAATAAAAGTGTCCTTTTTACTGAATTTAAAAAGCCTGGATCTGTAAATAAAAGCTTATAATTGTCAAAGAAGGCAAAACCTTTTACTTCTCCTGATGCATTTATATTCAGAAACGAATCAATGAATGCGCTTAAGAAAGGCATACCTGTGAAAACAAATGCCAAAACTACAGCTGGCATTAAATATATGTATGGTTTTATCCTCTCTTTTGCTTTCATGTCAGATAATATAATTTATTCCTTTTTGTTAATCAATAGCAAAGTTTTGTATAATCATTTGTAATATAATAAAATACCTTACAAATAAAAACATGACGTAAAGTTTGTAAATGTTATGTTTGTATAATTGTGGATTTTCAAATAATGATTTTATTGAACGAAATTGACTGGATAGTTGAAATTGTCGTTGATGAGGTTCTCCAAACGATATGTGGAAAGATTTTCTTGACATCATACAGGGGGGGGGTAGACTTATGTTTGCCAGCTGGATAGTACATCATGCTGGCAAATGGGGGTAATAATGAAGAAGATATTTCTTGTCGTTGCAATTGCAATCTTGTTTGTCTTTATTGGTTGTTCAGATCAAAAGGCTGATGCTACTGTAACTCTTATTTGGATGGATGGAAGCAAAACACAAATCAGCATATTAAAAGGTGATTATACACTTCCATCTGCAAAAGGCTCTTGTGAAGAATACAATGAAAATGATTATGTTTGGTCTTTCGCAGGAAAAGGTTACAAGTCAGGAGAAACAATCAATGTTTTAGATGATATTACTATTGTCCAGAAATGCACAGTCGGTGTTAAAGAACCAAATACAACTCCTGTTACAAAAGAAGAAGTTGAGAAGAAGTTTCTGCCTGGTGAAAAAGTAGAAAATACATTCAAAGAAGTAGACAAAGATGGCAATGAAAAAGAAGTAAAATACACGAAAGATTCTAAAATCATAAACATAGAGAATGCCTCAGATTTTGTTGCTGTAATGACAAAAATCAACGATTTTGGAAATGCCAACTATGAGATCAATTTGAAAAACAGTATTGATTTAGAAGGGATAGAGTGGACTCCTGTTGTTCTTAATGGCTACAATGCCGATAATTTGAATGGTTGCAAGGTCGTGTTGAATGGAAATGGATATTCAATCTACAACATGAAAATAGAATCTACAGATAAAGCGGGTCTTTTTGCTGGGACATATTCGACTGTAATGCTTGAAATCAATGATTTGACGATAGATGGCGCTGATATAAACGCTGATAAAAAAGTAGAAGATTTGGCATTTGCTGCCGGATTTGTTGCTTGTACTGATTCGTCAAATAGTGTAAAGCTCAATAATTGTATTTTGAAGGATTCCACAATCGAGAGCTTAAAATATGCTGGTGGAATGATGGCATGGAATTCTGGTTATAGTGTTTTGAACAATGGTCCTGTAAAAACATATGTTGATTTTAACGGATGCAAGGTCATCGGCTCAAAATTGACAGCTGGAGGATCTGTTGGTGGGATAATTGGCCATGCGGGAGCAAGTTCATACACATACAACACTGTTGATTCTTGCGTAGTGGAAAATACTTCTATTAAAAGTACTGCCACTAAAGGTATTAAGGCCGGAGCAATAGTAGGAACAGCAAATGAAGGAGAGATGGTAATAAAAAACTCTACATATAATAATGGTGTTACAGTTGAATCTAATAAAACAGTTATTACTGATCGCTGTTATGGAAGAACTGCGCTAAACGGTATTGGAAAGCTTGAGATTGATGGAGAAAAAATAACAGATTAAGCTCACTAAAAGATTAGCCCTCCTTCTGATTTTCTCATGAGGAGGGTTTTTGCATAGTGGGGAATCTTTGAATGAAAAGTTGTTGCTATCTATTAAGAAAATCCATTCACTAAAAAAAATAATGTATCTATAATCAAGGTAAATTGGAGGATTTATGAAACCTACACTTTTAGTAATGGCAGCTGGAATGGGATCTCGATATGGTGGTGTCAAGCAAATTGATGCTGTTGGAATGCATGGTGAGACTTTGCTTGATTTCGGTATATATGATGCTTTTCATAATGGCTATGGAAAAGTAGTTTTTATAATCAGAAAAGATATCGAGCATGATTTTAGAGAGAGGCTATTTGATCGAATTGCAAGAAACATGGATGCTGAGTATGTTTTTCAATCGATGGATTCGCTCCTTACTCCAGATGAGGTAAAGAAGTCAGAGGGAAGAAAGAAGCCATGGGGAACGATACATGCTGTCCTTTGTGCGAAGGATGTGATAAATACTCCATTTACTGTAGTTAATGCAGATGACTATTATGGTCGCTCTGCATACCAGACAATGGGCAAATATCTTTCAGGTCTTGAGAATACAGATACAACTCATGCAATGGTTGGATTTACTCTTGAGAATACAATGAGTCCTTCAGGATCTGTCACAAGAGCAATTTGCAAGACAAAAGACGGTCTTCTTGTTTCGATGGAAGAGAACTACAAGATTTTGTGGAAGGATGGGAAGGTGATTTCTGAGAAGGAGAGCGGGGACGTTGTCCTTACTGGGAAAGAGCCTGTATCAATGAATTTCTTTGGTTTTACTCCAAAGGCATTCGACAGCTTCATCTCTTATTGGGAAGACTTCAAGAGAAACAATATCACAGAGCCGAAGAAGGAGTGTTTGCTTCCAAGTGGAGTCTCGAAGATGGTTGAGGATAAAGAAGGCTCGATTAAGGTGCTTACATCCGATGATAAGTGGTTTGGAATGACATATCCTGAAGACAAGCCAATGGTAATGTCAGCATTGAGAGCAAAGATTGAATCCGGCTATTATCCACAGAAGCTTTGGGAAAAATAATAAATGCTTTTTGGCAGAAGGGGTCGTGAGTTCGACCTCTTTTTTTCACCTTGATATTCATATAACTCAAAATTTGGGTTAGCATTACGCTATGCAAAGCGGGCTTTTGTATTTTTTCGATATCTTCGGGACATTTATATTTGCAACAACAGGCGCTGTAAAAGGTGTGAAGAACCGTCTCGATTTTCTAGGTGTGATTGTTTTTGCAATGACAGTAGGCTGTGCTGGTGGAATGCTCAGGGATGTTCTTCTCGGCGCAACACCTGTCAATTTCTTCAATCATCCTATCTATCTAATTGTGTGCATAATTGCTGGGATTCTTGTTTTTTTCTTGAGTTCCAGGGCAATAGGCACGTGGTCCATTCTAATCTATTGCGATGCAATTGGGCTTGGTGTGTTTACGGCGATAGGATGTGCAAAAGCCCAATCGGTTGGAGTTGGTGCTGTCGGGATTGCAATAAGCGGGATTTTCACAGCTGTTGGTGGTGGAGTCCTGAGGGATGTTTTTGCAAAAGAGATTCCAATGGTTTTCACATCTGATTTCTATGCATCCGCATCTATATTGGGAAGCGTTTTATATATTTGCCTTTCGAAGAGCACGCTTTCAAGTACAGCGATTTTGTGGCTTACAGCGATTGTTGTCATCATCGCACGCATCATCGGATACAAATGCCACTTGAAGCTTCCTGTAGCACGACTTCGTGGAGAGGGAAAAGATGACTGATTTATGCTTTTATAAGGATCGATACAAAAAAGAGATAGAAGCAAAGCTTGTTGATATAAAGAGCAATGCGCTTATATTCGATAAGACTATTTTCTATCCAGAATGTGGTGGTCAGCCTGGAGATAGAGGCTTTTGGAAGGATATACAGATTATTGATACCCAAAAGGATGTCGATGGTACTCCTCTCCATATCGTGAAGGATCCTTCTTCGCTCAAAATTGGCGATGTAGGTATTCTTTCGCTTGATTGGGATCATCGCTACAAATATATGAAAGAGCATAGTGCTCAACATCTTCTTTCTTCACTCTTGTTTAACGAAGATAAAATCGGCACCGTTTCTGTGCATCAAGGAGCACAGATATTGACAATTGAGGTGGATGCTAAGGAGCTTCCTGACGATGTCTTGTTGACAATAGAAGACAAGGCCAATGAATGTGTCAGAAAGGGATTGAGAATCTGGCAAGAAGAGATGAGCCATAAGAAAGCAGAGGCTCTTTTTATGAGAAGATCGATCAAAGTCGATGGCGATGTTAAGGTCGTCTTTATAGAAAACGCAGACGCAGTTGCGTGCGGTGGTGTTCATGTTGCATCTACAAGTGAGATTGGTGAGATTGTATATAGAGGACAAGAACATATAAGAGGGCATGTCAGGACAATGTGGTCTTGTTCCGATGAGGCTGTTATTTGCAGGCGCTTGAATGATCAAGTTGTAAAGGAAGCATCCAGACTTCTTTCTGCGGAAAGGCATGATATACCATTTGAGATTGAGCGATTGCAATGTGAAGTTCAAAACTTGAGGATGCAATTGAATGACGCTAAGAAGATTCTTGCAAAGAGAGAGCTTGAAGAACATATGAGAGCATCAGAAGGCAAATATATGATATTTACGACAAATCTCTCTCCAGATGATTTCCAAAACTTATTGAAAGATTGTGGAAAAGAAGTTCTTATATTGCAAGAAGGAGATAAAAAAGGTTTCCTATATTACGGTACTAAAGAACACTTTTTGCTCTTGAAGCAACTAGGGCTAAAAGGGGGAGGTAGAGATCTTTTTTTCCGAGGCGTCTATCTTCTTGGACTAGATGACATTGTTGATAAAGCGAGGAATATTCTTGGAAACGAGTAATGATAAAGAACCTAGTGATAATAAAGAGATCAAATTGAGATGGGCACCGATTTTGATAGTCGGTTTCTCTTGTCTTTTTATAATGCTTATTGTCTATGTGGTTGGACTTAGGACTCTTGGCCACGATACTTACACTGGCGCAATCGAATGGTTCGAGAAGCATTTTGGCCTTCATCTTGCTATCTTTCTTTATACGTATATTGTTGATACTCTAATCTTGCCGCTTTCACCGGATCTTGTATGGATGGTTGCTGCAGGGATACCTGGCTATGAAACAATATTGCTAGTTGGAGTAGCATCATTTCTGGGTGGTGTCACTTCGTACTATATCGGTGTTCTATTTGATAAAATCCCGTTTGTAAGGAAAATAACAAAGAAAGCGAATGCAAAATGGGGTGGATATATCAAAGTATATGGAACGCCATTCTTGGTTCTTTCATCAATGCTTCCTTTGCCTTTTTCCACAATTTGTACTGTTGCTGGAGCTGTCAAGCTTAAGGCAAGCAAGGTAATTCCAGTGTGCCTATTGAGAATAGTGCATGCAGCTATTTACTTTTGTCTCTTCAAGGCTGGTCTTTTGCTTATTTGAGCAAGAACCATTTCGGTACGTTCAACAGCGTCTCCATAATATGCATTTGCATCAAGAAGAGCGCTTATTTCATCCGATGATAAGTATGACAGGATTGCACTATTTTCCATGAGCTCTTTCTTCAATGGATTGTCGCATCCTTCTTGGACGCATTTCCATGCCTTTATCGACTCTTCCCTGATTACTTCATGCATTTGCTGCCTGTCAGCTCCTCTTTTTCCGAGCTCCATCAATAGCCTTTCTGTCGATGCAAATATGCCATAGTTTTCCATTAGCCTTTTTGTCGCTGTCTGATGGACATTCATTCCTTTCACAATCTTTATCTCTGTCATAAGTATCTCATCAAGAGCTATGAAAGCTTCAGGGATGAATATTCGTCTGTTTGCGCTATCATCCAAAGAGCGCTCCAATACTGTTGTCGCAGCATTTTGCCAAGCACATTGATAGCTCGATTCAATAAGGCGGGAAAGAGAGTCTATCTTCTCGCTGTTTATTGGATTCCTTTTGAAAGGCATAGCAGACGAGCCTACTTGGTCTTTCCCAAACGGCTCTGAGAACTCACCAATTGGAGGAGATTGCAAGATTCTGAAATCCTGGCTGAATTTATGGAGCGTACAAGCTATATTCGACAATGCTTCGATTATTCTCAAATCTTGCTTTCTTGTATAGATTTGTGTTGATGCATCGAATGATTCAAGGCCGAGCTCGTTCATTACCATATTGTCTAGCTCAAGAGAAGAGATGCCAGTTCCTTCCAAAAGCACATGGTAGCTTGCGCCCGTTCCAACAGCGCCCTTCATGCCCTTGCCCTTTATGTTGTTCCTTGTTTGGATAAGTTGGCAAATATCATCCTCCAAATCTTGTATAGTTTGGCTAAGACGATAGCCTATTGTAGTTACTTCTGCCGGTTGTATATGAGTGAAAGCCATTGTTGCAACGCATTTGTATTTTTCTGCTTTTTCTCTAAGCTCATCGATTAGAGTTGATGTCTTTGCTACAATCAAATCCATTGCCTCTTTGAATCTTATTGCATCAGCATTGTCTAGTGCATCCATGCTAGTTGCGCCAAGATGTATTATTCCTCCGGCTATTGGGCATTGCTCTGCATATGTCTTTATTTCGGCCATCAAATCATGATGTATTTTTTCTTCGATTTCAGATGCGCGATCAATGTCGATATCATCTTTATGAGCGATAAGTTCATCAACTTGTTCTTCTGTTACAAGACCTGCTTTTGCTTCTGCTTTTGCAAGTGCAATCCAAACACGCCTTAGAAGTTTTCTCTTATGGACTTCAGAGAATATTTCTTTCATTTCCTCTGAGCCATATCTCCAAGTATATGCACTGATATATGTTGAATGATCATACTGTTTCATATCTCCTCGCTTTTAATTTGTGTATCGTATTTTTTCCCAGACTTTGTTGTACATATCAAGATACTCGCCAAGATCTTCCTTGAGCTCGCCATTTTTCAAATCCTCTGTGCTGTAGTGAGGAGTTGTTGTTCTGTAGTTATCGGCCTCAGTGTTTGTGGAGGATGGAAAGCCAAAGCGGTCCAAAAACTTTGCATAGTTTTCTGGCTCTAGCATGAAGTCTATGAACTTAAGTGCAAGATCATAGTGCCTTGCACCCTTTGGAACAACCATTGAATCTATATAGAGAGTGCATTTCTCTGGAATGAAGAAATCAACTTCATCCCATCTTGATTCCGGTATTTCTTCGAAGAAAGACTCAGCATATCCTTGGGCAACTATGTACTCACCTGTTGAGAATGATTTTGCGAAGCCTTCTGCATCGAATTTTGTCAAGTTTGGTTTCCAAGAGTTCTCTACAAGCTCATAAGCTTCCTCTAGTTCCTCCTCGCTATGTGTATTGCAACTGTAGCCAAGTGTCAAAAGCGCAACACCAAGCACCTCTCGCATATCATCCATCATGCACATCTTGCCTTTGAGATCTTGTCGAGAGAATATGTTCCAGTCCTTTTCATAGTCAGTAAGTTTTGTTTTATTTACAGCAATACCCATGCTTCCCATGAAATATGGCACTGAATAGTCTTGTTCGGGGTCATAATCAGCTTTCTCTTTTACAATGTCTGTGAGGTACTTTAGATTTGGAATCTTGGATTTATCCAATTTTGAGATCATATCAAGCTTGATCATTATCGAAACATAATCTGCTGAAGGGATGACAATGTCATAGCCGGACGATGGAGCCACCATCAACTTTGCAAACATCTCCTCATTCGATGCATAGTAGTCCATGATTACTTTGCAATCATATTTCTCCTCAAAAGCTTCTACAACCTCTTCTGGAGTGTAATATGACCAGTTATAGACATAGAGCACATTATCTTTGTTTTTAGAACAAGATACCGAGAAAAAGCAAAGCGCTAATACAATAGAAAAAAAAGCAATTCTTTTCATTTGTACCTCCCGAAAAACTATCAATGAAATGATGTACTTGGCATGGATTTTGGTCAATACGGATTAATTATTTTGGTTCGGATTTGAACCTCTAGTAAAATGTCTTCTTCTTGGATTTAATCAAGGCAAAAGCCATCTGTAGATATCTTCATAATCAATTTATTCCTTTACTTTTTGAGTCTTGAAGAAAAGAAAACTTTTGTAGGAAAAGTTGGCTCTTTTTGTATAAGTGTGGGTAAAACAAGTGGCCGTTTTAGATTGATTTATACCTAGTTTTCGCAAAAGTTGTGTTATAATTCCATATTATGGATTATGTAAACCTTTTGAAGCAGACAAGAGATGTGATGATTTCCTCATTTGTAGATTTTGCCAAAACTTAGAGTATCATTTGCAACTGTTAATGGGCTTGATTGAATTGAAAATAATTAGCACAAAGCTACGTTAAGCATGCAAAAAATGGTTAAAGATTTTTTAAAAACATAATATTAGCCTATATTGAGACTCAGAGGAATTTTAAATATGACAAGTGATGATAACACAAGTGACATTGTTTTTCTTCCAAACAATTTTAAGACTCTGGTTCTCCCTGAGCCCTTGATCGAGTTTTTTGACAAATTTGGAATCAAATATAAAATTACTGGTTTTTTCCCTATGGAATTTCTTCGTTCTCTTTATAAAACTGATTATAAATTTTTCAAAAAAGTGCTTTTTTTCTTGTCACTTTACGGCTGTAACTTCCACTCGATTAAGGGCAATTCATTTTTTCCAAGAGATGTTAATGATATAGAAGATGTTCTGATTTTCTCTGGTCCCATTGACTCTAGATTTTCAATAGCCGATATGAGCAAATATGAAATCTGGGATTTTTGCAAAGATGCATATTCATCAAAATGCATTTTATTGAGTGGCATTATTGTTTCTAGACTTCAAAAAGAGTCTAAAAACACATTGTCAAAATTAATCAAAAATCCATTATTTTCCGTCGTCCGCAAAAGGATTTACCGCTTTGAGGAACAAAACAAGCAAGAAGTTTTGGGTTTTGAAGAGCCTATTCATAATTTTTCTAAAGATTCTTTGACATCTTTGAAGGTTGTGAATGAAATAAAAGATTCCGCTATTGATGCAGATTGCTATGGAAAATGTGCTTGCGTCCATGAGAGTACAAATGATGATTCGGAATTGCCTTTGTCCAGTGAATTTTTTGAAATTCAAGAAAACGAAATCAAAGAAAATAAAAATGTTCTGGAATATGAACCAATTAATTCAGCAATAGGTATTTGTGCTCCGTGCTTTTGGATTCGTTTTGTTGCTTCTTTCTTTTCGATGGATAAGAGAGCAAAAAAAGCTTATTTAAACATGGGGTATAGAACATACGGCGAATTAGCTAATTTTAAGAAAGAGCACATAAAGATAATTGTCGATGATATGAGTGGCTTTATTAACGATTCTTATTTGATAGGTATTTATGAAAATGAGTTAATTAGTTTCTGCAAGAGTAGAGATTCTTTTCTGTCATATTTTGACGAAATTCATCCATTAAAAGACTTTATGTCCCCATCTGATTTTGTGCTTGACTGTATTAGAAGGTATCCAAATTACTTTTACTATTTCGATTCCAATATTTCACATTTTATGTCTCTTCCTCTTGAGATTACATCACAAAATATGGCTCAAATTAGTGATTTTGCGGCTAGTTATTTAAGAATGTTTGGGGTAATCGACTTGAGCTTTGTAGGTGATGGTCTATTAACTCACTCAATTAGTGACTATGGTCTGCAAGCGGAAAATGAGTGTATTTCCTATTTCGTTAGACCAATTTACCTCGTTGATTCTTTGCTGTGCTCTTTGATGGAGCGAGCACCATCTGTTGTTTTTGGAATTGACCATGAGGTGTATTCCTTGTGGGTTCGAGACTTCATCAAACTGTTTTACCAGAATATAGGAAAATTTGGGAACGAGGCACATAAGAAACACCTGGAAATATTGAATCTAAGAGAAACGACTGAACTAACTTTAGAAGCTCTTGGTGAAAAATATGGTGTTACTCGCGAAAGAATACGACAAATTGAGGCTAAAACAGCAAAAGCTTTGAAAATTCCAGCACTTCATTTGATGAATTCTCTTTTTCAAATACAAAACTTCTTGCCACTTTGCTTTGTCAGAAGTATTCCCGGTTTATATTCTTGTATCAAAGAAAAAGAAACAAAATACTATGTGGACCAGGACCTTAGTCTTGTGCTCAGAGAAAAAGATATACCATTCATTGAAAAAATGAAGGGGATAGTCTTTGAGTCTGATGTTTTTCAAGATCTTGACCACCTGGATAATTTATATTGCCAGAATGGTTTCAGTCTTTATGGTTGGCTTAACAAAATTTCTTATCATCTTCAATATGATCCATATCCTGAATTCATTCTACAGAAAACTTCTTTGAAAGAAATAGGACAAAAATATCTCCTCTTAAAAGGTACTGCCGGGTATGACGTCAATAAAGACGAAAAGGAATTAACAGAATTCTATAGGACCAATGCGCCTTTTGTAAAGAATTTTTCCTATCGTGCAATTACCAGTAATGTGCTCAGGGGTGGAGCGGTTCTTCGGGGGATGAGTGTCTATATCAGTTCAGAATTGATAAATGAACAACAAAAAATCATTGTTAGAAGAATACTTGATGAAGAATATTTTGGGCCTTATGGCCTGACGGGATTTTATTTATTCGAAAAACACAAAGAAGAACTGCTTTTGTCTGGAATAGATAATGCCTATTTTTTATATGGAATTGCATCGGCAGATAATTACAAAGATTATCAATTCGGCGGTAGAAGTCTGAGAATATCCCGCAGCATAGGCAACATTTCTCTGCCTGAAATGGCTGAACAGTATATTCGTGATAACGGACCAGTCGTGAAAGTTGATGACTTTTGCCATAATCTGCATTTAAAGATACCTGCTCTTCAACAGATATCCAATCTTACAAAATTTGATTCAGATACACTTGTTTTAAAGACGTGGTTTGAATGGACAAAAGATGAATTTGTTAAGCTAGAACTTTTCATTGATGAGAAAATCAATCATCAAGGCTTTTGCCATGCTTATGATATCATTGAAAGTGCGATTTATTTTGATGATGATAGAAACGGATTTCTAAAGGTGAATAGAATTGGCAATAGCCCATCAAGATTGGTTTATTTTTTGGATGCCATGGCAGAACGTTATGAGATTACCAAATATCATTTCTCTCATCATTGCGATTGCATCTCTTTTTCTGATAAGCCTATTGAAACTAAGATTGACATGGCAACCTGCAATTTTAAAGGTAGAGTTTTTACCAAGAAGGATGTGAAAACATTCTTCAAAAAATTTCATCTAAGTAGTGGAATTAATAACTTGGATTTTTATTCAAACTGGACATACTTCTTGGATAATGATGGTTTAGTTTTGAAAGAAGACCTTCAGATATCAGACGAGACAATCAAGGGAGCTTCTGATATTCTTAGTGAGTACTATGGGGATGAACTTTATATTACATCTATTACTGCCATAAATAGACTTAATTGCAAGGGGTACAAAGAGCAGTTTGATGGAAATAGTATGGAAATGGCCTCCGTACTTTCTGAATCTGATTGTTCCGATTGGTGTATTCCTGAAAATGATATTGGTGCAACGTCTAGTTTTTTTCGTACTATTTTAGTTAACAAAAAAACTGTGGGCAAAGAAACTAAATATTCTTCTTTGATACGTTTATATATTTTGAAAAAACACTTCGGAAAGTACCTGTCTATTAGTTGTATACAAAAAGAGCTGAAAGAACAGGCGTTGATTGATAACCATGTGAGCATTCAAATGCTGAATGATATATTCTCTGAGTGGTTTTCAGGCCCTGTCGTGGAGGTTCCGGATGAGTCTTAGAGATTTAGAGGAAGTTTTACCAACAAGCATTTCAACCGGTAATAGAGATCCATACAAAGAAATAGTCATACCATGTCTAAGAGAGTCAAACCGTTTTTATATGGGAACAGGCTTTTTTGATTCTGGATGGATTGATTTGGCTAAGGAAGGTCTCGTTAAATTTGTGAAGAATGATGGGAAAATGATTCTTTTGACGTCCATAAAGGTTGGCGAGGATGAATTCGAATCATTTAAGAAAGGAGAACGGGCGAAGACGGATAAAATATTGGAAGATATCCTTGTAAAAAATGCTATCAAATCAGCTAGAAAAGATGGCAGGGAATGGACCTTGAACTATTTGGCTTGGATGGTTTCACAAAATATCTTGGATGTTCATCTGCTTGTTCATAAGACGTCCTCTGTTAATATTTATCATCCAAAGATCTCTTTTTGGTACGATTTGGAGGGTAATTCTGTTTGCACCAATGGAAGTCTTAACGCAACTGGAAATGCGATTAACAATCTTGAGGTTCTGAGTGTTTTTTGTTCGTGGCATTTTGGCGAAGACAGATATATCAAATCTTTTGAAGATATTTGGAAAAATGATTGGGAAGGGAAACCTAAAAACTATTTTATAGTTGATTTGCCTGAAATTGTAAAAATTGACTATCAATGTATTGCAAATGACAAGAATCCGTATGAGGAAGTTTTAAATTCACTTAATGATTACACAAAGAACGATAAAGGGATTGAGGCAAGAGATTATCAGCTGGAGGCGATAAATGCACTTGAAAATCATGAATATCGTGGAATTCTTTCCATGGCCACGGGAACGGGCAAAACTTTTACCAGTCTTCTTGCAGTTAAACGGATTGTTGAGCAAAAAGGGAATGCCATTGTTCTAGTTTGTATTCCTCAGATTACATTGATTATTCAATGGGAAGAGGCAATCAACTCTGTTTTCGATAACCCTGTTGTTCACAAATGTGCATTTAATCGTAGCGAGTGGTTTTCAAAATTGGCTTGTGACTTGAAGTTTTTTGATGGAGGTGACTTAGTGTTTGCTATTACGACCTATGATAGCCTTACCGATTCTAAATTTCAAGATTTGATTCAACAGGTAAAAGGAAATCTTGTTTATATTTTCGACGAATGCCATAAACTTGGAACTTCTAAAATTATGCAAACATTTAATCCACGAAATGGTTCGTATCGAATTGGCCTCTCTGCCACTCCAGAACGATGGTTTGACGAAAAGGGCTCTTCCTATATCTCGACAACAATTGGCCCAAGTGTCTTTAAATATTCTATGAGGCAGGCCATTCAAGATCATAAACTTTGCCAATATAATTACCATATTGTACTTAGCCAACTGACTACAGATGAAATGGAGCAGTTCATTTCAGTTTCTAAGAAGATTGCGAAATTATTCAGGTCTGAAGACTCAAATCAGAAATCTATTTCTGATGACCGTAAGAGAATTTTAGAAAACAAGAGAGCTAAAATATCAAAGGGAGCGAAGAATAAGTGGAAAGATTTTTTTGATATTTTCTCAAAGGTCTGTGATAAGCCAGGTTCAATTGTCTATGTTTTTGATGAACAGGTTGAAATGATGATAAGTGAGATTAGAAGAAGATTCGGTTTAAAAGTTCATGGAATTATTGCAAGTACTGAATACACAGATAGACAGGCTATTCTGAAAGGCTTCAATGATGGGGAAATAGACGTCCTTGTTGCTATTCAGTGCCTTGATGAAGGAGTAGATATACCTAATTGCCATGCCGAGTATATTTTAGCTAGCTCAACAAATCCCCGTGAATTTATTCAACGACGTGGCCGTGTATTGAGAAAATCCAATAGATATCCAAATAAAGTAGCTGAAATTTACGATTTTGTTACAATAGCGCCTGAATTATCATTTTATTCTGATGACGACAAAGTGAAGGTTATAAGACGTGAATTGGCTCGAGTGGCAGAATTTAATCGGCTTTCTGAGAATAAAGACGATAAAGAAATGATAGAGTATTTAATTAAACATAATTGTTTGAATGAATATGTGGAAAAAAGCCCGTGGAAAATTAAGAATGATGATGGTACAGAGGAGGATTGAAAATATGCCTGAGAAAGAATTTAAAAATCAGAAGATTAGAGAAGACATCCAAAACGAATTTGATTCTTTGGAAGCTAAACTAGCTCTTGGCATTCTTAGAGTTGTAGAAAAATCAGATGGAAATTTTAACATCGGTGAAGTTGAGAAGCTAGCAGATGCTTGTTTTAAAGAAATGGAGAGAAACTGATATGGAACTCCTTTCGCTTAAATTGAAGAACTATCGTCGGTTCAATGAAGAAACTACAATCGACTTCGCTACTGGCGATAAGAATGTAACAGTTGTTAGGGCAGAGAACGGAGCCGGCAAAACAGGTATTTTAATGGCTCTTCTATTTGGTTTGTTCGGGACGGTGAAATATGAGCAGTTCCAAATAGCTGACGACAAAGATTTCATGGTGAGTGCTCCATTGTTAACAAATAATAATAAAGCTTCTTGTACCGTAACTGTGACATTCATTGAAGATGGCTCAAAATACGAAATCAAAAGAAAAATCCAAGCAATTAACATTAATGGACATATTAGCCAAAATAATGATGATGTTGAAACGCATCTTTTCAAAGAGGGTATTGAGTGTTTTAGAGACAAGAAGGAAATCGATAATTTTATGAACTCCATAATCGGAGAGAATATTCGAGGATTCTTATTTTTTGATGGTGTCAAATACACGGATTTGTTTAAGCAAAATGATCGAAAAACAAAGCAGGAACTTCAGAAAATCATTGAAAAGATGCTGAACATTAATGATCTCGATGAAACTATCAACGCATTGAAATATTTGATTTCACGGGTTTCCGAAGGCAAGAATGTTCAATCAAAAACGGTGAAGGATTTGGCAGATGCAAATAATGAGTATAAAAAAAATGAAGAAGAAGTCGACAAAACAAAGAAAAATATAGAAAAATTGGAAGATGAGATAGCTAAATATAAAAAAGACTATGATGATGCCTTGATAAAAGCAAAAAACATTAAAGAAAACAAAGAAATTTTTGATACAATTAAGAAACTAAGTGAGTCAAGAAAAGAAAAAGAACAACAATTGATTTCTTTGTTGATGGCTTTAAAACAATCCTCGTCAAATTATCTTTTGAAGGGAATTTATTCTTCCTTCGGAAAGGAAAGTAAAGAAACTTTTGATAAATTGTCGGTAAACAAACAAGGCGAGGCGGATGTTGTGAGAATGATTCTGGATTCCAATAAATGTATTTGCTGTGATAATCCCCTGACTAATGAGCAGCGGGAACATTTAAAGAATTATCTGAATTTTCTCAAAGATGGTAATGATGTTACTTTCGAGATGTCAATTCGTTCACGTTGGAATTCGCATAATATTGATGAGGAGATTTCCAGTGATTTTGAGGAAAATTTTAATTCCGTAGTATCTCTGTTTTCGGAAATAAAACGACTAAAAAACGAGGAATTGAGTGAAGAAAGCAAAATTTCTGGATACACAGATTGTGATGATTTGAATTCTCAATATGATGATTATCTTAAAAAAGAGGGTGGCTTTAGTGCCTTGATAAAAGAGAAACAAGAAATGCGTGAGCGCCAAAATGAGCACCTCACTGAGTTAAATGAAAAAAGGGATGAAATACAAAAAAAATTAGATCGATTAAATGAAGATGCTGCGCTTCAGAGCGGAAAGCAAAAACAATACCGTTTCTATGATGATACTAAGAAAAAACTTCAGGATTTAAGAAGTAGATATTTGAAAGAAGCTCAGCAGGAAATATCGAGGCGTTCAAATGAATTCTTTCGTCGATTGCTTTCAGAAGATGATAAGGCTTTATTTGCGCAACTTAAGTTGGATGATGATTACAGCATCAAGGTTTATAAGGAAAACAACCAAGAAACTTTTGGGCAAATGTCTGCTGGCCAAAAACTCCTTGCATCGATGGCATTTGTCATGGGATTAACTGCCACGGCTTCTAACGCAAAACCTACATGCAATTTTCCGCTTGTTATGGATACTCCTTTTAGCAATCTTGATTTACGTAACCGACAAAGTTTGATTCAGCTTATGCCGACTGTTGTTAAACAATGGATTCTAACGCCGATTGATACTGAGCTTACTTCAAGCGAAATAGGTTTCTTTGCTGATGGAAACAAAGTTGGAAAGGTTTACTATCTAAAGAAAAATGGGCCTTTAACTTCACTGGTTGAGTATCCATCTATCTTTGATTTGAGTAAAATTGGAGGTCCAAAATGACAGAAAAGTCGATTGCCAAGTTTGCAAATAAGCAATTTGATAGTTCTCTAATAAATTTGTTAAAAGGGTTGAGTGATAATTTCAGTTTGTCTACTAAGGGTAGCTTTGTTTTTCTTGCTGGATATGGGCTGAAGTATCCCGAAAGTTATGATGAACATTTTGGTGATGATTTTGATTCAAAGGGAAGTGAGTGGCGCGATGATACTGATACAATTTACGATACAGCTGTAGATGTTCTTATTGAACGTTATTCTGCTCAGAAAAATCTAGATTTTAAAGAAGTTAGAAGTAATGGAGAATTACTCAGGGACAGCATAGACCATTTGATGAGAATAGCAAATGCTGTTGGCAAAGGCTGGATGGAAGGGGATTTTTACTCTTTTAAAAAAGGCGTTACCAACGATGAAAAGGAGACGTTTGTAAAATTGGTTTCTTCATATTTGAAAAAACTCAATAAAAGTGAGGATCCATTTTGATGTAGAAAAAATTGTCTATCTCGTAATCAAATGGGCTGAAGGTAAAAGAAGATTGGCCTTTGTGATTGCTTTGAATTTTTATCAGGATGATCTTCTGAAGACCAGCTCCACCTATTTTAGGCCTTTTTAGGTGGAGGTGCTTTTTTAATGTTTTCTAGATTTTTTAACAGCCGATATAACTATTATTTTTCTCTTATGATCAATTGGTCGCGCTCAGGTCCTACACTTATCATAGTGATTGGAGTTTTGATGAATTTCTCAAGCTCTAGTATGTATCTTTGGCACTTCTCTGGAAGATCCTCCCATTTGCGTGCTTTTGTTGTATCTTCCATCCATCCCTCGAATTCAGCATAGATAGGCTTTGCTCTCTCTTGAAGCCTTGTTTCTGGCAGATGCGAGTAGTACTCTCCATCGATTTGGTAACCTACGCATACCTTGAGCACAGGGAAAGTGTCTAAGACATCTATTTTTGTGAGGCATAGGTCGGTTACTCCATTCATATAGCATGCATAGTCTGCTGCAACAGCATCAAACCATCCGCATCTTCTTGGTCTTCCTGTTGTTACTCCATACTCATGGCCAATGTCTCTGAGTTTTTCTCCATCTTGATCGAAAAGCTCAGTCATGTATGGGCCACCACCGACAGATGTAGAGTAAGCTTTCGCAACACCATAGACTCTATTTATCGCTCTTGGAGGAATTCCAGCTCCATTGCATCCTCCTGCAGCTGTTGGATTGGAAGATGTCGTATAAGGATAGATTCCCCAATCGTTGTCTCTCATTATTCCAAGTTGTCCTTCAAGAAGGATCTTTTTGCCTTCCTCTACAGCGCTTCTTACAACAGGAACAGTGTCGATTATGTGTGTACCGAACCATTCTTTCCATTTCTTGCATTTCTCAAGAATTTCATCAAGCGTGTATGTTGGAAGGCCATAGTATTCAAGATCTCTGTTTTTCTTTGGAAGGACCATGCTAAGGCGCTTAATAAGCCTCTCTTCATCCATCAAGTCGGCAGCTCTAATTCCAGCTCTTGCAGCCTTATCTTCATAACAAGGTCCAATGCCTCTTTTTGTTGTACCTATTTTTTGTGATTCGTCTCTCTTTCCTTCTTCAGCTCCATCCAATGCCATATGGTATGGAAGTATTATATGTGCTCTTTCGTCGATGAATACATTGTCTACGACCATTTTCGAGACCTCTTCTATATGTTCGATCTCTTCATGCATTCTATCGAAGTTCACGACGGTTCCTGCAGATACTATGTTCATTGTATCTGGGTTGAAAACTCCTGATGGTATTATATGTAAGCCGAATTTGCCTTTGTCGTTTATAACAGTATGGCCAGCATTATCGCCACCCTGGAATCGGATAACCAGGTCTGCATCCTGTGCAAGATAGTCAACAACACGGCCTTTCCCTTCATCTCCCCATTGGATGCCTACGACAGCATTTACATTGGATTTTTCCATTTAGTTCTCCTTTTTCCCATTTCGCTCTTCAAGCATTTCTTTCTCTTTTCTTGTATGCTCGTCGATATCCTCTGCGTCCCAAGGATATTTTATCCATAAATCATCAATCTCAAGTGCTGGATAGTATCGCTTGATCTCTGGAGGAAACTCCACATCTTTTTTCTTTTTCTTGTTGTGCAAGACAAGAACAGCAATCTCCTCTGGCTTGTAGGACAGTAGCTCACCAACACAATATGCAAGTGTTGCTCGTGTGTCATCAACTTCGTCAATCAAGAGAACCTTCTTTCCTCTAAGTTGCTCTTGCACTTCATCTATCCATTGAATCTTCGTTGGATGTGTTCGATGCTTGTGATCTATGCCATAGTACGAGATCCCAACAGCATAGATAGGTCTGTTTATGAATGTCTTGATTATTCTTGCTGGAATGAATCCGCCAGAGCCTATTGCTACGATTACATCCGGATCGAAACCTTCTTCTTCGATTTTCTTTGCAAGTCCTTTTATGAGCTTGTGTACAGTGTTATAGCTTACATAAAATTTGTCTGACATAGCATATCCTCTATTTTTGCGGGTACATCTCTGCAATATATGGCAGAGTTCTATATTGTTCCTTGAAATCCAAGCCATATCCTACGACCCAGACATCCGGGATTTCGAATCCCATATATTCTATGCTCACAGGAACCTCGTGCCTTTCTGGTTTGTCTAGAAAGACAGCTGTTGATACGCTTTTTGTTGCTCTTGCCTTGAAAGCCTTGATTAGGTAAGAGAGAGTATTTCCGGAGTCAAGTATATCTTCGACGATTAGTACATGATGATCTGCAAGATTTTCTCTTGTATCCATCAAGAGTCTTACTTCTCCTCTTTTGTCACCTTTGTTTCCATAGCTTGATATTGCAATAAAATCGACAACATGGGGAATCGTCAACTGGCGGCATAGATCAGCAAGGAAAATAAAAGATCCTTTTAGGACGCCTACAAGAATCAAGGGCTCTGAGATATCTTTGTAGTCTTTGTTTATCTGTTGTGCAAGTTCATCAACACGTCTTGCAATCGTATCAGCATCGATCAATACTCGTGCAAGATCTTTTGTAAGAGGTGGGATAGATAGGGATGTTGTCATCTGAAAACTCCAATTCAAGTTATAAATAGATTCTACTAGAAAAGAGTATGTTTGCAAAGAAAGGTAAAACTCTTTTGGTTTATGCTGCATAACTCTTCTTATTGATCCGATTTTAATATAGACTGATATTCATTGTGGTTATCAAGGCGTATGTATAATTCAGAACGTCTTGGGACATAATCCGGGACTGGATATCCTAGGAGGAGTTATGGAACACTTGTCGGTATTCTCAGCAATGCTTAGATCGAGGCTTTTTGAGCGCAAGATTGAGCTTTTGTTTGAGAAAGGCCTTTTATATGGAACAACACACTTGTCAATAGGGCAAGAGGCTTGCCATGTTGGACTGATATACGGACTTGAAAAGAAAGATTGGATTGTGCCAACACATAGGTGCCATGGATACAATATTGCAAGGGGGACAAAGCTTGAGGCTATGTTTGCCGAAATGCTTGGTTCAAGGTATGGCGTTTGCAAAGGCATTGGAGGCTCCATGCATATGAGCGACATATCGACTTACAATCTCGGATCCTCTGCTGTTGTTGGCTCGGGCATTCCTCTTGCTGGAGGCGTTGCTTTTGCGCTCTCAAGACAAAAGAAGCCCAATATATCTGTTGCAATCTTTGGCGATGGAGCAACAAGCAGGGGTTCATTGCATGAGATGATGAATATCGCATCTGTTTGGAATTTGCCTATGCTGTTTTTTTTGGAGAACAACCACTATGGTATGTCAGCATCTGAAAAAAACGTTATATCGACAGACGAGATATACAAAAGAGCGGATGGCTACTCAATCAAGTCAGAGAAAGTAGATGGCAATGATGTTCTTGCTGTTATGACAGCAGTAGAACGTGCACGAGCATACATCCTTGATGAAAAAAGGCCTTATTTCATCGAGTGCAATACATACAGGCAATGCGGGCATTCAAAATCCGACAAGAGAGTCTACAGAAGCAAAAGAGAAGAGGATGAATGGAAGAAAAGGGATCCTTTGAGAGTTTATGGCTCATATTTGATCGATAACCATTATTTTGATTCGAATACTCTTTTGGAACTGGCTACAAAGATAAACAAGGAAGTTGATGAAGCATACTCAAGAGCATATTCAAAGAAAGATGATGTGCTTGATCTGAATGAGCTTGAAAGCTTGGTCTTAGCGCCATCTCCTATCTCTTGCTCTGAAACGAACAATTTGCATAGAGGTACATATAGAGATGCTATAAGAGAGGCCTTGTCAGATATCCTCTCGGAGGACAATAGAGCAACCTTGATTGGTGAGGACATAGGTGTATATGGAGGGTGTTTTTGCGTCACTGGCAATCTTTCCTCGCTCTATCCTAGCAAAGTGATAGAAACTCCTGTATCGGAGGAGGCTTTCTCGACTCTTGCTGTTGGAGCTGCGATGGCTGGAGAACATCCTATTGTGGAGGTCATGTATGGAGACTTCTCGACACTTGCATCTGATGCAATCATAAATCATGCATCCAAGGCTTACTTCATGTCTGCGGGGCAATTTTGCTGCCCTATGATCTATAGGACAGCTTCCGGTGGGCTAACTGGCCATGGAGCGCAACATACGCAATGCCTGGAGACTATGTTTTTGAATATCCCTGGCCTGATTATAGTCGCACCATCTGATGCTTATAGTGCAAAAGCACTTTTGAAAAGCGCTAACAGAGAGAACAATCCAGTGCTTTTTTTCGAACATAAAGCTCTTTATCAGACAATTGGTGATATAGGAGACAGAAATACATTCTTGCCAATTGGCAAAGGTATCTTCTCATTTCATGGAGACAAGCTTCTTGTAATTGGGTATTCAAGGGCAATCGATGTTGCAAGGAGGGCACTTGTTGATGATCCTGTATCTTTCTTTGATCTTGCGACAATCAAACCTCTTGATGAGGCGGGGCTTTTGGAATATGGCTCTCGATTTGATAAAATACTTATTGTCCAAGACACTCCAGAAGAGGGATCTGTTGGCGAAAGTGTGCTGAGAATTCTTGAAAAACTTGATGGAAAAAGGCAAATAGAGCTTCTTTCAGCAATGAATATGCCTATTCCATTTTCTCGTACTCTTGAGATGGATGTTTTGCTTTCAGAGGATAAAATACGAGCCAAAGCTATGGAGTTGATCTCATGACTGTGGATTTGTTTGACAGAATAATGTCTTTGCACTTAGAGTTCATTTCGGTACCTCTTTTTGACCTTGCAAACAACACTGTTATCGGCGAATGTGAATTTGATTGCACAGAGCCTGTATCGCTGAAAGAACGTATATGGCATTATATGATTCAAATCTATAAGCAAAAGGGGTACAAAGTATCCATTCCAATGTACAAGGAAGAATATTTTACGCTTCTTGCGCAAAATGCGAGCCATAAGCTTATTCTTCATCTCGTGCTCGATAGCGAGGAAGAGCGAAAAGCATGGCGGCTTTCAGAGTTAAGAGATCGTGGCTATAGCTTGATTGTCGTCAGGGATAGATATGAAAAAGAGATCGATGGTTTAGTAGGAGAAAGCATAATAGATGCACTAAATTGATCTTATGTCATCCAAAATAGTGTTTCTCACTTTAAAAAAAACTCTTTAGCAATTACAATCATTAGTACTTTTTTAAGATTATTAGGAGCCGATAATGGATATCGATGTAAAGAATCTGCATCCTTTGGAAGTAAAGCTTCTCAGGCATGTGAAGCTATCAGAGGAAATCACAGCCGATAGAATCATTTCCCAACTTGGCTACAAAGTTGGGCAGTGCAATCAGGCATTCTCATGGCTTGAGGCAAAGGGATGCTTAAAAGAAAGCGGCAGGAAAAAGAAAATCCTATATGAATTAACAGAGCTTGGAAGAGAGCAAAAGGAAAAGGGCTTGCCTTCTGAGCGCATTTTCACATTTTTATTGGAAAACGGACCTCATACAATGCCAGAGATTTCAGACTCTCTTGGGCTTGATAAAAGCGATGTAGGCTCTGCTTTTGGACAGCTTTCAAAAGAAGGCGTGACAAAGCTCAATAGCGAGAGGAAAGCTGAGATTGCAAAGAAGGAACTTCCACAGGAAGTGCAACTTCAAAGAGCTTTGCTCGATAAAGCCGATGATATTATCGACGATAGTACTTTGTCAGAGCCAGAAAGAAAAGCAATACAGGCTCTTTCCAAAAAGAGAGGAGCCGCGAACTCCACTTTCAAGCTTATTGAGAGAGAAGAAGTATCATACCATTTGACAGAGCTTGGCGAAGAAGTGAAAGAGGCCGTATTGAAGGCAAACATCACAGGAGAGGAGTTTGGGCTTCTGACAGCAGAGATGCTTGCATCTGGGGCTTGGAAGAATGGCATGTTCAGGCCATATGGAATAAATGCGCCAACGCCACGCTTGATCCCAGGTCGCCATAATGCTTACGGAAATTACCTTCAATGGGTAAAGGATAAGCTCATTGCTCTTGGGTTCGAGGAATTTGATGGACCACTGGTTGAAAATGAGTTCTGGAACGGAGATGCGCTTTTTATGCCGCAATTCCATTCTGCTCGAGATATCCATGACGTATACTATGTAAAGGAACCTGTACATGCAAAGCAAATAGAAGAGCCTTGGCTTGATCAGGTTGCAAAGACTCATGAAGATGGCTGGACGACAGGATCCAGAGGTTGGGGCTATAAGTTCGACCATGAGTTCACAAGACGGCAAGTGCTAAGAAGCCAAGGTACTGTCCTTTCTGCACATCAGCTCACTAAAGCAAAAGTACCTGGGAAGTATTTTGGTGTTGTCAGATGTTTCAGATATGACCAAGTTGATGCAACACATGGTGCTGATTTTTATCAGACAGAGGGTATTGTGCTCGGAAAAGATGTGAACTTGAAGAATCTTTTGGGTCTTTTGAAGATGTTTGCAACAGAGATTGCTGGAGCTGAAGAAGTCAAGTATGTTCCTGGGTATTTCCCATTTACCGAGCCAAGCATTGAAGTGCATATCAAACACCCTGTATTGGGATGGTTTGAGCTTGGTGGAGCTGGAATATTCAGACCTGAGGTCACAAAGGCTCTTGGAGTAGATGTTCCTGTGCTTGCATGGGGACTTGGAATTGATAGGATGGCTTTGATGCACTTGGGTCTCAATGATCTAAGAGAGCTCTTTACTCCTAATATCGATAGTGTAAGAACCAGGAGGGGAAACTAATGCCTAAGATTGACGCACCAGAGAATCTGTTTTATAGCTTGCTTGGAAGGAAGATGACCGATTCCGAGCTTGTCGATATCTTTCCTGTCGCAAAGGCTGAGCTTGATGGACATGATGAGGAAAATCATATCATCAAGATAGAGCTAAATGATACAAATAGACCTGATTTGTGGTCTCCTGCAGGAGTTGCAAGAGCACTCAATACATATATGACTGGCGAGATTCCTTACTATGACTTCTTCTCGACAAAAGACGATGAGAAAGATAGTGATGGAAGAGAGATAATAAATGACGAATCCGTAATTGGAATAAGGGATTATTCAATTGGCTTTGCTTGCCGTGGAGTAGAGGTCGATGATGATTTATTGCGAAATTTGATTCAGTCTCAGGAAAAGCTTTGCACCAACTTCGGAAGAAAGAGAAAGACTATTGCAATGGGTATATATCGCTCAGATATGATCAAATATCCTGTCCACTATGCTGCAGTTGATCCCGACAAGACAAGATTCCAACCGCTTGGAATGGACGAGACACTCTCCTTGAGAGAAATCAGCGAAAAGCATCCAAAGGGAAAAGAGTACGGATATATTGTTTCTTCTTATGACAAGTGGCCATATCTGTATGATGACAATGGTGATACTCTTTCGTTCCCGCCTGTCATAAACAGCGCTCGAATTGGAGCTGTTGAGGTTGGCGACTCTGATTTCTTCATTGAAGTTTCTGGACCTATTTTGGATGACTTGTTGCTAGCTGTGAATATTCTTGCTTGCGATTTTTCGGATTTCGGCTTCGAGATTCTTCCTGTGAAGGTCAAGTTTGCAAAAGATACACCTTATGGAAGGGAAATTACTGTTCCATATTATTTCCAAAAGCCACAGAAAGCAGAGCTTTCGTTGATTCGAAAGAAATTGGGAGAGCCTTTGAGCGCAGATGATTGCATCAAGGCTCTTGCTAGGATGGGTGTCTATGCTATTGCTGACAATGATAACATCTACATAGATGTCCCAGAGTATAGAAATGATTTCTTGCATGCTGTAGATATTGTCGAGGATGTCATGATTGGTTATGGCTTGTCGAACTTCAAGCCAGTAATGCCAACGGATTTTACTGTTGGTAGGTTATCGACCGTAGAAGAGTTCTCAAGAAAGATAAAGGATATTCTTGTTGGGCTAGGTTTCCAGGAGATGATTTACAACTATCTTGGATCAAAGAAAGAGTACATAGACAATATGCACATAAAAGGCGATGATGCTGTATTCATTGCAAATCCAATGAGTGAGAATTATGAAGTGATTAGACCATCTGTTCTTCCTTCTCTTTTGGAAAGCGAGTCAGTCTCTGGCCATGCTGTCTATCCTCACAATATCTTCGAAGTTGGCAAGACGGTCGTGAAGGACCCTTCAGACAACTCTGGAACAAGAACAAAGAACTCGTTGGGTTTCTTCTCATCAGATGTGCAAAGAACTTACAACGATGTGGCATCGTATGTGCAAACTTTGATGTATTTCTTGAGAAAGGACTACACTTTGGAGCCTGTTGATAATGATCCTAGGTTCATTCCAGGACGAGCTGCTTATGTGATGTATAATGGTATGAGAGCTGGAATATTTGGAGAGACTCATCCTCAAATCCTTGAGTCATGGGGTTGCTCAATGCCTTCTGTGATGGCAGAGTTCGATGTTGATATCCTTCTTTCAGATAAAGAAGATGAGAAAGAAAATGAGCCAGAGGATCCGGAATTGCTTGCAAATTGGGCTCACAAGGTTATTTTGAAGGTTTCAAAGATTGTTAGTGTTGAAAAGCATCCAGAAGGAGATAAGCTTTATATTCTGAAGCTCGATACAGGAGAGCCTGATCAGAGGACTATTGTCTCATCAATTGTTCCATATTACACAAAAGAGGATCTTCTTGGGCACAACATTGTCTTGGTATCAAATCTCAAGCCGGCAAACTTCAGAGGTGTAAAGAGCTATGGAATGCTCTTGGCAGCATCTGATGCAAATGACGAGAACCATTCAACTTGTGAAGTGATATTCCCGGATGAATTCGATGTTGGTACTGTCTTGGAGTATGAAGGGCAGCCAGAGACAGAGAAGATTACAACTTACTTGAAAGCTGATCATTTCTTTGCTCTCCCGATGAAGACAAAAGATGGCTTTGTCACTGTAAATGGAAAGAAAATCGGCAAAGATGGAAAATTCTTGAAAGTGAAGAAGTACATAAATGGCAATGTAGGCTAGAAGAAAAAACAAAAAGCGGGGCTATCTTCTTTTGTGAGGATAGCCTTTTTCTATGCCTTAGCTGTTCAGAAGTATGTCCTCTATTTCTTGATTATGATTCCAAGGAGATGAGGATAGATGTGTATAAGTCAGATTCTGATAATATTGCGAGGCGTGTGCTTTCAGTACAAGGAAGGTGAAAGTAAGGTCCAGAAAAATCTTCCCTATGAATTTATCTCAGAACTGGCAAAAAGAATAAACCAATGCAGGTGGAAAGCGCTTCTCTAAACTTTGATGAATTTCAGGTTCCTTGCTCTATTGGATAATCAAAAAAGGCAACAGCTATAGAACTGTCGCCTTGAAAATTCTTTATAGCCCTAGGAATCTTTTTAATCCTGGCTCATCCATTGCACCAACGTTTCTGTTTACAACTCCGCCGTTCTCGAATACAAGAAGAGTAGGGATCGATTGCACTCCATAGCTTGATGCTAGCTCGGGATTTTCGTCTACATTGCATTTGCAAACTTTTACTCCGTTAAGCCTTGGCTCTGCTGACTCAAGGATTCTTCCTTGCATCTTGCACGGACCGCACCAATCTGCATAGAAGTCCAACAAGACTTTCTGCTTTGACTTGAGAACCTCGCTCTCGAAGTTATTATTATCAACATGTACTATCATGGTTATTATCTCCTTAATCGGAAGATAATACAGGGAACTCTGTTTGGGCAAGGATTGCATATACATCATCTATGTAGAGTTCCATGCTTGTAGTACCAACTGGGCGATCAGATAAGATTATTGTAGTGCCTTCAAGCTCATAAATATTTGTGTAGCTTGTTCTGAAAAGCTTTTGGTTTTCCTCAGATCCAATAAGAACGATTATGTCAGCGCCTATGTCGTGAACGGATTCGATTACGCTTTCGATGTTCTCTATTTTGCTACCTTGTAAGAAGAGGAAGAGAGCACTTGCCTCCACAACACTTTCATCATCGCTATCATCAAGTTTTGTCGATGGTAGATTTATGTTTTCTGGAACAGAGATATTCTTGCGACCATCCGAGATTGTATAGCTTGAGCATGAGGCTAGAAGTACAAAAATGAGCGGAAGTATTAGTTTTTTCATATTTTTAGTATCTCTCCAAACTCCTCAATCTCTCCATCTTGATATTTGTCTTTTACAAATCTTGGAGTTTTTCCATCGCCTGAAAAACGAGGAATCACATGGATATGCAAATGCGGAACTTCCTGTCCTGATGCAGGCGAGTTGTTTATCATTATATTCGTCCCATCTGCCTTTAGCGCTTTTCTCATCTTTTCATCAAGCTTTCGAGCAATATCCATCATATGGTCCAATGTAGGCTTGTCAACTTCTGTAAATGTTGCATATGGTTTATTTGCAATTACAAGCGCATGCCCTTTTGAGACTGGATTTATGTCTAGAATGACGAAGCATGAATCATCCTGATACAGTTTTGTTGATGGAATCTCTCCATCTCTTATTTTTTCAAATAGTGTTGCCATGGCATGATTCTACACTCAAGGGCAAAAATTTTAAAGAAGATGTGTATATTTGTGAGTTAAAAATAAAATTTTGCCACATCTAATTATTGATTAGCAAATTGGATACTTGAACAAAAACAATAAAATCATCTAATATGCTAGACGGTGAACATTTGTCGCCGAAATATTGTAACATAATCCAGTCAAAGACTGGTAGCTTATAAACTTTAAGAGGAAAGAAATTATGCCACATGATCTTTTAGGTATGAGAAACATCGGTATCAGTGCACATATTGACTCCGGTAAGACAACCCTTTCAGAACGTATTCTTTATTACAGTGGAAAAATCCACGCTATCCATGACGTTCGTGGCAAGGACGGCGTAGGTGCAACAATGGACTCGATGGACCTTGAAAGAGAGAGAGGAATCACAATCGCATCAGCTGCTACCAATGTTAATTGGAAAGGTCATGAGATCAATATCATCGACACTCCGGGACACGTCGACTTTACAGTAGAGGTTGAAAGATCTCTTCGTGTTCTTGACGGTGCTATCCTTGTTCTTTGTTCTGTAGCAGGTGTTCAATCTCAGTCAATTACTGTTGACAGGCAGATGAAGAGATATCATGTTCCAAGACTTGCATTCGTTAATAAGTGTGATAGAACTGGAGCAAATCCATTGAGAGTTAAGGATCAGCTTATTGAGAAGCTTGGCCTTAATGCTGTTCTTATGGAGCTTCCAATTGGGCTTGAAGACAAGCTTAAGGGTGTAGTTGATCTTGTTGCAATGAAAGCATACTACTTCGATGGAGGAGAATCCGGAGAGGATGTCAGAGTCGAAGAGATTCCAGCAGAGATGCTTGATGATGCAAAAGCAAAGAGGGAAGAGATGCTTGAAGCTGTTTCCATGTGCACTGGCAATGAGGCATTGATGGAGGCTCTTCTTGAAGATCCAGAGAATGTCTCTATTGATCTGATCAAAGAGTGTGTAAGAAGAGGAACTATAGCATTGGAGCTTTGCCCTGTATTCATGGGTTCTGCTTACAAGAACAAGGGAATCCAGCCTTTATTGGATGCTGTTGTTGATTATCTTCCAAATCCGACAGATGTTACAAACATTGCTCTTGACCTTGACAACAATGAACAAGAGGTTGTCCTTGAGTCCAGAGAGGATGCAAAGCCAGTTGTATTGGCATTCAAGCTTGAGGATGGCCAGTTTGGACAGCTTACATATATAAGAGTGTACCAAGGCTCAATCAAGAAAGGTGATACGCTTTACAATACAAGAACGAGAAAGAAGTTCAATGTCGGAAGACTTGTAAAGATGCATGCATCGACAATGGAAGATATAACAGAGTGTGGATGTGGAGAGATTGCTGCTCTATTTGGTATCGATTGTGCTTCAGGCGATACTTTCTGTGATCCAAGCTTGAACTACTCGATGACAAGTATGTATGTTCCTTCTCCTGTTATTTCATTGGCAATCAAGCCAATTGATAAGAAAGCTGCTGATAACATGGCTAAGGCACTCAACAGATTTACAAAAGAGGACCCAACATTCCAGACTTATGTAGATCCAGAGTCGAACCAGACAATTATCAAGGGAATGGGCGAGCTTCATTTGGACGTCTATATCGAGAGAATGAAGAGAGAGTATAAGGCTGAGGTTGAGGTTGGTAAGCCTGAGGTTGCATATAGAGAAGCAATTACACAACGAGCTGACTTTAACTATACACATAAGAAGCAAACAGGTGGTTCTGGACAGTATGCTCGTGTTGCAGGATATATCGAGCCAACTGTTCCAGCGTCTGATGATGAGCCAGCAAAGGATTATGAGTTTGTTGATGAAGTAAAGGGTGGAGCAATCCCTACTGAATACATTCCTTCTTGCGACAAAGGCTTCCAGCTTGCAATCAAGAAAGGAACACAGATTGGGTTCCCTGTAATTGGTGTAAAGTGTGTTGTAAATGATGGTGCATGGCACCCAGTTGACTCATCAGACCAAGCATTCCAGACTGCTGCTTTGGGTGCATTCAGAGAGGCATATGAGAAAGCAAAACCAGCTATCTTGGAGCCTATAATGAAAGTTGAAGTTGAAGGCCCATCTGAGTTCCAAGGTAACATCTTTGGTTCGATTAACCAGAGAAGAGGCATGATTGTTTCTTCTACAGAAGATAACAACCAGTGTACAGTAATTGCAGAGGTTCCTCTTTCAGAGATGTTTGGTTATTCAACAGTCTTGAGATCGCTTACACAAGGAAAAGCTGAGTTTACTATGGAAGTTGCAAAGTATGGTAAAGTTCCACAGTCTGTTTCCGAGGAATTGAAGAAAGCATACGAAGAGAAGAGAAAGAAGGAAGCGAATAAATAAGCTTCATGAAAAAGCAATAAACCATACAGTTTTAGAAGCTGTATGGTTTTTTTATAGTCTTCTTTTAGGCTTTTGGAAAGTTTGATATAAAAAACCTTTATTTTGGGAATGCGCATGTTATAATCATGTTAAATATTCACTAGGAGGTGCTCATAATGGATATCAAACAACTTAATGCACTAAGCCCTCTAAGGGCCTTTGAGGATTCCATCAATGGCGGACTTGGAAAAGGCAAATTGGGTGTAATCGTATCGAAGCATGGAGTAGGAAAAACAGCATGCTTGGTTCATTTAGCTACTGATAAGCTCTTCAAAGGGGAACATGTAATTCATGTTTCTTTTTCGGGAAATGTTGAACATGTCATAAATTGGTACAAGGAAGTTTTTAGGCAGATTGCTGAGATACAATCTTTGGATGATGCTGCGATGGTCTACAATTCCATTCTTGCAAATCGTGTTGTTATGAATTTCTCGCAAGAGCAAGTTTCGCTAGATAAGGTCCTTGCTTCTCTTGAGTCGTTGATAAAACAAGGCTCATTCCAGGCTGATGCAATTCTATTCGATGGCTTTAAGCTTACAGTTGCTTCTGCTGAGGATATCAAGAAGATCAGAGAATTTGCTGAGAAGATGAACCTCGAGATTTGGTTTAGTGTCTCTCCTGTCAAACCTGATGTAGTTTATGATGAATACGGTGTGCCTAATACACTCTTGAAGTATTATGACGATATAGATGTGCTTGTTGCATTAAAATACGATGAAAGTATTGATAAAGTTATCTTGACTGTCGTTAGAGCACATCATGAAACAGTTCCAAAACCAGCAAAGGTTTATTTGGATCCCAAAACAATGCTTATTTCCAATCATTAATTGATTTGTATTGAATATATAGGGCAGGAGCGTTTACCCCTGCCTTATTTTTGGCTATTTGCTTTCCAGAAGTACCACAACTTCAGCTTTGATTGCATTCCCTTTTCCGATTTCTCCAAGTCCTTCATTTGTTTTTGCTTTGATGGAGACTTGCTCTATGCCTATTGAGCATAGCTCTGCTACATACTTTCTTATTTTGTATATGTATGGCTGCAACTTAAAACCTTCGAGCGTTATTGTTGAATCTATGTTTATGAATTTTGGGTCTGTGTTTTCCAAAACATATTCCAAGAGCGATCTTGAGTCAGCATCCTTGTATTTATTATCATCTGGAGGAAAAAAAGCTCCTATATCGCCGAGAGCAAGTGCTCCAAGTATTGCATCGATAAGGGCATGTAGCAACACATCTCCATCAGAGTGCGCAATGCTTCCTTTTGTGTGTGGAATGGGTAACCCGCCTATGTACAATGGTCTTCCTTCTTGAAGTTTATGGATATCATTTCCAAAACCGATTCTCATAAGTCCTCCTTTTGTTGCATCAATTCTCGCATTCTTTTTACAGCCTTTGCAGAATGTCTGCCTTCCTCTCTAGCTTTGATATATTCCTCAATTTGTTCATTTGCACCAGGAATGTCCCTAAAGTATGTGATCTTTCTATTTTCTTCACTCCCTTGTACTACAGAACATGGAAATCCTGCCATAGTGTAGACTTCGATATCATCCTTTGCCACTACATCATCTGGCAATGATTGGTAGGCTACTATCAGATTGTCTGACTTGAAGATCTGAGGTGTTTGCACTCTTATTGTATTCTTTGAGTCGATATTTTCTTCAATCATGCCATTGTTTCCGAGTTTCTTTAGAGCGTCTGTAACTCTAATAGCAGGAGCAGCTGCTCCCATGACAGAGGCTGTTGCCAATGTTGTTATAATCAACTCTGGAGTCAAGAAAGGCCTTGCTCCGTCATGGATTGCAATGTATTCGAAGTCAAAAGGCAAATCCGATAGTGCTTTAATTGCTTTTTTCACAGATTCGGTTCTGCTCTTTCCTCCTTCCAATATCAAGAGAGGGAGTCCATTGACGTTGACAAGATCCTCAAGTGCAACAACAGTCTCGTCTTCAGAACCTTTAGGGCAAGTCACTACCATTGCTACAAGGCCTGGTATCTCAAAAAAAGGTTCTGCTGCTTTGTATAGTACTGTATGTCCGTCAATTGATAGATATTCTTTCTTTACTTTATCATCGCGTCCTTTGTTGAAACGCTCAGATGATCCTGCCGCAGTTATTATTGTTGCAAAAGATGGTATATTCATTGCTTCCCCCAGACATCTATTCCTCAAGTTTAGTGAAGATTTCTCTTCTTGTTTCTTCGCTATTAATTCCTAGCACATAAGAAGATTCATCTACAAGCATGGAAAGTGCGCTTTCATAGAGTTTTCTTTCAAGAGTGGGCAATTCTTTTATTTTGGAACGCCTATATAGGACATTTACAACCATTGCAATTGATTTAATCTCTCCGCTTTTTAACAAGACTTTGTTTTCTTCCATCCTTGTTTTCCAGTCTTGTGCACATTTTACTTCTTTTTCGGATAGTAGATTGAAAGCACTCTCTACATCATCTTTCGAGCAGATATGCCTTAGTCCTAGATTTACAGCTTCATGCTCTGGCAAAAGAACATCCATGTCTGATGATTTGAGTTTTATTCTTAAGTATTTTTTATCATTCCTGGTTTCTAGGTCTTTGATAAAACCGATTCCAAGAGAAGAGTAAACAACGGCATCGCCAGTTGCGAAAAATGAAGTTAATTCTGTACTATCCATATAATTATGCTAGCAGAAAATCTTGTTTTTTTCAAAGCTGAAGCAAGTTTTAATTAAAATGGAGAGCTCTCTTTATATAGCACAATGTTTGAATTATAATCATTGAATATGAAGAAAAACGAAAGAAAAACAGGTGTACTTTTGCATATAACAAGTTTGCCATCGGATTATGGCATAGGCGATTTAGGCAAGGAGGCTTATGCTTTTGTTGATTCGCTTGTGGAAAACAAAATCTCTCTTTGGCAAATTCTCCCAACAGGACCTACAGGTTTTGGTGATAGCCCATACGCATCGCGCTCAGCTTTCGCTGGTAATGAGCTTTTTATCTCTCCTGAGAGGTTGTATCTTGGTGGCTATCTTGATTTAGATGATGTGAGGAAAAAAGCGCATGAGACAGAGAGAGTCGATTACTCTGCATCTCGTGATTTCAAGATGCCTCTTTTGTTTAAGGCCGCAAAGCGTTTCTTGAAAGAGAAGAACAAGGAATATAAGGAATATCTTGCTTTCAGAAGAGAAGAGTCTTCATGGCTTGAGGATTATGCACTTTTTCAGGCGCTATGCTCAAAGTACAATGATTCCAGATGGTATCTTTGCTGGGACAAGGATTTGAGACGAAGAGACGAGAAGGCTCTTTTGAAAGCGATGAAAGAAGAAAAGGAGATTGTCGATATATACACAGTATTGCAATACTTCTTCTTCTCCCAGTGGGCAAAGCTAAAGGAATATGCCAATGGAAAGGGGCTGGAGATAATAGGTGATATCCCAATCTTTATTGCATCCGATTCATCTGATGCTTGGGCTCATCCAGAACTTTTGATGATCGATCAGGACGGACAGCAAGAGGCTGGATCTGGAGTGCCACCAGATGCTTTCAGCTCTACAGGTCAGCTTTGGGGAAATCCTCTTTACAGATGGGAGGAACATGAAAAAACTGGCTTTGATTGGTGGATTAAGAGGATCAAAGCATCTTTGAGACTTTGCAATATAATAAGAATTGATCATTTCAGAGGCTTTGAGGCGTATTGGCAAGTTCCAGCAGGAGAGTCAACAGCTATGAATGGAAAGTGGGTAAAGGGACCAGGCCAGAAGTTCTTTGATGCAATCAAGAAAGCGCTTGGTGATGATCTGCCGATTATTGCTGAGGATCTTGGAGTAATTACACCAGAGGTAGAAAAGCTTAGAGATGATAATAATCTTCCAGGGATGAAGATATTGCAATTTGCATTTGGATTTGATGACTCTGGGAAATTCGATACATCTAATGCTTATCTTCCACATAACTGTGGCTATCAATCGGTTGCTTACACAGGCACGCATGACAATAATACAACAGTAGGATGGTATAGATCGCTCGATGATAGATCAAAAGACTATGTTAGACGTTATCTCGAGTGCGCTGACCAAGATGTTCTTTGGAGAGCAATCAGAGCTTTGATGATGTGTCATTCAAAATGGGTTATATTCCCTATGCAAGATATCCTAGGCCTTGATGAGAGTGCAAGGATGAATGTTCCTTCTACATGTGGCTCATCAAACTGGTCTTGGAAGATGAATAGAGATGATATCAATTCCCCATCTTTTGCAGGAATTAAGTATTATAGTGAACTCTATGGAAGAGCCTAGAGATGAATATCCTTCTCTTTAAGGAAAATGAGACTCATCTCGACAAAAAAGATGCAAGAT
This sequence comes from Spirochaetales bacterium UBA6872, assembly GCA_002452215.1. Lineage (GTDB taxonomy): Bacteria > Spirochaetota > Spirochaetia > Sphaerochaetales > Sphaerochaetaceae > Ornithospirochaeta. The sequence goes on from DKCO01000052.1 coordinate 72,156, forward strand.
CTGAGCATATCAGGAAAATCTTGCATCTTAAAAAGGGCGATTCATTCAAAGCTGGGATCATAAATGGAAAGCAAGGTGTTGCGACAATTGTCTCAGACTTGGATGGCTTTGATCTTTCTTTTGCTTTCGACAAAGATAAATCATCGCTCTATCCTCTTACATTGATTGTTGCCCAAGTGCGTCCTATTTGCATGAAGAGGATATTGAGAGAAGCTGTCTCATTAGGTGTTGAACGCTTGATTCTACCCGTCTCAGATCTTGGAGAGAAGAGTTATCTGGAATCTGCATTGTACAAAGATAACGAGTATGAAAGCATTCTTCTCGATGGTGCTATGCAATCTGGTTTCACAGGAGTAAGCGAATGCATCCTTGCGAAAAATGTGGAAGAAGCAATAATGCTTGTCGACAGTGACGAAAAGCTTTTGCTCGATAATGTAATAGGTGCAAATGCTCTATCATCGCTTGATCTGAATGGTAAAAGCGTCACTCTTGCAATAGGTCCTGAGCGAGGATGGACAGAAAGAGAGAGAAAGATTTTTATAGATAATGGATTTTCGCCATGCCTTCTTGGCTCCAGAATTCTAAGGACAGAGACAGCATCTGTTGCTGCATCAGCGCTAGCTCTTAGTCTTATGGGCTTTATCTAATTGGCTATGATTTCGGTGAACAGCCTTGGTTTTGACGCTCTGGAACATTGTCTCAGCTCCGTCGTTTTTGATATATTATTAGTGAAACATAATTCAGTGAATCGTACTTCACTTATATAAGGAGCATATGTTTAAGGCACGAGAAAAAGAAAAAAAAGATTTGATTTCATTTATAGCTTCCAAAGATACAAAAGCTGCCTTGGTTTATGGAATTAGGCGCGTGGGGAAGACAACTTTGATCTTGGAAAGCCTGAGGCAATCAAATGTAGAGTATATATATTATGAATGCATAAAAGCTCCAGAGGATATAAATCTTGGAATTATATCGCAAAAAGTTTCCAAACAACTAGGGTTACCTGAGATTGTTTTCAAGAATTTCCTTTCGCTTTTCGAGTACTTAGAGAGCCTAGAAAGAACCATTGTTTTTGTTTTGGATGAATATCAATATTTGAAACAAGGTTTTAAATCTTGTGATGCGGATTCGCTTTTTCAGCATATTATAGATGGCATGAAACCCAGAATCAAAATCATATTCTCTGGCTCCTATGTTTCCATGATGAAAGAGCTTCTGGATTATGGGAATCCTCTATTTGGACGCTTCCAGCTAGTAGAGAAATTGGATCCTATGGATTATTATGATTCATCCCTCTTCTATGATGGGCGAAGTTGTAGAGAGAAGATTTGTTTTTATTCTGTTTTTGGAGGCTCTCCTTTATCATCGTCCTCAATCACTTCTTCCTCGCTTGAAGAAAATATCATAAATCTTATATTGTCGCCTAAAGGAGTGTTAAGGCTTTATATACAATTCATTTTATTCTCTGAGCTTCGAAAGGTTGACTTTGCCAATAGGATATTAGAGGTTTTAGCTAATGGCAAAAAAAGGTACAGTGAAATAGAAAACGCACTTAATATTTCTTCATCTGGAGCGCTTGCAAAGCAATTGTCATGCTTGGAGGAGATGGAGATCATAAGGAAAGTAGTGCCCATAAATTCAAAATGCGACAAAAGAAAAACATTTTATGCAATAAGTGATAATCTTATTCGCTTCTATTATTGTTATGTCTACAGAAACCTTGATGAGATTGCAAGGCTAGGAGAGAGGTCTTTCTTCTCATCATATATCAAACCAAGCTTGGATACATTTATAAGCTACCGCTTTGAGGATATTTGCAAAGAGTACTTTTCAAGACTTGCACACAAATGGCAATTGCCTGGTCTAATGGATATTGGCACCTATTGGTATGATGACAAGATAAGAAAAACGAATGGCGAGTTTGATATCGCGCTTGAATATAATGATGGCTATGAAATATGGGAAGCCAAATTCCTAAAGAGCCCGATGCCAAAGAGTATGATTGAAAAGGAAGTTGATGAAATAAAGCAAATTGGGTCAATGCAGATAAGAGCAATAGGGGTTATATCATCATCAGGCTTTGAATCCACAGATGGCAATTACAAATACCTAAATGCCGAAGATTTATATAAAATACGCTAAAAACCCTGATTTGGTGTAATCTTGATTATAAAAAATCGCGAATTGGTGTAATTTATAGTTTAAAAAATCCCGATTTGGTGTAAACTTACTCTATGAAAAGAAAGATTTATGATGAGCTTTTAAAATGGAAACGAGACTCTTCTGATAAGTATGCACTTATAATAGATGGAGCCAGGCGTGTTGGGAAAAGCTACATCGTAGAAGAATTTGCAAAAAAAGAATATGACAGCTATATCCTTATTGATTTCTCTTCAAGGGATCAGTCTGTTATAGATATATTCAATCTGTATTTACCGAATCTTGATCAATTTTTCTCAGCGTTGTCCAAATACTTTAGTGTAAAGCTTGTAGATAAACGCTCTTTGATTATCTTTGATGAAGTCCAGATCTTTCCTAGAGCTAGGGAGGCTATAAAAAGGCTGGTTGCTGATGGACGCTATCATTATATAGAAACAGGTTCATTGTTATCCATAAAAACAAATGTACAGGATATTGTAATCCCATCGGAGGAATTGCACATTAATATGTATCCTATGGATTTCGAAGAGTTCTTGTGGGCAACTGATAATAGCGAGATGCTTTCTGTTATAAAGAAGCATTTTGAGACTGGCCTTCCCATGGGACAAAGCGGACACAGGCTTGCAATGAATCTATTTAGGCAATATCTGGTTGTAGGAGGAATGCCACAAGCTGTCAAAGAATATATCGATAATGGGGATTTCAAAGAAGTCGAGATAGCTAAACAAGCAATTTTGTCTCTTTACCGAAATGATATTTCTAAATTTGCGGGGCTTGCCGGAGCAAAGACCAGGAGTGTATTTGATGATATCCCATCACAATTGATGAAACATAACAAGACATTCAGTCCATCAAGTCTAAAAAAAGGTGCTAGGACAAGGGATTATTCTGATGCACTTCTGTGGTTGGATGATGCGGGTGTTATTGCTCCTTGTTTCAATTCAACTGAGCCTAGTATAGGCTTAAGGATGAGCAGCCAAAGGCCGTCGATGAAAGCGTACATGGCTGACACAGGTCTTCTGATTAGTCTTGCATTTGATGAAAATGGATTTGTAAGAGAAGAGACATACAAATCGCTTTTGACTGGAAAACTTGAAGTAAACGAAGGTATGTTAATCGAAAATATAGTTGCGCAGATTTTGAGAGCAAAAGGGCATAAACTTTATTTCTATTCGAATGGATCCAAATCAGATGCTCTTTCTAGAATGGAAATAGATTTCTTGATTGCTAAAAGCAAGACAACAAACAGACACAATATCTCTCCAATAGAAGTGAAATCAAGCAAAAACTATACTCTCTCATCTTTGAGAAAATTCAAACAGAAATATAAAGAGCAACTTGCAACTCCATATGTAATCCACACATCGGATTACAAAGTAGAGGATGATATTGTCTTTCTTCCAATCTATATGGCGATGTGTTTGTAGAGAAGCGAAGCATTAAAACAAATGTACAATAAAGCAAACAACTTGTATTTTGAGATAGCTTGTGATTTGTAGTGTTCCGAGAATGCATTTGATTATCATGGCATACTAAGTTTGAAAGCCTTTAAAATTTGGATTTTATCGCAAACTTTCACGCACTCGCATCAATTATTACACAGCTACCAAACTTGTTCAATTCATCGAACTGAAAGAATGTTGTTTTGGTCGCATCAATTNNATTACACAGCTACCAAACAACATATTTAGAGACATAACGAAAAGATTTGTTTTGGTCGCATCAATTATTACACAGCTACCAAACAATTCTTGGAATTATGGTTCTGTTAAAGTTGTTTTGGTCGCATCAATTATTACACAGCTACCAAACCTCTGAAATGATTTCATCATTGAGTGCTATGTTTTGGTCGCATCAATTATTACACAGCTACCAAACGTAAGCGCTCAGACACTTCTAACGCTTAAGGTTTTGGTCGCATCAATTATTACACAGCTACCAAAC
>DKCO01000052.1:76308-77252 GCA_002452215.1 Spirochaetales bacterium UBA6872
TTATTACACAGCTACCAAACTATACCGTTTCAGAGTCTCTATCTTTCATCGTTTTGGTCGCATCAATTATTACACAGCTACCAAACGAGTTGAAAGGTATGTTCAAGGTCGCTAATGTTTTGGTCGCATCAATTATTACACAGCTACCAAACTGTACATCATAATCAAATCCAACACAGAGGGTTTTGGTCGCATCAATTATTACACAGCTACCAAACTGCCAACCATGCAGTCGGCAGTCCATTTTTGTTTTGGTCGCATCAATTATTACACAGCTACCAAACTTTATACGCCGTATAAATTATGCTTGTTAAGTTTTGGTCGCATCAATTATTACACAGCTACCAAACAAAAATCCTGTTGTAAAAGGCGTTATGGCCGTTTTGGTCGCATCAATTATTACACAGCTACCAAACTGAATCCCAACTAACTAGGCGAGGAGTAGGGTTTTGGTCGCATCAATTATTACACAGCTACCAAACGCATAATTCTTTATCTGACAATGACTTATTGTTTTGGTCGCATCAATTATTACACAGCTACCAAACAGGCAGTCAAGCCGTCAAAAAATAACGACGGTTTTGGTCGCATCAATTATTACACAGCTACCAAACTCTTTGAGATTAAGACGTGTCAGTAGATACGTTTTGGTCGCATCAATTATTACACAGCTACCAAACCATGCGTCTTAACAAAGACTTCCCCCCTATGTTTTGGTCGCATCAATTATTACACAGCTACCAAACCCACATCCTACGAAAATTTCCACTACCCAAGTTTTGGTCGCATCAATTATTACACAGCTACCAAACTCTATACACTATTTCCTTCTACCGAAACCGGTTTTGGTCGCATCAATTATTACACAGCTACCAAACAGAAGGGAGCTTGAGCCGTGCCTCGAGAAGGTTTTGGTCGCATCAATTATTACACAGCTACCAAAC
>DKCO01000012.1 GCA_002452215.1 Spirochaetales bacterium UBA6872
TTAGTCGTTACAGGGTACTAGATAAGCCAATAGATGAAATAAGCTACATTCCTTGCTCTCTTTATCTAGAAAACAACCTGCCAAATGAATCCCCAGAAAAGAACATAAAAGAGCTTAGCTCAAAGCTCGACAAGGAGTTTCTTTATGATCTCGGCTTTCTTAAATGATGAATCTTGCTCTTTTTATGGCTAATCTTCTATAGCTTCAATCTCATCTCATACCAGTTTTCATACACTTTATTCATATTGGCGTGATTGTAGAGTGAATTTTAGAAATCATGTGCTAAAATAATATCTGAAGAGAGGATTTCTACAGATGGAGATGCGCGATTTCAGAATTTCACAGATAACACGGGACAAAATAAAATTCAATGAGCCGCTCTTTTGTACACAACAAGATATTTCAGCTTTTTATAGACAAGCTGCTGAACTTGCATTCAAATACAATGCAAAAGAAAAATCAGAAGGGGGAAATGGGCCCTTTTTGTCAGCAGGAAATCTTAATGCTGCGGCCATTTTGCATCTTGTTTATCAAATAGTGCTCTCTTATCTCATTGACGATGGACACTCAGATTTCTTCTCAAGACGTATTGCTACAGTTCAAAACAATGAAGAACTGAGCTATTCTCTTTCCTTCTTCTCCAAAGAGTTTCCATCAAAACTATTAGAAGGAAAAACAATCAATAATAGGCAAAAACTCACAGAAGACATGAGAGGTTTCTTCATCTTCCAGCTGATATTGGAAAATCCTGCTTTCATTAAAGCAACAAAACCTCTTCTCTTGCCCGATGGGCTTGAGCTTCCAAAAACATTCAGAGCTCTTTCATCAATCCTCTCGTCTTTCGTCAAAGATGATCTTAGGGATGGTAGCCCAAACACCTCTGACATTTTCACTTTTCTCTCAATGCCCTCAAAGCTTTTCCCTGATTCATTGACAGACCAAATCGGATACATTCTGAGAGAATGGTCATACATGCTCCCCTCCGATCTAAAAAGAGAGCTGGAACTTTCAATAGATTACATAAGAGAAGAAGAGAAAGACCACGGATTTGGAGGAGCACCTGCGCCAATGCCAGTGATTGACTACTCTTCTGAAGACAACGAATACGAGGCCTTCTCTAGCGATTCAAATTGGATGCCAAAAGTTGTAATGATTGCAAAGTCGACATTGGTTTGGCTGGATCAACTATCAAAGGAATATGGCTATGAGATAAAAACGCTCGACAAGATTCCAGACCATGAGCTTGATTTATTACAAGAAAGAGGCTTTACAGCTTTGTGGCTAATTGGGCTTTGGGAAAGGTCTCATGCATCTGCCGAGATAAAACACCTTTGTGGAAATGCGGATGCTGTTGCTTCTGCATACTCACTTAAAGACTATGATATAGCATCAAAGATTGGTGGATGGGCATCGCTCGAGAATCTAAAACAACGTTGCAAAAAAAGAGGGATAAGACTTGCATCCGATATGGTCCCCAACCATACAGGAATAGATGGCAATTGGGTATATGAACATCCTGATTACTACATAGAACAAGACTGGCCTCCATTCCCAAACTATAGTTACAATGGACCGGATCTATCGACAAACCCAGATTGGGAGATAAAGATAGAAGATCACTACTATGATAGGACAGATGCTGCTGTCACATTCTTGCTTAAAGACAAAAGAAGCGGGAAAGTCAGATATGTTTTCCACGGAAATGATGGAACAACAATGCCTTGGAATGATACAGCACAACTTGATTACCTTAATCCTACTACAAGAGAAGCTGTCATTCAGAAGATAATCCATGTTGCAAGAAACTTTCCAATCATACGCTTTGATGCGGCAATGACTCTTGCAAAAAGACATATAGAAAGGCTTTGGTACCCAAAACCAGGCACCGGTGGTGATATAGCTGGAAGAACAGCTCATGCAATGGATGTAAATGAATTCAACAGGAGGATTCCTGAGGAATTCTGGAGGGAAGTTGTCGACAGGATTGCAAAAGAGGTCCCTGATACGCTTCTCCTTGCTGAGGCATTCTGGATGATGGAAGGCTATTTCGTAAGAACGCTTGGAATGCATAGAGTCTACAATTCTGCGTTCATGAATATGCTGAAAAACCAAGAGAACCAGAAATACAGGCAATCGATAAAGAATACTCTTGAATTTGAGCCGGAGATCCTCAAGCGCTATGTGAATTTCATGAGTAATCCAGATGAAGAGACAGCAATTGCACAATTTGGAGATGGAGACAGATATTTTGCGATTGCAACTCTTCTTTCCACTATCCCCGGCCTTCCTATGTTTGGACATGGGCAAATTGAAGGATACAGAGAAAAATATGGAATGGAATACCAAAGAGCATACAATGACGAAAAGCCAAACGAGTGGCTTGTTGGCGAGCATTACAGAAGAATATTTCCTCTTTTGCGACGACGCTATCTTTTCTCGGGCGTCGACAACTTCAACCTCTATGATTGCTATGATGAAAATGGCGATATACAGGAGTCTGTTTATGCATTTGCAAATGGCTCTGGAGAGGAAAGAACACTGGTTTTTGTCAACAACCAATACGAAAGGACCGGAGGCACCATACACAAATCTGTAAAAAAACTGACAAAAGTCGGCGACAACAAAGTACAAGTTGAGACAACTATTGCCGAGAACTTATCTTTGCATTTCAGTCCATGCCATTATGTGCTGATGGATAATTTCTCGGATTCACTAACATACATAATGCCATCAATCAACGTTTTCGACAGCGGTATCAACATAAAGCTCTCTGGCTATGAATCTCGAGTCTATTGGAACATAAGGGAAGTAGAAGACACAGATGGTGTATATGAGCGGATATATAGACAATATAATTCAAGAGGAATAAAGGACATAAAAGTTGCTGTTGGGCTTTTACGCTTAGAGCCGATTTTCAAAGTCATGACAACGCTTCGAGAGAAAGAGACTTTGAAGCAGATTGAATCAATTATCAACTCGAGTGCTACAAAAGCAGACGAAAGGTCATTGCTTCTCTCTTTGGCTGTTGCCTACTCGACTCTTGATGAGATATATCCAAAACTTAATGAAACATCAAAATCTATGATTGGAACAAAGCCAGATGATATCGATCCTGCACCTGTTGTTAGCTATATTCGTACAGCTACAAGGCTCTTTTCAAAAAAAGGGCCAAAGGTCTTCTCTAGCTGGGCATCTCTTGATGATACTCTTACCATAATGTTAGCTGCATCGCTATTTCTTTTGCCTTTCAAGAAAGACAAAGACCCAAGGGCTCTTATGGAAGTAGCGGATAGACTTCTTCTTGAATACTTCTTCTCGGATGCATTTGACGATAAGAATTTGGATATGGATTCAAGAAGAGCAATATCTCATGAAGCTGCGCTTCTTTTATCAGCAATAACAATCTATAGTGAAATGGAAATCGAAAAACTTGATAAAGATCCTATAACACTTGTATCAGCACTACTGAACGATACTGGAGTGATGAACCTCGTAAAATGCAATGAGTACAATGGCGAGCTTTGGTACAACAAGGAAAGGATGCAAAAGACTCTTTTGGTTGCAACGCTTGCCTATGCTATAGTTTCTAATAAAAGCAATGACGATATTGACGAATTTGCACATAGACTCCTCGAAAAAGAGATTAACAGCGAATATAAGCTAAATACTCTTTTGAGTTTGAAACAATTAGATAACAGAACTCAAAGAGTCTAATAAGCTTATTTAGAGGAGAAACCATTTTTGCGGTATTCCTCTTTTTCATCGGGCTTAATTTCGCTAAAATGAAATTTGTAATTTAAACAAAGGAGAGCCCTATCTATGCGTGAAGAAACAGCTAGAGTATATGAGCTAGTGTGCAAAAAGGATCCTGAGCAAAGAGAATTCCATCAAGCTGTAAAGAACTTTTTATCATCAATTGACAAGATAATCGATGATCTTCCGGAGGTCAGTTATCACAAGATACTTGAAAGAATGACAGAGCCTGAAAGAACAGTAATGTTCAGAGTGCCTTGGATTGATGATACAGGAAGAATCCAAATAAACAGAGGATTCAGAGTGCAAATGTCATCTGCAATAGGACCATACAAAGGAGGATTGAGACTCCACCCTTCAGTAAATCTTTCAATAATGAAATTCCTTGCATTTGAGCAAGTATTCAAGAATTCGCTCACAGGTCTTCCTATGGGAGGCGGCAAAGGCGGATCGGATTTCAACCCAAAAGGCAAGTCCGATGCTGAAGTCATGAGATTTTGCCAATCATTCATGACAGAGCTTTACAGACATATCGGAGCTGATACAGATGTTCCAGCGGGAGACATCGGAGTTGGTGGCAGAGAGATTGGATTCCTTTTCGGACAGTACAAGAGGATTTCAAACCAATTTACAGGAATCCTAACAGGAAAAGGATTGGATTTTGGCGGTTCATTGATCAGGCCAGAGGCAACTGGCTATGGTCTTGTATACTTATCTGAAGCGCTCCTTTCAGACAGGAACATGTCTATATCTGGCTCAACTTGCCTTGTATCAGGATCTGGAAATGTTGCACAGTACACAGTTGAAAAGATCAACCAGCTTGGCGGAAAAGTCGTAACACTATCAGACTCATCAGGCATGATCTATGACGAAGCTGGCATCTCAGAAGAAAAACTTGAATTTGTAAAAATTCTGAAGAACGTCAAAAGAGGAAGGATCAAAGAGTATGCAGAAAAATATCCTTCAGCAACATATATAGAGCGCGTCAATGGAACAGCAAACCCTATATGGGATATCAAAGCAGATTTGGCATTCCCATGTGCAACTCAAAACGAAATACTTGATATGGATGCAAACAATCTTATAAGAAATGGCGTCAAATATATAGGAGAAGGTGCCAACATGCCATGCTCGTTGGAAGCAGAGAGTATTTTCATCAACAATGGAATTCTTGTTGCTCCAGCAAAAGCTGCAAATGCAGGTGGCGTTGCCGTATCTGGCTTGGAGATGGCTCAAAACAGCGCTCGTCTCTCATGGTCGAAGGAAAAAGTTGATCAAGAGCTTCAAAGAATCATGAAAGGAATATACAAAAACATCTCAGAAGCAGCTGAGACATACTCTGATAAAAACAACTTCATAGATGGTGCTAACATTGCAGGCTTTATGAAAGTAGCAAGAGCAATGATTGCTCAAGGTTATGTATAAACATAGCAAAATCAGATAGTTGGCTATCCCTTCGGGGATAGTTTTTTTATCTCTGCTGTTTCGCCCCTTTTGCTCTTGAAAAAAAACAAAGGCATCCGCACAATAGAAAGGATTGCTTTTATAAGGGGAATTAAATGGACAAAATCGGGTTTGACAGCAAAAAATATGTAGAAGAACAAACAAAGTTCATTCTCGATAGAGTCAACAAAAGTGAAGGTCGCTTATATATCGAATGCGGTGGAAAGCTACTTCATGACATGCATGCATCACGAGTGCTTCCAGGATTTGATCCCAACAACAAAATGAAGGTGTTGCAAGCGCTGAAAGAGCATTTGGACATAATAATATGTATCTATGCTGGCGACATAGAGAAAAGAAAAATGCGAGGCGACTTTGGAATCTCATATGATGCTGATGTGTTGAAAATGATCGAAGACTTTTCTTCATATGGTATTACTTGCAACAAAGTAGTAATTACAAGATTTGCAAACCAGCCATCAGCATGCCAATTCAAAGATAAGCTTGAAAGACGAGGAATCAAAGTATATTTGCATGAAGCAACTCCTGGATACCCTCAAAACATTGATCTTGTAGTATCAGATCTGGGATATGGCAAAAACGAGTATATTCCTGTATCGGCACCTGTTGTCATCGTCAATGCCCCTGGACCTGGTTCCGGAAAGCTTGCAACATGCCTTAACCAGATGTACCATGAGGCAAAGAGAGGAGAAAAACCAAGCTACTCAAAACTTGAAACTTTTCCTATCTGGAATCTTCCGCTTGAGCATCCTGTGAATATAGCATATGAAGCAGCAACAGTCGATTTGGACGACATTAATATGATCGACCACTTCCATTTGCAGGCCTACAACAAAATTGCTGTAAACTACAATCGAGATATCGAAGCGTTTCCTCTACTTACTAAAATTCTTGAGAAGATCACAGGAAAAAGCATCTATAAATCCCCTACTGACATGGGAGTAAACCGTTGTGGCTTTGGCATAACAGACGACAAAATATGCCAAGAAGCTGGCAAGCAAGAGATTGTCCGACGATACTACAAAACCCAAGTAGATTACGCATCTGGACTTTGCGATGAAGATACAGTTGCTCGAATGACCTCCATAATGGACAGGCTTAATTTGAAACCCGAAGACAGGAATGTCGTAAGACCCGCTAAAGAAGCTCTAGAAAGAGCTATAAAAGAACAAAAAGGCAGGGATGGAACTGTTTGTGCAGCTGCCATTGAGCTTCCAGATGGAAAAATTGTTACCGCTCATAACTCTGAGATGCTACATGCTTCTTCGGCTTTGATTTTAAATGCCCTTAAGGTACTCTCATCAATCGATAAAAATATAGATTTAATTGATAACAAAGTCATTGAAAGCATAAGAATAATGAAAAGAGATATTCTTGAGGGAAAGGGTGTGTCAATGAATCTAGATGAGACATTGATTGCACTTGCCATGTCCGCTTCAGAGGACAAAAGGGCAAAACAAGCAATGGAAGCCCTACCTCTTTTAAAGGGATCAGAGGTACATCTTACGCATATACCTTCTGCGGGAGACAGCAAGGGTCTCAGAAAACTTGGCTTGCAATTCACATCAGAACCAATATACCCTGCGAGGAATTTATAGAATGGCAGAAAGAGAGAAATTATCATCAAGACTTGGATTCATCTTGTTATCAGCAGGATGTGCAATCGGACTGGGGAATGTATGGCGTTTCCCATATATCACAGGTAAATATGGCGGAGCGGCTTTCGTCCTTCTCTATCTTTTGTTTCTTCTTCTCATTGGCCTTCCTGTCATGACAATGGAGTTTTCAATTGGACGAGCCAGCAGAAAAAACATAGTAGGTGCTTACTATGCATTGGAACCAAAAGGAACAAAATGGCATATTGCTGGCCCCTTTGCATATGTTGGCAACTATCTATTGCTGATGTTCTATACAACAATCACTGGCTGGCTTCTTTATTATTTCGCAAAATGCCTATCTGGCGCATTCTCAGGAGAAACCGAAAGCGTTGTATCTGGAGTATTCTCATCGCTGATGGCACGTCCTGGGCTCCAGATTGTGTTTATGGCTATTGCACTTTTGTTGACAGCAACAACTGTCATTGGAGGACTACAAAAAGGCGTTGAGAAAATCACAAAAACAATGATGATGATCTTGTTTTTGATGATGATTGTCCTTGCTATCCACGCTTGCCTTCTAGATGGAGCCTCAAATGGGCTTTCCTTCTATCTCAAGCCAGATTTCTCGAAACTTGTCGATAGTGGCATATTCAATGCGATATATGCTGCAATGGGACAAGCATTCTTCACACTATCGCTTGGAATCGGCGCAATGGCAATATTTGGCTCATACTTCTCGAGCGAGAGATCGCTTTCTGGGGAGACCGTAAAGATAATGGTGCTAGATACATCGGTCGCACTCTTATCTGGGCTTATAATATTCCCTGCTTGTTTCTCATATGGAGTTGAGGCGGGTTCTGGACCTGCTCTATTGTTTTTGTCTCTTCCAGAGGTTTTTGCACAAATGGCTGGTGGCCGTTTTTGGGGAGCATTGTTCTTTCTTGCTATGGCATTTGCGGCACTTTCCACTTTAATTGCTGTATTTGAAAACATCGTATCATTCTGGATTGATGTAAAAGGCATGAAAAGAGATAAGGCTGTTGCCCTTAATTTCGTACTTCTATTTGTCTTGTCTATTCCTTGTATCCTTGGCTTCAATGTACTCTCATCATTCCAACCATTAGGTCCTGGATCCGGAGTATTGGACCTTGAGGATTTCATTGTATCAAATATAATCCTACCTCTAGGATCATTGGTAATGGTCTTCTTCTGTACATCAAAAAAAGGCTGGGGATGGAATGGCTTTATTGCAGAAGCCGACAAAGGTGAAGGAATGAAGTTCCCATCATGGCTCAGATTTTATTGCAAATGGATTCTTCCTTTGATAATAATCTTTGTTTGCGTCTCAGGAATAATAGAGAAGTTCATCTAATATTCGCATTGGAAATGCCCGTCGTCAAAAACGGGCATTTATTTATCGCTTTATGTGTTTTAAGAATCGAGCTCTAGTCTCATAAGAATAAGCTCTTGCCAGCCTGTTTTTGCCCGGAAGCCTCTTGGATTGCGTCCATACTCTTTAAAACCTACAGATTCATACAACCTGACAGCAGAAACATTCTTCGCCACAGCTTCCAGCTCCATTTGCACATTCAATGTAGGCAAAAATCAGAGTTGGACGAGAAATTGAAGAACACCTTGGAATATAGCAGATTATTCCAGATTCTTCATACATCGGCAGTCTGTATATCTTGTGCAACCAAGAAACTCGGAACCAGCGTTTGGCCCTTTCTTGGCGGTTCTCACTACAAGAGAAGATCCACACCGAGGGCATAAACCATTCTCAATGCGCTCTTCCTTTTCTGCAATCTTCGGTTTTACCCTCGAGATGTGGCTTCTACTGTCGGTTTCTGATGCGAGAAGGAGTAGCTTTTTCCTGATATCCACAATCTCATCTTCAGAAAGACTATCTTTATATGCGGTATCGATTTCATGCATGATTCTACGAAGATTGCTCTGATAAAGCACATATACTCCAGAGGAATTTACTATCACATCTTTGAATTCTGCCTCATCACTGAAAACAATGAGAGAATGAATCGGCCCTTTATATCTTTTCAGGTTCTTCTTGATACAGCAGATATGAGAGTTATTCTGGCGGATTGGGTTATACAGCTTGTTCTTTATTGATTCTCCTCTGATTCCCGTGGATAGCACCTGTGTCCAGTACTGATTTTTCTCATTTCCAAATATCCAGCCCTTATAGTTCTTGACTTCAATGACATAGATTCCACTGTCAGCAATGACAAGCTCATCAATCTGTGCTGTCCTGCCATCAGGCCAGGGAAGGCACAGATTCTTTATTGGAACGGCAGTTGTATTTGCAAAAGCTCTATCAGCAATCCGTGAAACTTTCCTTTCTCCCCTCTCGCCTTTGTATTCAGCAATCACATCACCAAATACCGCCTGTTTTACAGCTCTTCGTACATGACCTCTTATCCATCTGTCAGGGTTAGAAAGGAACGCCCAGAAACTCATTCTATTTCCGGCTCTTCTTGCGAACCATATAATTTACCGATCAGCTCGTGTGTAAGGTTCTTTGCTATTGTAGCCGCACTATAAAATGAAGATCCTGAGAACTTCGCATCGGCAACAACAGCTCCTGTTTCAACATCGACACATGTCATATTCATTCTGCTTAATGTCCAATGAAAAACATCCCATGTGGCATTGTATGAAAAATCAATATAGTACTGTTTAACGGGAATAAGTTCTGTCCCACCAGCCTCAATCTTTACAGTCGCATTTATTGCCTCATCCAAGGAATCAACATAATCTACATCATCTGAAGACAGATACTGAGAAGCTAAGAAAGAAACCAAATCGCTCTTGATTGCAAAATTCACATTTTGTGCAATCGAATCAGTCGTGGCAATCGCATAAGCATCTGAAAGCTTAGAACTTGCGACTCCAACTACCTCATAATCCTCATTTAAAACAGGGCCTCCACTGTTGCCCGGTTGGATAGGAGCTGAAATCTGAACACTGTTCGTGTCACCACCTAAGCCTGTCATGGAATTGATAATACCGTTTGTTACTCTGATTTCATTTCCAAGAATATCTGTCAAGGGATAGCCCAATACGAAAATCGGGGTAGCAACTGAATAATCAGAAGAGGAAAGTAGATTAAAATATGGCCCATCTATAGGATCTCCTCTCAATATCGCAATATCGTTCTGTTCGCTTGTGAAAATAGGAACTGCATTATTCTTTATTCCTTTCTGATAATATGTGATTTCATTTTCACCATTCAGAACATGATTATTTGTAATGATTATGTCTGGCGCAACATAGAATCCACTTCCTGATACTTCCGATGTCTCAGCTGGAGGTATAGACATTGCATTGTAAACGCTTTCTACATTCAATCCGTGATCAAGGAAAACTTCTTCTATAGATTCATATACACCTATGTCATCACCATACCTGGCAATATAAAACAAATCACCTCGATTCATCTCGACAGATGGATCCACTTGTACATTTGTAGAAACACATCCAACAAAAAGAACAGAAGCAGCTACAAATAAAAAACAAAGCTTTCTCATTACTTCCTCCAAGGCAGAAACTTTTTCTATTTGCACATTTTATCACAATTTACGCTTTTTAACTCTAGATTCACTTTCCCCGGCAGTAATCAGAAGACAAACCACAACTCCTCCCTTCTGATTGCAAAAGTTCGAATCCAACATCCATACATATGGTGGACGAACACATACGCCGTCCCAGCGAGGATGTGAAGCATTATGCATAAACTCATAATTTCGTATGGCAGATCGAGTGATACGAAGATGTGGACCAACGACACCATCAACTTAAAGGTTATTGTCGTCAGTTAAACGAGCCTATGAAAATGTAATTAAGAAGAGATCTTTGTACATAAGTGCGGATAAAACAATGTGCATTAGCCGATCTTTTGTTGTTAATAATATCTTTCAAGCAAATAAATTATCAGTCTCGAAGAGTACCGGTAAATCATATCAAACATGTTTATACACATCTAATGGCGATTGCTTCTTAGAATGGATGATTTGAGCATATTGCACTCTAATGCGCATTACTCGTAATTTATCAATAGCAACACTATAAAAATAGCTTACAAGTAAACATTGTCGATATACAGCACCGAATACTATAAAGCATTCTGTCTTTCATTATCATAATGCCGTTTTTACAACTTCACTCCAGAGTTTTCCATTGTCATACTCCCACTGTCAAAGACTGTGGAATTCTTGCCATGTAAGCAAACTAGACCTTACAAGCCGGTCATGTACAACTGCGAACAAACTCCTCTAACTCTGAGAGTGTTGTTATCTAGAGTCTCCATAATCTGTGCATCGGACTTTCTCGATGCAATTTTCATAATCCCTACAAATTAGAAAAAGCCAAATCAAATACATTCCTGCCCTAATGTTTCTTTATTGTCTTCATGTTGAGATCCTCAATACGGACTATGCAATATATTTCGCAAAGTCTTCTTTCTGTCTTCCAAAAGAAATACCTTCGCCTGCTTGCAATATCAATATGGCTCCTTATCCGTTCCATGCCTAAGCTTTTCTCTTTCAAATAGTTTCCAGAATCATGCTGCATTCATAACTCATGTTCATTTTGTATTGCCGAACATTTTCCTTTTCGCTATATTTCTAGCCATGAATATAAAAGCTATTGCAAATAAAATTGGCATTGATTATGAGAAAGTAGTTGAGGATTTTTGTGGCGATATATCCACTTTGGGTGCTAGAATTGAGAACTTCGCATCATCCGATTTTGCAAATAAATTGAATGCATATCTTGATAGCTCAGATTACGAGAACACAAAAGCTCTTTCGCATTCAATCAGGAAAGATGCTGAGAAAATAGGACTTGATTCTATCGCTAAAAGTGCAAAGAGAGTCGAGGATGCCGACTCTGATAAAATAAAGAATGCAACTCTTGTCCTGATAGAGAAGATCAAAGATGCCACGTCGATAATAGAAAACCCCAACTAAGGATAGTTTTTATTATATCCCAAGTTCCATTTTCAATTGAGTCGAATATGGAGCAATAGCTCCTTTTGTAGAGACGACATAGCTTGCTATGATACTTGCTCTCTCCAAAGCAAGATTGGGATCCTTTGTTTTTGAGAGAAAGTACAAGAATGCAGCAGAAACGCTGTCGCCAGCACCAACTGTATCTACAACTTTCGTCTCTTGGGCTTTGGCAAAATAATCCTTTCCTCTTTCCTTGTAGGATATCCCATATGGGCCATGTGTCACTAAAATCCCTCTTAGCTTTGGATATTTACTTAAAATCTTCTTTTCAAATGAGCTTTCCTTTATTCCCAACATATCTGATATTATCGAAAGCTCTTCGTCATTAAGCTTCAAAATAGTCGCGTAGCTAAGGCTCGTCTCGATTTCTTCTTTTGAGTAGAAAGGTTTTCTCAGATTTACATCGAAAAGAATCTCTCTTGCATTAATTCCGTCAAGTAGTTTTTCCAAAGTAAGTCTTGTTATACCTGAGCGTTGAGCAAGTGTACCAAAAACAACACCATCCCAATTATCATTGAATATAGTCTTGTATTCCTGTGGAAATAGCTCTATTTCATCCCATGCAGCGGGAGAATTGAAAACATATTTTGCCATTCCGTTCTCATCAAGAACAACATCGGCTCGCCCTGTCTCTCGTGAGGAAAGCCCTATATATTTGGTATCGACATCTGTTGCAGATATCTCTGACAAAGCCCTCTTGCCAAGCTCATCTGCGCCTATTGCTGAAACAAGATACGATTTTGCTCCAAAGCGCGCAAGGTGAACAGCAACATTCAACGGTGCACCTCCAAGCTCTGCTCCGGATAAAAATTGATCGAAGATTATTTCCCCAAAAGATAAAAACTTCACTCCGCCCCCTCCAGAATCTTCAATATGCATCCTTTTCGAAATTCGATCCCTTTATTATTAAAGTACTTCTCAACCTCGACACTCCCAGCACCAGGTTGAATCAAGACAAATGGAATGTTTTTTTTCGTTCTCTTGAGAATATTGAGTCCTTTAACTGGATTTATGCATAGATCCAGAACATCGATATCACATTTTATATCATCAATTAACTCGAATTCCTCTGGAATGGACACTACAGCATATCCATTGTCGAGAAGCTCTTTCTTGATTTTGAAAGCTGCCTTTTCGGGATTTGTGGTGTCTCCAACTACGGCAAAATACTTTTTCTCGAGAATCTCCTGATTTGTCATATACAAAGGATAATGGCAAATCAGGATAACTCCAAGATGGTTGGATTATTTTTTGTAAGCGTCCTCATGAACACCTGAGATAGCTCTTCCGGAAGGTTCGTTCATCTTCCTGAATGCCTCATCCCATTCAAGCGCCTTAGCTGTCGAACATGCAACAGACGCCTCATGCGGAACACATTTTGCAGCTGATTCAGACGGGAAATGCTTTGCAAAGATCGTTCTGTAGTAATACTCTTCCTTAGTTGCAGGAGTATTGATTGGATAGCGCTTATCAGCCATTGCAAACTCTTTGTCAGAAACAGCTTTATTCGTCATCTCTCTCAAAGTATCAATCCATGAATACCCCACACCGTCTGAGAATTGCTCTTTCTGTCTCCATACAATATCAGCTGGAAGATAGTCCTTGAATGCTTCTCTCAAAATCCATTTCTCGATTCTCATCTTGCCATTTTCAACAATGCACATCTTGTCTTTCGGATTTACTCTCATCGCTATGTCAACAAATTCCTTATCCAAGAATGGCACTCTTCCCTCAACTCCCCAAGCTGCGAGAGCTTTATTTGCCCTTAAGCAATCATAAAGATGGAGTTTTGTCAGCTTCCTCACTGTCTCTTCGTGGAATTCTTTTGCATTAGGTGCTTTATGAAAATACAGATAGCCTCCAAATAGCTCATCAGATCCTTCACCTGAAAGAACCATTTTTATTCCCATCGACTTGATCACACGAGCTAGCAAATACATAGGAGTAGATGCTCTAACTGTCGTTATATCATAAGTCTCGAGATGATAAATCACATCATCAAGTGCATCCAATGCTTCTTGAATCGTGAAGTGGATCTCATGGTGCACTGTTCCGATATAATCGGCAGCTTTTTGAGCCGCAACCAGATCTGGAGCACCCTCAAGTCCAATTGCGAATGAATGGAGCCTTGGCCACCAAGCTGTTTCCTTGTCTCCTGTCTCTATTCGTTTTTTTGCATACTTTGCTGTTATTGCAGCTATTATAGAGCTATCGAGTCCGCCAGAGAGAAGAACGCCATATGGGACATCTGACATCATTTGTCTCTTGACTGCCGCCTCAAGCCCCTCTCTTATTGCATCGATTGATGTAACATTGTTCTTAACATTATCGTAGTTTTCCCAATCTCTTTTGTACCATTTATGTGTCTTTCCATCTGAGGATGTGAAATAAGATCCAGGAGGAAATTCTGCAACTGTTGTACATACATTCTCCAAAGCCTTCAATTCAGATGCAACATAGAAGTGTCCATCCTTATCCCATCCCTGATAGAGTGGAATTATGCCTAAATGGTCTCTTCCAATAAGGTAAAAATCCTTTTTGCTGTCATAGAGAGCAAAGGCGAAAATACCGTTCAAATCCTCGAAGAAATCAACGCCCTTATCCTGGTAGAGCGCAAGAATAACCTCACAATCAGATCCAGTTTGAAAATCATATTTTCCCTTGTATCGCTCTCTGATTTCCATATGGTTGTAAATCTCTCCGTTAACAGCCAACACAACTGAGCCATCCTTCGAATAGAGAGGTTGCTTGCCAGATGTTGGATCAACGATTGCAAGCCTTTCATGAGAGAGGATAGTATTATTTGATGCATAGACGCCTGACCAGTCCGGTCCTCTATGCCTAATAGTCCTAGACATCCCTAACACTTGCTCACGATATTTTGCGGAGCCCTCTTTGATGTCAAACATACCTACAAATCCACACATACCAATCCTCCTAAAAAAGAAAAAGGCGTACTTACCCTAATGAGATGAACGCCTTTGGTCAGAGCTTAGACTACTACTTTTCTCATTATGTAGTCAACTTTTCTCACGTCGCCAAACCCACCAAGTATCCAAAGATGTCTTCTTCAACCCTAATTTGTGTTGCAACTCCAAAGAGGCATCATTGCCATATAGAACGTTGCAATACGGAGTGCGGTGCTCCGAAAGCGTTTGGTTTATCCTTTGCTTTTCCAAAATAGTACCATACCCT
The DNA here is from genome assembly GCA_002452215.1 of Spirochaetales bacterium UBA6872. Classification (GTDB taxonomy): domain Bacteria; phylum Spirochaetota; class Spirochaetia; order Sphaerochaetales; family Sphaerochaetaceae; genus Ornithospirochaeta. Next base: position 15,038 of record DKCO01000012.1, read on the forward strand.
CTCTTTCTATACTCTGGCATGACTTCAAGCATCCCCATCGCCCCTTCATAGTGCTCTCCAACAAATCCAACAAGCGAGTCTATGTTATCAAATAGTCCTGTGACAAAGCCTCCATCGAGTCTATTTTTTATATATTCATCATCTGCAAGATGGTAGTTTTTCCTTACGATATCGAAATATGACAAATCAAGTTTCTTCATCTTAAACCCATCTTGTAGCTCGAAATTCATCTTCTCTCCTGTGTAAACGAATTCGAAGTAGCCTTCACCTTCAAAGCTTTCATTCCTTTCTAGAAATGCCTTGGCAAGGTTAGCGCCCCTGATAAAAAAAAGAGGATATGTTGTATCGACAGAATCAAGAATCGAATCAATAAAACTATCATCAAACGAAATCAAAAAACACTCTTTCTCTTTCGATGTGCCAATAAATCCTTTTTCATATAACTTATGATGGTCAATAACACCTGTCTTAATCGCATCTGAGATTGACGCGAACTCAATACTTTTCAAAAAATCCATGTTTTGAATGTATCCAATTTGCTCACTATACGCAAGAAAGTACACTATTGAGTATCAAAAACCTTGCACTCTATCGTTTTTTAATGCGAACATAGTTCTTAAATATGTTTAAATATAAGCTAACTCGCAGGGATAAAAAGTTCATCTATGGTTTAAGCAAATATTTTTGTTTGAATCCAGATAGCATAGTCCCTGAAACTATAAATGAAGAAAACAATACGCCAGTGCAAAAGAAACTGGCGAAAAAATACCTTTTGAAGAGTTCTGATGCAATATCAAGTCAAACATTTGTCATCCCGGTTTCAAATGGAGCTGTAACAGGGTATTTGTTCACAAATAGAAGGGTAAATGACATTACAGGACTCGGTTCATTGATTATATACTTCCATGGAGGCGGTTGGGTTTATGGCAACATGGATTTTTACTCGATCTATTTAAAACATTTAGCAGAAGAGACAGAGTCCAATATTTTGCTTGTGGATTATCACTTGGCACCCAAATACAAGTTTCCTACAGCAATTGAAGACTGCTATGATGCCTTCATATGGGCATGTGGTGGTGCAAAATACTGGAAGGTTGATCCAGACAGAATATACTTGGCAGGAGATGGAGCTGGGGCAAATCTTGCAGCAGTTGCATCAATTCTCGCAAGAGACAGGAATGCTCCTGCAATTGCCGGACAAATCCTCATTTATCCAATCGTTGATTGCCGACTCAGGACAAACTCGATGATGGAACACAAAGACAGCCCGACTTTAAATGAAAAAATGCTCACCTACTATGTAATGAGCTATGCCAGAGAACCAAAAGATATCCTCTCACCTATTTTCTCTCCACTTTTGTCGCAAGATTTGACAAGACTTCCAAACGCATTGCTCCTTAGCGCTGAATTCGATCCCCTTAAAGATGATGCAATGCTCTACGAAAAAGCTTTGAATGATGCTGGCAACAAGGCAAGACTCTTCATGATCAATGGAGCATTCAATGGTTTTATGCCATTCAAACATGCATCAGGACGAAGAGAAGCAGAAAGCACGATATGGCAATTTGTGAGCGGTCGTTCATTGGATCACATAAAACTGATGAATAAAAAAGACATCAAGCTGGCAAAGCTAGAAAGGCCAACGATTTCCAAGCAAGACAGAAAAGAAGAAGAATCCTCTCATTATTAGAGAGGACTCGTGTACTCCTAGTGCATCTGGGGATAATCAAGGGGGACACCATCGACTACACTAAGCCACGAATCCTCACTAATAAGCTTTTGTATTCAAAAGCAATATTTGATAAAATTAGTGCACACAATGTCATAAAAAGTCAAGGCAGTTTAGTAAAAAACCAAATTTTGTGGTAGAAAATATAACAATCTACCAAATTTTGGAAAATCACTGACGAAGAGTATTGTAACATACATGACAAGAAAAGAAAGAAGTTTGTTAATGTCAAGAATTCGGGGAAAAGATACAAAGATCGAACTCGAATTAAGAAAAGAGCTATATAGACGTGGGATACGCTACAGGAAAAACTCAAAAACCATATATGGCCACCCTGACATTTCGATAAAGAAGTATAAGATAGCAATCTTCTGCGATGGAGATTTCTGGCATGGATATAATTGGGAAGATCGGAAAAACAGCCTGAAAACCAATAAGAATTATTGGTTCGATAAGATTGAAAGAAATATGGAGAAGGATATAGAAGTCAACCATGTGCTTGGCCATTTGGGGTACACAGTCATAAGGATATGGGAACACGAGATAGAGAAAGACACAAAAGGCGTTGCCGATATGATTGAATCAAAGATAAACGAAGCGAGGTGTACATGAATTATTTTTCATTTGGAGATTGAGTGTTGCATTGCAAAACGTTATATTCTATTTTGCTATGCATCGCAATCTTGATTTGAAAAAAGACAATCTTTGGAAACTTGCCTTCTCTCTCGCAATACCAACAGCACTTGCACAACTTGTTAATGTTCTATATGCAATTGTCGATCGAATGTTCATTGGCCACATTGCCGAGGTAGGAGATTTAGCGCTAGCAGGGGTTGGCGTTGCCGCTCCAATTACAACATTTATAACATCGTTTGCCGCCCTTATAGGACTTGGAGGGGCTCCTATAATGGCAATGAAAGCTGGTTATGGCCAAAAGAAAGAAGCTGAAGTTATCGTCTCAACGGCTTTTTATCTTCTTGTCATACTTTCTTTGATTCTTGCGCCCATCTTCTTCTTCCTAAGGAAACCAATGCTTATGTTCTTTGGAGCATCCAGTGCAACGTTTCCATATGCATCGAGCTATATTGGATGGTATCTTCTAGGTACACCTTTTGCTCTTCTTGCTTCCGGAATGAACAGCTATTTGATAAACCAAGGAAAAACAGCAAGAGCAATGAGTGCTGTTTTTTGCGGAGCAATCCTGAATACAATACTGGACCCAGTCTTCATCTTCATCTTAAATATGGGAGTTAAAGGAGCTGCCATTGCGACAGTAATCTCGCAATTAGTCTCTGCCTTTTTTGTCCTGTTTTCTCTTGTATCAAAGAAAATCGACATAAGATTGTACTTGAGGAATTTCGATTACAAGCTTACGAAAACGATAATGAAATTTGGTCTCTCTCCTTTCCTGATAATGAGCACAGACTCAGCTTTGCTCATAGTTCTAAATTCGGTACTTCAACGTTATGGAGGAGATGCTAATGGCGATATATTGATCACTGCTGCAACTATAGTGCAATCATACTTCACACTCTTGATGAATCCTTTGGCAGGAATCACCGGCGGGTGCCAAGGCTTGATCAGCTACAACTATGGAGCTGGATTGTCATTAAGAGTAAAAAAGGGAATAATATGCATCCAAGTTATAGCAACGCTTTATACGATGTTGCTCACAATAGCAACACCTTTCTTTGCTCCAAAGTTTGCACTCCTTTTTACAAAGGACGCTTCTATGGCCCTAACAGCATCAAGATACATGAGGATATTTACTCTTCTTATCATCCCTCTATCCTTCCAATATGTGAATGTCGATGAAATGACAGCACTGGGAAAGATACGCTTTGCCCTTCCCTTGTCGCTATTCAGAAAATGCACTTTTTTTATTGCAACAATTACGTTGCCAATATTCCTGAGTGCCGATTCTGCATTCTATGCAGAACCTCTTTGCGATCTACTATCGGGGATAGTTTCGACCATAGTAATGTGGACGCAACTTCCAAAAATATTAGCCAAGAGAGACAATGAGGGCCTAACCATAATCTGATCAAAAGTTTTCACATTGAGCACTGATTGTTTAAATTATAGTTTTTGTGTATTTGATGGAATATCCATTGACATAGTGCTTAAAAACAATACAAAGATTGCCTTTTTATTATGGTTAATGGGTTTTGTTGCAACAAGATAGGTGCTTGTTTGTTATTTTTTGCTTTGAATTGAAAATTTTTATAAATTTTTTTAAAAAACCCTTTACATGCTCGAAAAAGATAACTATATTTATCGCAAGAATCAGGAAGATTATTATCTTCCCCATTCTAACCTCCTTTTGTTCCCCATACTGGTTTACCTCCTTTTGTCCAGATGGGGTTTTTTATTGCCTTGAGGATTTTTGCCATATATTTTGCAACTGTTATCTTTAAATTTGCATCCTAAGTAGATATCATTTCATACGTTTGATTCTACTTTGATTGGAGATAATGATGATAGACAAAGACCAAATAGATGCCATAATTGCAGAACGATACAGATTATCAAAGGTTTTCGATGGGGAATGGGCCTACCCTATTCAGCTTTGTTGGGATCATTTGACAGAGATATTCACCAAAAACATGGATGACACTATCTATTTCCTTGATAATGTTTGTACAGCAGATGAATTCGGATGGATATCTGACGTTTTCGATTTTGTTGCAGAAAAAAGCCAAAGCAGAGAATTCATCGATGCATTATATAGAGTTGCAAAGAAATATCCTGAGGAAGTCGAGGAAAACAACCTGATGTACTTCATCAAGGATGCTGAATCAAAGCTCAAATAAAAGCTATACAACTATCAAGTCATATTCCCTTGTGCCGAGACCTATCTTCTCTGCGTGCTCGAGTTGTGATTTCCACTCGGACTCAGGAGTTGAATTTCTGAAATTGTCCTCCATTTTCTTGAAGTTGGGATCAGCTAGATGCCTTGCAAGCTGCGAGCCTGGCATCGGATTTGCTTTCAAGCAAGCATCAGCGCAAGCTTGATCAAGAGCGACAGGATCGAAAGAGCAGAACATTCCTATGTTGGGCAATATAGGCATATCGTTCTCTCCATGGCAATCGCAATTGGGCGAAACATCCACTACAAGCGATATATGGAAATTCGGCCTTGAGTCGACAACAGCTTTCGAGTACTCTGCCATCTTTGCATTCAGCTCTCCAATCGCACTGTTGCTCGTAAATGAAATTGCATCGAAATTGCAAGCACCAAGGCATCTGCCACAACCAACACACTTGTCTTTGTCGACATGCATCTTCCTTGTCTTTTCGTCGAATACAAGACCAGAGTTGGCACACTCTCTCTGGCATCGTCTACAACCACGGCAGAACTTTTCGTTTATAGTCGGCTTACCGCCTGAGTGTTGTTCGCATTTTCCAGCTCTTGATCCAGAGCCCATTCCGATATTCTTAATAGTTCCACCAAAGCCTGTCATCTCATGTCCTTTGAAGTGGGTCAATGAGATAAACACATCGGCATCCATAATCGCACGTCCGATCTTTGCTTTCTTCACGTACTCGCCATTTTCTACCGGCACTTCGATGTCATCAGTCCCCTTCAAACCATCTGCTATTATTACAGGACATCCTACAGTAAGTGGCGTAAAACCATTCTCCCACGCACAATACAAATGCTCGATTGCATTCTTCCTGGAACCAGGATACATAGTATTGCAATCCGTCAAAAAAGGCTTTCCGCCAAGCTCTTTCACAACGTCGGCTACTGCTTTTGCATAGTTAGGCCTCAAGTAGCTTATGTTGCCGAGTTCTCCAAAGTGCATTTTTATTGCAACAAACTTTCCATCCATATCGATTGATGATATGCCAGCTTTCTTTATGAGCTTCTTAAGCTTGACAGGAAGGCTATCCCCAAACGCAATAGTATGAAAATCCGTAAAATATACTTTGGCTCTTTGCATTTCGCTACATCTCCTAACAGGTATTGATTCTAACATAAAGAGCAAATTGGTCAATTACCGCTTTTGCTCCATTGGCTATTTTATCTTTTTTGCCATATTATTGTCTTGTAGGAGAATGAAATGAGCGGAAAGAGAGTTGACCATATAAGTTGGGACGAATACTTCATGGGAGTTGCTGTCCTTTCATCGCTAAGAAGCAAAGATCCAAACACACAAGTTGGCGCATGCATAGTATCTGAAGATAAGAAAATAATTGGTGTTGGCTACAATGGATTTCCCTCTGGATGTTCGGATGATGATCTGCCTTGGGAGAGAGAGGGCGATTGGCTCGATACAAAGTACCCATTTGTATGCCATGCAGAGCTAAATGCTATCTTGAACTCTAACAACTCTTCCTCCTTGAAAGGATCCACTCTCTATGTGGCGCTCTTTCCTTGCAATGAATGCGCAAAAGCTGTAATCCAAGCTGGAATAAGGAAAATAGTGTATTTATCTGATAAGTATAGCGAAACTGATGCAACAAAAGCCTCTAAAAGGATGCTTGATGCAGCCGGCGTGGAATATATGCCTCTGCAAACAGAAAGAAAAGAGATTACAATAAAGCTGTAGAAAAATTCAATTGAATTCACGCTCCCAGCTGTTAACATATTCAAGGATAGGTATCACATGGTGCCCCTTTGGGACTTTAGCGGCCATCCGGAAATGGAGAAAAAAGCTATGAAGCTTAAAGTAAACAATGTTGATGTATATCCTGAGCATGATTGCAAACTGCTAGACTATCTTCGAAACACATTGAAACTCACAGGAACAAAGGATGGATGTTCTGAAGGTGCATGCGGAGCGTGTACTGTGATAATAAACGGAAAAGCCACGAAAGCTTGTATTCCAATGCTTTCAAAGCTAGATGGCGCTGAAGTAATCACAATTGAAGGGCTGTCAGAGCTTGAGAAAGAGATCTATGCATATTGTTTTGCTGAAGCTGGTGCTGTCCAATGTGGATTTTGCATACCAGGAATGATCATGTCAGCAAAAGCTCTTCTAGATAAAAACAAAGCTCCAACTAGGGAAGATGTCAAGAAAGCACTAAGAGGCAACATATGCAGATGCACTGGATATGTTAAGATTGAAGATGCTATCTTGATGGCAGCAGAATACATCAGAAAAGGAATCACTGCCGTACCAGAGAAAGAAAGTGGCAGGATTTCAACTGTTTTCAGGCGAATAGATGCAACAGAGAAAGCCCTAGGAGATGGAAAATACACAGACGATTACATAGTCGATGGTATGGTGTATGCATCAGCTCTTCGTACGCCAGCGCCTCGTGCAAAGATAATCAAAATCGACACGTCAGAGTGTGAAAAAGATCCAAGATGCGTCTCTGTGATAAAAAGAGAACAAGTTCCAGAGAACAAAATAGGACACTTAAAGCAAGATTGGGATGTTCTAATTGGGGAAGGCATGATATCCAACTACATTGGAGATGCCATTTGCCTTGTAGTCTCGGAAGATCAAAGCGCTCTTAATGATCTAAAAAGCAAAATCCATGTAGAATATGAAGAGCTTGATGGTGTTTTTTCGATAGAAGAAGCTTTAAAGGATAAGATAATCGTACACTCAGAGATGAATACAAACATCCTGAGCAAACAGCACATATTGCGCGGAGATGCTTCAAAGGAGCTGGAGAGATGCGATTATGTGGTTGAGAATGATTATCACACACCTTATACAGAACACGCATTCATGGAGCCTGAATGCGCATTGGCAATGCCAGACAAAAATGGAGGGATCTTCGCGATAACTGGAGGCCAATCTATATATGACGATCAAAGGGAAATTGCCAGGATGCTACATATACCAAGGCACAAAGTGAGAGTTCGCTCAGCATTAGTTGGAGGTGGCTTTGGAGGCAAAGAGGATATGTCTGTGCAACATCATGCTGCGCTCTGTGCTTATATCCTTAAAAGGCCTGTAAAGGTGAAACTATCAAGGCAAGAATCACTCATGGTACATCCAAAAAGGCACCCAATGGACATACATATAAAGCTTGGAGCTGACAAGAATGGTCGTCTCAAAGCCCTAAAAGCAACAATCGTTGCCGATACTGGAGCATATGCCTCTCTTGGAGAGCCTGTGTTGCAAAGAGCTTGCACACATGCGTCAGGCCCATACAATTACAAACATCTTGATGTGTATGGAGAAGCTCTATATACGAACAATGTCCCAAGTGGCGCATTCCGAGGCTTTGGAGTAACACAATCATGTTTTGCTATTGAAAGCGCAATAGATGAACTTGCTGAAAAAATCGGCATAGATCCATACCAGATGCGACTATTGAATATAGTGAAGCCTGGCCAAGCGCTTCCTAACGGACAGATTGCATCAAGTGACACTGGAATAAAAGAATGCATGGAAGCTGTGAAAGATGCTTATTATTCGTCAAAGAGGACAGGAATCGCGCTTGCAATGAAAAACTCAGGAATAGGAGTAGGCGTGCCTGATACAGGAAGATGCAAGATGAGTATCGAAAACAGCATTGTCCACATACGAACATCCGCTGCTTGCATGGGGCAAGGAATCGCAACTGTCGCATTGCAAATAGCTGTTGAAACAACAGGACTCAGCCCAGAATGCTTCAACGTAGAGTCTCCCGACACATCACGCACTCCTGACTCTGGCACTTCAACAGCCTCAAGACAAACAGCTTTCACAGGAGAAGCTGTAAGACGTTGCGCTCAAAAACTGAAAACAGAGCTTGGAGAGTTCTCTCTCAAAGAACTAGAAGGTGCTGAATTCTATGCCGAATTCTGTTATGACACAGACCCGATTACATCACAAAAAGGGAATCCAATATCACATTTAGCCTACTCATACTCTGCCCAGGTTGCCGAGCTCGATGAAAATAGAAAAGTAAAGAAGATAACAGCTGCTTGCGATGCTGGCACTGTAATCAATATGAAAGCGATAGAGGGCCAGATTGAGGGCGGTGTAGTAATGGGCATGGGATTTGCTCTGACAGAGAAATTCCAAAGCGATAAAGGAATCGTTAAATCGAAATATGGTACACTTGGCCTGATAAGAGCAATAGATGTGCCTGAGATTGATGTCTATTGCGTAGAGGCCAAAGGAAAGCTTCCAACAGGCTACGGAGCAAAGGGAATCGGGGAGCTTTGTACAATTGCAACAGCTCCAGCAATTGCCAATGCATATAAAAAGGTTGATGGAATCAGAAGAAGATCTCTTCCTCTTCAAGGCACACCTTACAGCAAATGACATATTGATAAAAAACATCTGCCAGCAATAGCTGTCGGCAGATGTATCTCTTTATTTGAAATATAATACTGACTACTTTCCGTATATATGCAAAAGCTCTGCTAGCATATCTTCAAGCTTTTTCACGCATCGTCCACACTTTGTGCCAGCACCAGTTTGTTCTTGGAGTTCTTTCAAGTTATGGACTTTGCCATTCTTAACAAGGTCCTCTATCTTCTGGTCAGTAACTCCCATGCATTCGCAAACAATAGTAGCAATCTTCTGCTTATATGGATTTGGCATATGATTTTTTTCCAAGTAATCATCTATAGCAGCACGCAAAGCCTTATCACCTAAGACAGAACAATGGAACTTGTGCTCAGGAAGACCCCCAAGCTTTTCCATTATAGCTTCAGGAGTAATCTCATATGCCTCTTTGAGCGTCATTCCGATTGCCATCTCGCTCATCATTGATGTCGATGCAATTGCTGATGCGCATCCATATGTAAGCCATTTCAGGTCCTTGATCTTGCCATCTTCCACTTTGATTCCGACTCTCATCTGATCTCCGCAAGCAAGGGATCCAACCTCTCCTACTCCATCAGGCTCGAAATCATCGCCCTCTTTCCATAGATTCCTCGGATTCATGAAATGATCTTTTACTATATCTGTATAAACCCATTGTGCCATGAAACTATTTGCCATAATCTTCCTTCCTTGTACTCATATCCCTGATTTTCTGGATTATCGGAGGAAGTTTTTCAAGTACATATTCCACATCCTCCTTTGTGTTGTATCTTCCAAATGAGAACCTGATTGAACCATGTGCAAGCTCCACAGGAAGGCCTGCTGCTAACAGAACATAGCTTGGCTCCAAGGAGCCTGATGCGCACGCAGACCCTGTCGATACTTCAATGCCTTCCAAGTCAAGATAAAGTAGGATTGACTCCCCCTCTGCAGATGGAAATGATACATTCAATGTCCCCGGTAGTACTTTATCGGCTTCTTTTGGGCCGTTAATAACTACATTTGGGATTCGTTCTTCTATTCCTTTTCGGAGCATTTCCCTCAACGCCCAAAGCCTGTCATGCTCATCTTTCAAATTAAGTCTTGCAAGTTCAGCAGCCTTTCCCAAACCAATGATTGCTTGGTTGTTGTATGTTCCAGCTCTATAACCCTTCTCTTGATGTCCTCCATGGACAAATGGCGATAGAGGAACGCCATGGCGAGCATAAAGAACACCAATACCTTTAGGTCCATAAAACTTATGTCCCGAGCATGAAAGATAATCAACGTCCAAATCTTTTACATCGACAGCGATCTTGCCAATTGCTTGCGTTGCATCTGTATGAAAATACGCCCCACATTCATGTGCTAAATAAGCAGCCTCTTTCACAGGTTGTATTGCTCCAGACTCGTTGTTTCCAAGCATTATCGACACAAGGCATACATCCGGTCCTAGAAGCTTTTTGTACTCATCGAGCTTCAAAATACCTTCGTGATCAACTGGTGCAAAGCTTATTTTGTACCCCTTTTTCTTCAAGTATTTTGCTGTTTCGATGGATGCTGGGTGCTCAACACTGCTCAAAACTATCCTATCCTTGGCAGAGCCTTCATCAATTAGATCTCTATATGTATTAAAGACCGTATTATTTGACTCTGATGCACCGGAAGTAAAATAAATATCTCCGGGATCCGCATTTATAAGCTTAGCAACCTCTCCTCTTGCCCAAGAGATTCCTGTTGCAGAGTCTCTTCCAAGAGTATGCATTGATGAAGCATTGCCATACAAGTTTTCATTATCATGCATGATATCGATAACTTCATCGGCTATTCTGGTTGTAGCATTGTTATCAAGATAGACTACTCTTCTATCCATATTATTTCCTCGCATTTTAAAGTTATTATTATCTTATTTTCTAGTCAAGGTTAGAAAACACCAACTCACGCTTACGCGAAAGCCTCAAGTGAAGCCTTTCCATCTCTTTTACATAAGCACAGCAAGAAGGGAGAGCAGGAGAAAAAACAGCCATTATGATATTCACTTTCTTGCAACGCTTGCATTTTCTGAATCGATTGTCATATACAGAGCAAAGATGGCTTTTCTCATCGAAAAATTCACACGGCCGATCCATGTCGATGACCAAAGCATAATCCAATACGACTTTCTCATGGCAACATAGGCCACAATGATTACAAAGATCCTCCCAACGTCTCATCTAAACCTTCTAGATATGGTCACAAGAGCTTTGTGGGAAAAGCTTCACAAAGGAGACGGATGCAAATCCGCGATTACAAAGCTCAAAATCATTCGGGAATTTGCTTTTTTCCAAACTATGATAGCTTATGTCGCATCCAATATTGGTTATCTTGTATCTATCTCTATCTTCTTCCTCGATTCTGAATCTATCATCATAGCGAATCTCACCAATCGAAGCGTACCCATATTCCCCATTGAAATTAGGTGGGATATTGATATTAAGAAATACATCGCTATGAATTTGTGAAAGGAACTGTTCCAAGTGCTCCTCTAAAAACAATGCGCAATCCGAGAAGCTGTATTTGTTGCTGTTTTCATCTCTATATGTTGAAATTGCAATAGCCTTGTAACCATAAAGAGAGGCTTGCCTTGCGGCTCCGCACGTTCCAGAGTAAATAATGTCAGTAGAAAGATTGTATCCGTGGTTTATGCCAGAGATAACAACATCAGGCTTTATATCTATCAAACCAGACTTCAATCCGTAGATTATGCAATCTGCTGGAGTGCCATCGATATGGAAATGCCCTTCTTTGTACTTTGTAGCATAACGAGTACCATCGATAGTCATTGAATGAGATTTCGCACTTTGCTCATCAGAAGGTGCTGAAACATAGACCCTATGACCCTTTTCAACAAGCACACGCTCAAGTTCTCTTATGCCTTTCGCTTTGTATCCATCGTCATTGACAAGTAGAATATTCATCTCTTCTCATGCTCCTTGCACTGCCGTAGGGGACATATGGACAGACATTAGCATGGAAGCCGAATATCCTTTCATATTCCTCTAGTTGACTAGTATAAGGAAAGTCAACAGAGCTATCAATCAAAGCAAATAAAGTTCCTGCGACTCCTGTGTAGATTTGGCAAATGCCATAGAGCTTCTTCATCTCACATCCTCTTTTCACAATCCAATCAATTTCAGGAGATGTGAGCTCGGCATTCATCTCTAATCCCTTTTCTTGGAGATTCATATTCTTGCCAAAAAGCTCCATGTCGCCATTCTTAAGCGCTTTCCATCCATTCAAAGCACATTCAGAATCTTCAACAAGGAACCTAAGCTGCCCTTTTTTCTGTTCAGAACTTATATTGAGAATCTGTCGTATATTTTTCTCATTAAGATTCTTTATGCTCATTGTCTTTGGCAATTTTTTACGTATCAAACCAACAACCTCATTTGCTTCTTGCCTAAACTCTTCAAGCTCAGGTGTCAAAATAGTATATGGTATTGCTGTCGATATCAACAAAGACGATACATTATCTTTCTTAGGATACTCTAGAAACTCATAGCTATGGTTAGACAAATCGAAGAACATAAGATTGTCCTCTTTTGAATAAAGGAGCGTGATTAAGTCCCTAAGTCGTGCTTGGAAAGCTTGGGAAAAACGGTTTGAAGAGAAAGCCATCTTCTTTTTCTCTTCTTTTGTGAATGAAATGCCCAATAGTCCTTCTAGCGCAAAAAGCATGCCTATGAAAGCATATGAAGAGAACGATGGATTGTCGCATATTGCGCTCTCTCCTTGAATCGTTATATTCATTCCAGGAAGAACAAACCCTGATGAGGCAACTTCTTGCAAAATCGCTTTTATGCAATTTGCCCATCTATCTTCCTTTCGATATTTGATATTTGTTATTTGGAATTTCTTCTTGTCTTGTTTTGTAGCATTCAAGATCTTGACGGTATTGTCATCTCTTTTTGAAACAGCAATTTTCAAACCATTATCGCATGTTCCCATTATTGCATATCCATCGATGCAATCAGAAAAAGCTCCTATCAATGTGACTACTTGTGGAACCTCGGCAATAGCACAAGGCTCCGTCCCATACTCTTCAAGATGGCTTCTCTCTATATGGTTCATCATTCTATCCTTGAAAAAATTATCTTATGAGAAGAGCCAAAAGGCAATCGTTAATTTTTCAAACAGTCAGAACAATAGCCACGATTTCTGCCATTAAGCTTGACTTACCTTGCGTTTTGAAGCTGTAGATGGTAGTCTTGTAGCTATGGCGGATCGCAAGATATTCTCTAGATATAACATGCGTTGTGGCTTAATTCTAAGAGCAAAGGAAGCCGATGTGAAGCTCACAGGTTTTACTCTCCCTCAAATTGACCAAAGCTTCCTAGTTTTGACTGGAAAAGAGATTATCGGGAACAACTTGGTTACTATGCTTGGAGGAAGGATGCCTCTTCTTGCAATAGACAGAATTGAGTACATTGGACAACCTCTTTTGGCTGTCTTTGGGCCAGATTACGAAGCTGTCGAACTCCTAATGGACAAAATTGAAGTCAACACAGAACCATACACAAAAACAGAGGAAGAGATATCGCTAGAGAATACTATCGCACCTCTTTCTTTTTCCTGGGGACAAGAAGAGATTCCAGATGAGAATAGCCTGAAGCAATTGAAGAAGTTTGAAAGCGTATTCAAGTACAGCCATACGACGATCTCTTCTCCGATAAGATACAACATAAGCGTTTGGCAAGAAGGAAACAACATTCACATAGAATCTCCGATGCTTTGGCAAGAGCTAATTCGAACAACTGTGGCTACAGCATTAGGCAAAGAGCCTCGCAACATAATTCTTCATCCGCAAAAACACCAAAATAAACACGACGAGTATTTGTTCTATCCTGCTATCTACTCCACGCTGGCTGCAATAGCGATGCTTCTTACCGGCCTGCCTGTAGAATTAAGGCTGGTTGGAGAGACCGCAAGGCCAGGGATCTCCATACAAAGAACAACATACCTTAATGAGGAACACCATCCAATTGTCGAGAATGTCAAAATGACAGTTGACCAAGGTGCTTTTTGCTTTGCATCAGAGGAATACCAACGACAAGCAATGGCAGGATTAATGCCTTTGTATACTGTAAAGAGCTTCAAAGCAGATGTTGAGATTGTCAAATCAAGCAAAAACCCAGCCTCTTTTTGTGGTTCTCTAGGATATTCAGAGGCCCTTGCTGGGACGCAATATCATACTTCTATGCTTGCAAACAAAACAGGATATACTCCTGTGCAAATTCGAGATGAACTCAAAAGAGAGAAAACAAAATTCACAGACTTTGCACCAGCTTATAACTTGGAAGATAAAAAAGAGATGCTTTTGCATCTTGCTAAAATTTCAGTCTTTAACAGAAAATGGGCATCAAATTCATTCTTCTCTGGCGATTTTGGGTTGCTTGGAGCCCTAAGAGGAATCGGTGTTGCAACTGGACTTGGAATAGCGGGCTTCTCAACAACACTATCAAAGCAAGAAAATTTCTCAGCCTTACTAAACTATACTCCAAAGAAGAATATTACCATAAACACATCTGCACCTCTTTCCTCTTCTGAGATTAGATATTGCAAGCAACTTGTCTCTTCAAAATTCAACAACAATACAGACAGCGATAGCGTTCTTTTTCTCGAACAAAATGCTGAGACACTAGACAGCGGCCCGGCTGTTCTCAACCGTTTCGAGTCAATATTCCCATCTCAGTTAGCGATTGCATCTAAACATTTGGGAACATTGCTTGACAAAGCAAAACCACCTTTTTCGCTGAAATTCAATACTGATAATATTTTTTCACCTTGCGAGTTCGAATACTCTGGCTATGGAGCATTCGTCGTCGAAATAGAAATAAGAAAGTATGACTTCATTCCTTTGGTGAAGGAAGCTTGGGGAAGCTTTGTTATTGGAAAGTCCTTTGCTGACGACAATGCCAACGATATTGCGAAAGAGACTATTCTAGATACTCTCAGAGAGTGTGGTGCTGTGATTTCAAAAGATTTCAAGCTAAGCCTTGATATAACACAAACCGATGAAGAGGAAGAAGGTTTCACACCTATAAATACGATTGCAAGAGGAATAACAATGAGTGCTTTTTCTTCTGCCCTTTTCCAAGCTGCAGGCCCAGAAGCCTCTTATCTTCCTACAGATGCATCAAAACTGGAAAGCATCATAAATGGAGGAGGAAAGCCATGAAGATAGAGTGCTTTATCGATGGAAAAACGCTCTCTTTGTCTCTTAATTCGAATAAGCCATTGTCTTTGATCTTGAACGAAGAGTTGGGGACTAATAGCGTCAACGCACATTGCAGAGGAAATATGTGCGGACTTTGTATCGTCCTCCTAAATGGAAAAGCTGTCCTCTCTTGTATGGTTCCAGCCTTTGAGTTGCAAGGAAAGGAAGTGACAACATTTGAAGCATACTCTAAAACGAGAAACATAAAAGATATAGAAAAGGCATACGAAGCAATAGGAACAATGCCTTGCGAAGAATGCTATGCATCCCATACTCTCTTGATTGAATCCTTGGTAGCTCAAGGCGAGACGAGGCGAGATGTTATAATAAGAGAGATGTCGATCCTCAGTTGTTCATGCGTTGATGCAGAAGATAATGTTGCAACAGTGATAAAGGCTGTTGAAATCAGGAGGAAGAGACGTGTACGACGGTCTTAGTTCACCAAATATATACAATGTAAAGACAATGGCAGATTATGCATCTGTTTTGCAATTGCATCCCGATGCAACAATCTGGGCCGGAGGCACTTTTATAATGTCAAGGCCAAACTCTTATCCATCTAGGAAAGCAAACGAAGAGATCATATATCTTGGTGAAATGAGCGAACTCAAACGAACATTGAGAAACGATAGGCTTCTTGAGTATGGTGCAATGGTCAACCTGAATTACATAGTCAATTCCAATAGAAGCGTACTTCCTTCTTTGCTGGAGCAAGATATTTTATCAATCGGCAGTTCATTAGTTACGTCAAGGGCAACAATAGGTGGCGCAATTTGTACATCGGGATTGATTACAAGCATAACTGGCACATTGATTGCTTTGAATGCAAATATGGAAATAAGGTATGCCAAGAAAAAAAGGATGCACTCAAAATGGGTTGCAATTGCACATAGCCTTGATAAGAATGGAAGAATCTCTCTTCCTTCTAAATGTCTTGTAACTAGAGTAAGGATCGGCTTGAACAATGCTGATATCCAACGATTTTTCTCAATTGGTTCAATGATAAAAAATCCAGACCAGGCTGTTTGCGTTGCATTCTCAAGCAATTGGAACCAAGACATTTTGGTCAGTCCTAGGCTTGCAATAACATTTCCTCTTTTTGGAATATGCTACTCGAGAGACATCGATAACATCCTATCCTCTTTGAGGTTCCCTTTGGATGAAGAAGAGTATTCTTCCTTCGAATCTATAATTTTTTCGTTCATCAATGCAACATTCCCTTCCATCTCAGATCTTCAAAGAGTAAGAGTTAAAGGAATTTTGGAAGAGATTGTAAATGATTTGAACAACAAAACGTTGACAGCTTCTTTGGCATCCAGAGATACTGATACACTTTCTTGATATAAGGACTATTATTTTATATATGAGCAATTTTGTACATTTGCATAACCACTCTGACTTCTCGCTACTTGATGGAGCAGCATCAATACCACGCTACATCGAAAAAGCAAAATCTTGTGGAATGACATCGCTAGCTATAACAGATCATGGCAACATGTTTGGAGCAATCACATTCTACAATGCATGCAGACAAAATGGGATAAACCCTATAATAGGCTGTGAATTCTATGTTGCACCTGGCGATAGAAAAGACAAAAGCTTCCATCCAAACGAGGAAACATACTACCATCTTATTCTCCTTGCGATGAGCGATAAAGGATACCACAATCTGATGGAATTGAACTCTATTGCATGGAAAGAAGGTTACTACTACAAACCTAGGATCGACAAAGAATGCCTTTCAAGACACTCTGAGGACTTGATCTGTCTTTCAGCTTGCATTGCTGGAGAAGTGCCAAGAATGATTCTCGGCTCAAAAAGGCAAGATGGGATGGGAAGAGCTCCAAGTGTTGAAAAAGCGAAAGAAGTAGCTTTATGGTATAAGAATCTTTTCGGCGACAGGTACTATCTAGAGCTTCAAGACCATGGTATTCCTGATGAAAAGAAATCCAATGAAGAACTTGTCAAGATTGCAAAAGAACTAGATATTCCCCTTGTGTGCACGAATGATATCCATTACATAGAAAAAGATGACTGGAACGCACATGATACTTTGCTATGCATTGGTACAGGCAAAAAGAAACATGACAAAGATAGGCTAAGATACAAAGAAGGAGAGTTCTACTTCAGAACACAGCAAGAGATGGAGGCACTCTTTTCTTGGTGTCCAGAAGCACTAGAGAATACAGGCAAAATAGCCGAGCGATGCAAGCTCGAGATCAAATTCCCTGGTCCAGTTCTTCCTAAATGCACCATCCCAGAGCCATACAAAAGCGATGCAGAGTATTTGACAGCTCTAGCTTATGAAGGGCTTCCTATACGTTATCCAAATGCGACAGAAGAAGAGATGTTGAAGCTAAAGGAAAGACTTCAATATGAACTCGATATCATAATAAAGATGGATTTCCCTGCATACTTCTTGATTGTCAGAGACTATATCCACTGGGCAAAGACCCATGATGTCCCAGTAGGTCCTGGGAGAGGTTCTGGCGCAGGATCCCTTGTAGCCTACTCCACTACGATCACAGATGTAGATCCAATTAAATACAATCTTCTGTTTGAAAGATTCTTGAATCCAGAAAGAGTTTCACTTCCGGACTTCGATATAGACTTTTGCTTCGAGGGGCGAGATAAAGTGATCAACTATGTCACAGAGCACTATGGACATGACTCTGTTGGGCAGATTACGACATTTGGAACATTAAAGCCTAAGGCTGTAATTAAAGATGTTGCAAGAGTGCTTGATATTCCTTTCGAAGAATCCAACAAAATATGTGCTCTTGTGCCTGATGAGATTCCAGACAAGAAGAAATGGCACCTTACTGATGCACTAGAGTATGAGCCAAAGCTAAAAGAGATCAGAGACAGAGGTGGCGTCTATGAAGAGCTTTTCGATACAGCAATAAAACTCGAAGGGCTTTCCAGACATACATCCTTGCATGCGGCTGGCGTTGTGATAGGAAGAGAGCCCCTTGATCATTATGTACCTTTATGTGCCGACCCTAAAACAGGAGCACTTGCCAGCCAATATACGATGCTCCAGATTGAGGATTGCGGCCTTGTAAAGATGGACTTCCTTGGGCTGAAAACGCTTACACTGATCAAGCACACAGTCGAACTTATACACAAAAAAGAGCCAAATTTCGACATAAGCAGAATATCTGATACAGACAAAAAGACATTCGACATGCTTTGCTCGGGAGACTCTTCACTTGTGTTCCAATTCGAGTCAGCAGGAATGCAAGACATCCTAAAGCAAGCAAAGCCTGGGAATATCGAAGAGCTTGTTGCTTTGAATGCTCTATACAGGCCAGGTCCTATGAAGTTTATTCCTCAATACATCAACGCAAAATGGGGAAGAGAACCTATCCATTACCCCGATCCATCTTTGAAGGACCTTTTGGAACCTACTTATGGAGTAATCGTCTACCAGGAACAAGTAATGAAAGTTGCCCAGATAATTGCGGGCTATACGCTTGGCGAGGCTGATATCCTAAGACGTATAATGGGAAAGAAAAAGGTAGAAGCGCTTGCGAAAGAACTTGTAAAGTTCAAAGCGGGAGCTGTTAAGAATGGATATACAGAAGAGCATGCTGAGGAAATATTCCATATACTTGAGCCATTTGCTGGATATGGATTCAATAAATCACATGCCGTTGCCTATTCTGTAGTTGCATATCAAACAGCATATCTAAAAGCAAACCACTTAGCAGAGTTCCTAGCTGCAAACCTAACAAATGAGATGAACAATCCTGACAAGTTCAAGGAATATCTGAACCTTGCACCTAAATACAATCTGAAGATAGTTCCTCCAAATATCAACAGGTCTGATAAATTCTTCAATGTCGACAAAGGAGACATAATATATGGCCTAGCTGGCATAAAGAATGTTGGTGCTGGCGTTGTAGATATAATCGTTGAGGAAAGAGAGAAGAACGGACCATACAAATCATTTATGGACTTCCTGGACAGACAAGGAGAGAACACTCTCAATTCACGCCTTGTTGAATCTTTGATAAAAGCAGGAGCTTTTGATGAGCTTGAAGCTGACAGAGCTACGCTTCTTGCAAACCTTGATGACGCATTGAAATTCGATAAAGCAAACAAAGCAACATCAGCCTTCGGGCAAATGTCCCTTTTTGGATCAGATGATGATACTAAGCTTGAAGACTTCAAGATGCGCAAGGCCGATCCACTTCCAAAGACAGAAGTCTTGAAAATGGAAAAAGAGATGCTTGGGTTCTATATATCTGGCCATCCATTGGATCAATACCAGAAAGAGATTTCAGAATGCGTAAGAGTCAACCTTGCCGAAAGTGACACAATCACTACAGACAAGCAGGTACAGCTTGTTGCTATGGTTTTAAACCAGAGAGTCGTAATAACGAAGGAAAAAAAGGCAAAGATGGGCATCTACACATTGCAAACAAAAGAAGGTGAAGTAGATGCAGTTGCCTTTCCTAAGGTATTCGAGCTTATTCAAGGCAAAATCGAAGACGATGGAATATATGGCTTTATAGGTACATTCAAGAAAAAAGACGAAAAACTTTCATTCTCGATAGATCAAGTAGTGTCTCCTCTAGAGCTTAAGCCAGAGATGGTTCAGCAAATACATATAAGGCTAAAAGACAGTGCAAAAATATCAAGAGAAGGACTTTCTTCTCTCTTCAGCCTTCTTGCAAATAACAGTGGCGATACTCAAGTCTTGCTCTCTATCTCAAGCTGTCCTGGAGAGGAACTTACGCCAAGATCCACTTTCTACTTATCTTATTCTCGAGGAGTTATGGCAGAGTTGAATGATCTTGATATAGTCGATAAAGCTTGGGTTAACTAAATTATAAGGTAGGTGTTTATGAATATTTTAATGATGTTATCATTGCTTGTTGCTCGAGCTTTATCTGTTTACTCTATCCTGATTTGGGTAAGAATACTTCTCTCATGGTTCATGCCTTACCCAAGCGAAGGAACATTCACATATTACCTTTCTAGAATAGTAGATCCTTATCTAGGGCTTTTTAGATCTTCAAAATCCAGAATCGGAGCCTTGGATTTCTCTCCGATAATCGCGATAGGACTTATCGAAGTTATAAAGGCAATATTGAGTTTCTTTGGAACATACGGAACATTGACTTTAGGTTATGTACTTATGCTTTTTATACAAGCCTTCTGGAGCTATGGCATATCATTGTTTCTAATCCTAGCTATAATAATGCTTGCAGTCAAAACGATAGCATCTTTCTCAAACAACCCGATGTTTTACACGACATCCGAACGCTTTTCGGATGCTGTTGCCCCAATCACGAACTTTGTAAGGAGCACTTTCTTTGCACAAAGAAAAAACAAGCCATACAAAATAGTAAACGAGCGTTGGGTAAATATTGCATCATTGGCACTTATAGTAGTCCTTTACTTTATTCTCTCATATCTTTGCAAATATCTGGCAACAAATGCATTGAGATTGCCATTCTAAGGAAAGATGGTAAGCATGAGTTTGAAGATCACCGATGTACCAGGGATTGGAAAGGCACTAGCAAACGAATTCTCAAAGCTTGGTGTTTTCTCTCTTGAGGATGTTTTGCTCTTATCTCCACGCTCATATGATGACAGGCGAAAAGAACGAAAGCTCAAGGATACTTCAATAGAGGATCCAACCATAACTTGCAAAGTAACTGTACTTTCACACTCATCTTTTGCTTCGAAGAAAGGAAAGGTTGTGAAAATTACAGCAGAGGACGACAATGGCGATACTCTAGATATCCTTTGCTTCAACAGAGATTATTTGGGTAAAATGCTCAAGCTTGGCACCGAGTGGTATATAACAGCTACTGTCCAAAGAAACCACTATCAATATCAAACAGCTTCTTTTGAGATAAAAAGAACGAAGGAAGAAGCAGGGCTTGGAAAAATATTGCCAATCTACCCTCTTGCTGGTTCTCTCAGCCAGAAAGCAATAAGGCAAACTGTGTCATATGCATTGCAAAAACTGGAGCTCGAGGATCCAATGCCATATTCTATCTATGAAAAATATAACCTCATGCACTACAAAGAAGCATTGAATGAATTGCACTTCCCTACCGACAACGAAATGCTTTCAAAAGCTAGGAAGTCTCTTGCCTTTACAGAACTTTTCTCGATGGAAATAAAGATGCTTAGAGCAAAACCTGAGAAGCATATTATCAAGAAAAAGAGAGAAACTTCACTTGAGAGGGTGTTTTTGAAAACATTGCCATTTCCTCTAACAGAAGACCAGATAAAAGTAATCGATGAAATAAGAGCTGATCTTGACGATCCAGAGCCTATGAACAGGTTGCTTCAAGGCGATGTTGGTGCGGGAAAAACACTTGTTGCCTGGATTTCAGCTCTTCATGTTATTGCCAATAAAGGGCAAGTTGCATTCATGGCCCCAACAGAGCTTCTGGCGAGGCAACATGCAGAGAAAGCAGCAGAACTCATCGGAAAACTTGGCGTCAGGATTGCATTCTTTACAGGAGACGTAAAAGGAAAGGAAAGACAACTCTTATTAAGAGCTCTGGCAAATGGCGATATCGACCTTGCAATTGGAACGCATGCACTCTTTTCCTCAGATGTAAAATTCAAGAAGCTTGAATATGCGATAATAGACGAGCAACATCGCTTTGGCGTTGTTCAAAGAGAAGCTTTGAAAAACAAAGGCGAAAGACCAAACTTGCTCTCGATGACAGCTACTCCTATTCCTAGGACACTTGGGCTTACAATTTTCTCCGACTTGGATATTTCGACAATAAGATCTCTTCCTTCCGGAAGAATCCCAATCAAAACACATATCGTAAACGAACGACACAGAGACGATATGTTCAAAGCAATTTCAGTTGAATTTCAAAGAAACCATCAAGCATATTTCGTCTACCCTAGAATAGATGATGAAGGCGCATCGAATCTAAAAGATGTAAATTCAATGTTCCAAGAGTTAAAAAATCGCTATCCGGGAGTGCCTTCTGCTTTGATTCATTCAAAACTTGAAGAAGAAGAAAAGATGCAAATTCTAGATGATTTCAGAAACAAAAAGATATTATATCTTGTTTCTACTTCTGTCGTTGAAGTCGGAATAGATATTCCAGATGCAACATGCATGGTAATCGAACATGCTGACAGATTTGGTCTTGCAGCATTGCACCAGCTTAGAGGAAGAGTCGGAAGATCTACATTGCCATCATATTGTTTTTTGGTTTGCGACCCAAACTCAATATCGCAAGAAGGAATTGAAAGGCTCAAGGTCATGAGAGACACTAACGATGGCTTCTTGATTGCTGAAAAGGACTTGGAAATTAGAGGACCTGGTGATTTTATTGGAAAAGAGCAATCAGGATTCTTGACAATGCACTTTGCGTCTATTACATCAGATTTGGACTTAGTGCAAGAAGCAAGACAAGCAGCAGAGCAAATACTAAAAGAAGACAGAGGGTTCTTAAAAGCAGAAAACTCTTGTCTCAGAAGAAATATGAGGAATTGATATGACAAGAGAAGAATGTGTTGCGCTTTGGCATAAATACAACAAATCAGAGTCTCTTTGGCATCATGCATTAGAAGTCGAAGCTACAATGAGAGAATTCGCTAAGAGAGAAAATGAAGACCAAGATTATTGGGGACTTGTAGGGCTTTTGCATGATATAGACTGGGAGATGTTTCCACAAGAGCATTGCAAGAAAGCACCAGAGCTTTTAAAAGAAATAGGAGCTGATGATGATTTTATCCATGCTGTTTGCTCTCATGGATATGGCATATGTATTGATGTGAAACCAGAAAAGAAAATGGAGAAGGTTCTTTTCACAATCGATGAGCTTTCCGGTCTTGTCAATGCAACAGCATTAATGAGGCCTGAGAAAATGAAAGGAATCAGTGTAAAATCTGTAAAAAAGAAATTCTCATCAAAAGGCTTTGCCGCCGGAGTCAATAGAGATATTATCCTCAAAGGTGCTGATATGCTAGGAGAGGACCTTTCTTCAATAATACAAACAACAATAGATGGCATGACAAAAGTCGCACCAGAGGTAGGTCTTTGGCCTTAGGAGCAAAATGAGACTGGATAGAAAAAAGACAACAGACATCCTTTTTTCAAAGAAGCTTCAGATCTCTAAAGGCAAAGTTTTTCCTTTTCATGAGCAAAGAGAAGAGAAAAACAATAATCCTCGAAATAGATCCTCCCGTGGATGAAAAGTCCAAAAGAAGAATGGGTTTCTACGAGAGAGTTGGCTTTTTGCAAAATAGCTTTGATCACATACACCCTCCTTACCATAATGGCATTAAAGGGCATGAACTCGTTGTTATTTCTTATCCAGATAAACTATCGATTTCGGAATATGATCTTTTCTTCCAATATTTGAAAAGCAATGCGAAAAGCTTAATTCCCCCCTTTATCCGAAGCAAAACCACTCTTCTTTCAAAAATAAATCCTTAGAAAAACAGAAAAGTAGAACTACATCATAAATAAAGTACTTTGGTCTTGAACTTTGAAAGATCAAGATGGGCAGGCACATGCTCGTCGATAAGGCTGAGGCATTCAAAATATAAAAGAAAAAAAGCACCCAAACTCTTCGTGATAGATTCATGAGGCCCTGTAGCATGGCGAAAAGGAGTTAACACAATCATACGATTTTTCCAGCCCACAGTTCATCAAGGAACCGTCTCCAGGGCACGATCTCAATACCTTCCTCCGTCGTCTGGGCATAGTCCTCTTTACATACAAGAATGTACCGAGAGAAGAGACCTTCCTCCTTCAAAGCCTTCAACCCTTTCAAATCCCTAGATGTATGGCGACGCGTCGTTTTTGTCTCTATAGCAACCTTCTCCATAAGTATGAAATCGACCTCGAATCCAGAAAGGCTCCTCCAATAGCTGATGGATGTGACATTGAGCTTCTCTTTCAATTTGTAGCCGATATACGCCCTCATCTCCATTGCCATATATGTCTCGAAGAACTTCCCATATTCAGTGCTTCCAGACTCTATCTTATCGAAACCGAGAAGATGTCGGATGACACCAAGGTCGAACATATAAAACTTTGAGGAGGCATAGGCCTTGCGCTTCTTTGTCTTCACATATGCGGGAACCTCAAATGCTATGAGCGTGTCATAGAGAATCTGGAACCAGCTGATGACAGCGGAACGGCTGACACCAACATCCTTCGAGATGTTCTCATAGTTAAGCATCTCGCTATTGCTCAATGCTGCAACTTCAAGAAATCGCTCAAATGATGGCAGATTTCTAACAAGTCCTTCTGCTTGTATTTCTTCATTGAGGTAGAGTTGAACATAATCGAATAGGTCTGAGTCAGGATCATCTGAAAGATAGAAGGCAGGGATGAGTCCTGTCTTGAAAAACAAACCAAGCTCAGGTGTATCTCCTTTGACTTCAGGCCAGACAAGTGGAAACATCTCCTTCCAGCCGGCTCTGCCTCCAAGGAGATTCGTCCCCTGTTCTCTAAGCCTTCTTGCACTTGAGCCAGTCAAAAGGAACCTGATGTTTGTGGATTCAATCAGGTTTTGCACCTCATCAAGAAGAAATGGAAGCTTCTGTATCTCATCTACAACGACAAGCCCACTGTCGATACCTTCCCTGCGCAAGATGCCTGCAAACAGAGCAGGATCATCTTGCAGGGTCTTCACTAACTTCTTGTCCAAAAGATTGAAGCGGTAGCAAACACCTTTAAGCTCTTCTCTTATCCATGAGGTCTTGCCCGTCTGTCTGGGGCCGAAAAGGAACTGTGACTTCCTTTCAAGATCGCGACTGATATCTAATACACGCTTTATGTATCTCATGCCTACAGTCTAAACAGAAATCCTTTTACTATCAATCAATTTTCATGAAAAATGACTTTTGAAAAGTTGTATTTCATGAAATGTGCTATCATATCATGAAAAATCCCACGTAACTCTAGCAGGAAAATCAAGGATGACTCAACCAGTAATCAAGAAGACGGCTGTCAAGAATACTACTAGAGAGCTTACCATTGTAAAAACGCATTTGAGTTTGAGATCTTTTGATACAAAAGGAAAAAGCGCTCATACTTTCCGTGATACATTGATTAAAAATGGCAGGAATGCCATATTTGCTCACAGCCTCATAAAGAACATCCAGACAGAAAGCCACGTCCATTTTGTCGGAAAGCTTCCAGGACAGTATCTTACGGCCATAGAGATCGATCACTGCAGTATAGTAGAGCATCCCACCGGCGGTTGCGATATACGTTATATCGGTCGCCCATATCTCGTTGACGAACATCGCAGGCCTGTCCTCCAGCAGGTACGGGAACTTCCCATACGGGTGCTTCGATGGCCTCGTGGTCTTGAAGACAGCGGATACGCCCTTCAATCCAAGCTCGATATACAGCCTCCGCACGATCCTTCCCGTTCTCAAGATCAACGCACCAGTTGTATGCCATGCTGGGCGTTATGTCATATTTCGCCGCAACCTCCGCAAAGTTGCCGTTCATCCTTATGCCATCAATCGCGACTTTCCTCTTGAAGCTCTCGCTGTAGGTCTTTCTCTGTTTTCCCATCTTCCTCTCCTTTGGAAAATGTAGCAGATGTTCTTTGTTTTTTCACATCCTGTCTAATTTACAGTCCTAGTATATACCACTTCAGAAAAGCAATATCTCATTATGTAAAAACAAGAAGCTTTATTTACAAATCTCTTACTAAGTATTGTAGTTCTACTTTTATGTCTTTCTAAGGTAAATGAAACACCTGCTATTGTTTACATTGTTATTGCACGTTAACAATCCATATTCACTCCCTCCCCTTGATTGACTGATAAGAGTGTGTGAATTAAACTTTTAATATGAAAACTTGGGTTACATATATAGCAGCACTCGCAATGGGTTTTGCAACAGCTCTTTTATTCAAAGACATCAATGGAATCTTTGGCATATTTATGAATATTTTTTATTTTGGCGTGAATCTTTCCATTGCACTTTTTATCCCGATTGTTCTCATCACATTCTCCTCTGGAGTTGCCTCTTTAAAAAAAGATCAAGTTGGATCAAAATTAAGTTGGGGACTAATAGGCTGGGCTGTAATCACTTCTGTTTTGTTGCCACTTGTAGCTGTTGCTGTATATAAATTATTCCCAACCAATTTCCCTGTGACATCAACAGCAGGAACAGATACATCTTCAATCAAGAGCATTATCGAGAATAAATCGCTTAGCGCTTTATCGCAACTTTACCCTTCAAACCCATTCAGGACTCTAAGCTATGCTTCAACATTTCTTCTTCCTATAATAATCATAGCATGGATTCTAGGTCTTTCTTTGAAACCTTCAAGCGACGTTATAAGGCCAGCATATACTGTAGTGAACTCCTTTGCTGAAGTCATGTATAGGATAACTAGGACAGCTACTGTTATTGGATCTGCTTTTGCATATTTCGCATCCACATATTTTTTCCTTTATCTCTATAGAGAAAAGACTCTTCTGGTTTCGAAACGTTTCTTAGCTGTAACAACTTCAAGCACATTCTTTGTGCTATTGATAATTCTTCCTCTGCTTTATGCATTGATTACTGGTTTCAGGAAGAATCCTTATTCTGTCATAGGAAATTCGGTTTCATCTCTATCATTAGCTCTTGTCACAGGTAATATCCTAACAGCAGACCTTGTTGGAGAGAGTATATCTCGTCAAAATGGAGGAGCTCAAAAAAGAGCTGTATCTGTTACAACTCCTGTTTTCACTATAATTGGGAGAGGTGGAACTGGCTTCGTTTCTACGCTTTCTTCATTAATGTTATTAGAGGCGATAACTGGTGCAGAAGTATCGCTATCAATATCGATGGTAATTGCTGCAATGACAATGATTGTAACATTTTCATCTTCTGCATTTATTGGATATGAGATTATTGCGATAGTCTATCTAACTCTATCATATTTGAAAATCAACACATACGGAGCAGAAATAGCTATTGTTGCCCTCTTGCCATTCTTGAGTGGATTAGGAACTATGCTCGACAGTACAATTAACAATATGGCATCTATTATTGCATCTTTCTTTATTGGAACAGATATAAAAGTTCCTTATAGTGAAACAATATAATTATGGCAAAGAGACAAAGCAGACATCTATTACTACTTTTTATACAAATTGCAATCACTTTTTTTTATAGTATTGCTATCATCCAAATGACAGTTGTCCTATTTACAGAAGATAGAGATATTTTCATTTCTGGCATTTTAGGATACCTTTCCCAAGGAATTCTTCTTATAATCGCATTGGTCCCCCAAATTGTTCTCCGCTTGAAAAGAAAAATTCATACCCAAGATGGAGAGATCTACCCTCTTTTGTTCACTGTTCTTGCATTACAAGCCTCTCTTATCATACCCCAGTACACAAAAATAACAGGAACCTATATTCTTGATCCATCTTCTTTATTAGTTCTAGAGCGATTTGCTATTGTCTGTTCTGCCTCCATTTTTCTTCTTTCGGCATTACGATTCTATGGTCTAGTAAGCTCGAGAAGCTCATTGCATACATTCCTTGTAATTGGTTCAGCATTAATCCTTTGCATTCTTGCACCAATAAACTCAAATCAAGAAATAGGGCATCCGTTCATGTCCTCATATGATGCCTATCTACAAATGGCGACTCTGCTTATGTATGTAGCAACAATAGCAACGATGATCATATCTGCAACAAAAGATAAAACAGCATCAAATACAAAACGTTGCATCTCTTTTATTTGCTTCATTATTGGATTATATCTTGCTGCCACTTCTTCTTTGATTCCTGTACTGTTCTCAATTCTTCTTTATATAGGCGGAATAGTGCTATTGATATCTAGCACAGAGGAAAGCTTCTAAAAGAAAATGCATCGTTGACATAGCCATATTGAATGTGTATTCTGGCCTGTTCTCACATTCACGAGGTTATTTTTCAATGAGAAAACACTTTTTATCACTATTTATCATCAGTTTGTTCGTTATTTTTGTATTCTCTGCTTGTGATGCAAATCTACGCCAAGAACCAACAGGTAAAGCAACTATATCTGTAGAGAATAAAATAGAGAATTCTTCTTTTACTTCCGAAAGCAAAAAATCAAGCTCAAATATCATTATCGCAGAATACATAATAACAGGCAAAGGCCCTAATGGTGCAAAGATCTATGAAACAGTGGATGCAAAAAATGCTACAGCATCTTTCGATTCTATGACTGTTGGAGACTGGAACATAAAAGCAAAAGCAATAGACATCAACAACGTCACTGTTGGAGAAGGCAATGCTTCTACCAAAATAGACGAAGGCAAAGAGAATCCAATAACTATCGATGTCAAAGAGAAAGAAGGCAAAGGAAAACTTGTTGTAAGCATTAACTGCACCAGAACTTCTCCTAATTCAAAAATGAATATAAAAGTCACTTCTGAAAAAGACAACAATGCTACCACTGAAGAACTCATTGAAGATAACGCAGGAAGCAATACATACTATTATTCAACTGTTCTTGATCTTGATAATGGATTTTACAAAATTGATGTTATTGAAAACGAGACAGTGAAATACTCTGATCAATTCAGGATAGTAAACAACACAATAACATATTTCTATGGAGATCTAGACGATACTGGAACAGCAAAAATCAAAAGCACTCTCGCAAGAAATCCTGAGATAATGTTTTTATTCAAACAAGACACAGTTGCCCTAAATGGCATACTAAATCAATCTGCCAGTGTATTTCATCTGGATTTATCACCTCAAACAAACATTTATTATCAATGGAGCTATAAAGGGAATATTCTGGGATATAGCAAAAGTTTTCCTCTATCTTGGAACCTAGAAGAAAGTAAAACTGTTCCAGATAAAGGGAAAAACGTCCTCACATTTTCTGTAAAGATAGGCAATATAAATGGAGGGAAAACAATAGGTTCAAAAGATTTCTATTTCGAAGTAACAGATGCTGTCACAGAAACATCGTTGGCAGATGCTATCAATGCTCTGCCTGACAAATACGATTATGGAATGCTTTCTTCTTATGAATCACACAACTACAATACATGTAAACTCAATAACACAGAAGTTTTGCTTTCTGATAATACAACTGCCACATTCAACACAAAAGATGGCGAAGCTATCGAACTAACAAGACATAAAATACACCAAGAAGACTACAACCTTATCAAAGGCAATGTCGAGATTACACACAACAATAAAACAAGCTATTATGTAATCGATAAAAACTCTCATTCGTATATACATTTCGATATAAACAATTCAAATGGAAGATTATATCCAACAAAAATCGAAGGGGAAAACATTTTAAAAGATGGTGTAGATATTTCAAATAACAACCAGGAGCTTAAAAAACTTGCATCTTACTTTGTTGCACTCATCTTGGATGATAAAAAAACAGGTGTCACATATGACAGTAGTAAAAACAGCACTATATCCTACTACGAATTTAAAAACTATAAATCTGGCAATTATTCTATTGATGGCACAGTTGAATTTCACAAAAACAGCGATAATGTCGCTCAAAATCCTTACACAGCCAGTCTCGGGACAAGTCTAACATTCAGAAAAGACAACTCTAAAAATGTCCTGTCTTTCACTGTCAATTACAAAAAGACAGGAAAGCAATATTCTGATATCGAAATCACTAATATTATCTTGGATGGGAAGGAATTTACAAAAGAGCAATTGGCACAAGAATCAATTGATAAAATAGAGCGTTTTGCTGGTTGCTCTAACAAATGATATAAGACAAAGGAAGCAGGATAAAAACTTGCTTCCTTTTTTATAACGCCCACAAAAACTAAAGTTTACACCTCATTGACATATCATTACGGGGGGGGTACTATCTTCTGTTCTACCCTTTATGGAGGTCAATTGTCATGAAAAGACTGAATTGTTTTCTTCTCGCCATTTGCTTGGTTGCTATTTTCACTCTCGCAAGTTGCGACATAAACCCGCACAAAACAGCAGAACCAAAAGGAAAAGCAACTATCTCTATAGCTACCAATATAGAAGATTCATCTAACTCTTCTGGAGGAACAAATCAAAGTACAACAACACTCTTCATAAAAGAGTACAAAATAACAGCAACTGGCCCTAACGGTACAAAGATTGATAAAACTGTAGAGGCTGAAGAAGTTGAGAAAGCTGCAGTATCATATGATTCTTTGACTATTGGAAACTGGAAGATTGAAGTAGAAGCACTAAACTACAATGGTGTTATTGTTGGAAAAGGCTCTTCTAGTATTCAAATAGAAGAAGATAAAGAAAACACAGCAACAATAAGCGTAAATGAGCAAGCTGGCGAAGGAAAACTCCTTGTACAGATACAATATCCAAAACAATATACAACAAAAACACCAAGTAAAGAATTATCGTTAAAACTATCTTCAAAGGATATCTCTCTTGATCGTGTTGGAAAAAACGGAAACGATTACTACTATACACTAATGGATCTTGAAAATGGCTTTTACAATATCCAAATCACAGACAAAAGCAATAATGAAATATACTCAGGTGATATAAGAGTTGTAAATGATGCTATAACATCAATCACTGCATCAGTGGATAAAAATAATGCTATCTCAAAAAAAGCAATCATTATCAATCTACCTGAATTATCCTTTGATGCAGATAACTATGTTGCTCAAAATTGTTCGAATTATTTTATGCAATTTTTTTATGATACTCACGACAACGGTGAGAGTATTTATAGCGATATCATTTGCTTTGGATTAGATTGTGATAATAAACCTTTATACAACGATACCACCCAAAAGCATCTTTCAGTTGATATCAAAGATAAGAACCTAACTATAGGAAAGCATAAACTTACTCTTAATCTAAAAGTTGGTGATGTGAATAAAAATACGACTCTTTGCTCAAAGGATTTCTATTTTGAAGTAACAAAACCTGTTGAAGAGGACACATTGAACAATCTAATAATCAATGCTCTTCCAGAGAATTTCCTTTGTGGCAATCAGACAGAGTCAGACTATCCTTCATATGTCGATTTTTTACTTTCTGCTAATGGCACAAAAGCAACTCTTCACGATAACACTCCTGTCACATTCAATACCGATGAAGGAAAATTTATCACAATACAAAGCGATTACCAACTTACCAGCAGTGAAACTACTTATAACATCGTTGGTAATATCGATATCACTCACGACAAGATTACTAGCAAATATCAAATCGATTCTTTAAACTTTGATGCTACTCTCTCTTACAATGGATTATGTGCATCGAATATCTCTGGAAATAATATTCTAAAAGATGATAAAGATATTTCTAAAAACCAGGCTGAGCTTGAAAAGTGTTGACAACGGGATAAAAC
>DKCO01000005.1 GCA_002452215.1 Spirochaetales bacterium UBA6872
GGAAGGCAAATCCAGGACTTCGAATTGTTGCCAAAGAGGCGAAAAAATGAAAAGTAGAAAAGTTCTTTGTTATAGTGATTTTCATTTTTTATCAGAGCCAATATTGATTGGGACATTGAATGAGGATTTTGTTGGAGGAAAATCAATTTATTCTTTCGAGTTCTCGCCGTCTTTTTTAATGAAAGGATTTTCTTTTACTATTTCACCTCAATTGGAGATGATATCAGGGCGACAATTCCCTTCAAATGGAAAACTGTTTGGATTTCTTGGTGATTCTTCCCCTGATAGGTGGGGACGTGCTTTAATCCGAAAGAGATTCCTTCTTGAAAAGAAGGATATAAAAACTATTTCCGAGCTCGATTATTTGCTTGGTTGCGCAGATGAAACCAGAATGGGTGCTTTGAGGTTTTCTTTTTCCGAAAAAGGACTATTCGAATCATTTGACAACTTGCCTGTTCCTCCAATTGCTGGCCTTAGGGAGCTTGAAGCTATGTCAATGGATTATGAGAGGAATGACATAAATTCCAAGTGGCTGAAGAATTTAGCAATACAAGGATCTTCTCTTGGAGGTGCACGTCCAAAGGCAACTGTCAAAGATGTTGACAATAGATACTTTGTAGCAAAATTCCCATCTATGCATGATCGGTATGATATTGGCGGATTCGAGTATGTTGTTTCGCTTTTGGCTCGAAGGGCTGGCATTAAGGTTCCTGACAAGGTTAATGTTGATAAGTTTTTTTCCATAGGTAAGCATACTTTTCTTTCTTCTAGATTTGATCGCAGCAGTGATGGAAAAAGGATCCATACAGCATCAGCTATGACGCTAGCTGGGAAAGAAGATGGGGATGAGGCTTCAGTGCTCGACTTGGTTGATATCATAGAACAATACTCTTCGGATGTAGAGGCTGATTTATGTGAAATGTTTAAGCGTGTTGTATTCTCATTTGCTGTGAATAATACAGACAATCATCTGAGAAATCATTCCTTTGTGCTTTTAAAGGATGGGTGGAGACTAGCTCCCATGTATGATGTTAATATCAACCCAGATGGACATATCTTTGCACTTTCTCTTGATGGCTATGATTATGATTGGACCAGAGAGGGTATTATAAACATTGCTGGTTACTTTAGATTGTCTAAAGATGATGCTAAGTCAATTATGGATATGGTTTCAAATGCTGTGCCTTTTTTCCAATATGAGTCAAAACGCTTAGGACTATCATCATCAGAGATAGGAATGTATGAGAAAATGATAAGAACTATCTGAGCGATCAATATCCACATTCTTCTCCGACGAGCACCACAACTATTCGTCCTTTTTCTCTTTGTTTTGACATTATGAGAAAATTTGAGCAAATTCTTTCATCGCTGTTGCATCCTTGTGTTGATAAGTGTTCAGCGCAGCATCCCGCCTCTATGCATTCTCCAGCTTTGGCGCATGGTGTCTCTTTGCATAGTCTGATTGCATTTGCTGGTGCAGCTATTTGCTTGACTCTCTTCACCGCATCATCTATGCATCGTACAACTTTATTCATCCCAACAACTAGGATTACATTTTTGGGCCCATATAATATTGCAGAGATTCTGTTAGACCGCCCATCGACTTGATAGATCTCTCCATGTTCGGTAACAGCATTTGCTGATGCAAGATAATAGTCAGCAAAGTATGCTTTTCTTGGGTCCTTCTCATAGCAAGTCTCATTTTTCAAGAAGTCGGTTATGTGACAATCCTCTAAAGTAATAGAACCTCCACTTGCTGTAGTAGAATCTTTGTCAACAATCGTCTTTATCAAGGTGAGTGCTTCTTTCTTGGTATCTACATATGTTGCCTTGAAGTTATTTTTCTCCAAGTTAGTGATTGTTCTTTTTGCTTTTGCTTTCATTGCTTTTTTCAAATTTGCATCCATATCATCTATTCTAAAGCAATTAAATCGTAGTTTTCCATCAAATCTATTGACATAATCTTCTAAAGACTTTAAATTACAACAGATATTCGACGTAGGGTAGAGCAGTTGGCAGCTCGTCGGGCTCATAACCCGGAGGTCGCAGGTTCGAGTCCTGCCCCTGCTATTTATTGAGCTCCTGTATGTTTGCAGGAGTTTTTTGTTGTGTCTTCATTGTCTCATTTGTAAAGATCATCTAGAGTCAATTGTACATAATCTGGATTCTTTTTTTCAAATCCAGATGATGCAATGATTCCCCATTTTGTTATATTCAGCGTCAATGACTTTATTTGCATAATCTCTTTCTCTGCTTTTTTTTCTTCGAACGGATGGTTGTAGAATTTCGCATCATATATTTCATATCCATCGTTTGTTTTTAATGCGACGTCGAATTCTCCATTCAGCTTTTGCTCCTTGTCATCATACCAGTATGTGCCAATGTTTATGATGTCTGGGCGTTTTCCTGTCTTTATTTGATGCATGAAGAATTCTCTGCATACAGTTTCAAATCGTTTTGATATGAA
Source organism: Spirochaetales bacterium UBA6872 (assembly GCA_002452215.1). Lineage (GTDB taxonomy): Bacteria > Spirochaetota > Spirochaetia > Sphaerochaetales > Sphaerochaetaceae > Ornithospirochaeta. Next base: position 2,468 of record DKCO01000005.1, read on the forward strand.
CTCTCCAATGCTATGCTCTATGAAATTCCTATAGAAAATAGATGGATTGCTCATCTGAAGCGATGGGTTCTTGTATATGTATGCAAAATAGAATCGTAATAATGGGTCTGATATCTCATAGAAGCATTTAACTTTGCCTTGCTTGTTTATCGGCTGTATTTTTTCTACAATCTCTAGGTCCATGAGTTTTTTCAACTCTATTGCAAGTACTCCCTTTGCTTCTCGAGCTATAACATCCTCAATCTCTTGATATTTTCGCTTTCCATTTCCGATGAGACTCAAAATTGCTATGCCATGAGGAACTCTGCCAGCTTCTTGATTAATCACCGCTTCTATGTATGCTCTTATGCTTCCAGATATCATTATTATTGTTTCTTCGATATTTTGCCTCAGTGTCTTTTTTTCATCAAGAAGAGAGAGAACATATGGTGAACCTCCAAAGATTGAATAGAAAGATATTTGATCATAGTGCGTCAGGGAAGGGAAGAACTTCGAAGCGTTTATATAATCGAATGGTTCTAGTTTGATTATGGTTGTGAACCTTCCAAAGAGAGGGTTGTCCTGGTTAAGTAATTCTTCCATTATCTTTAAACGAGATCCCATCAAGACTATCTTTATGTTATTTGGAAGATTGTCTATGGCACTTCGCATATAGGAGTCTATAAGTCCTTTTGGGGCAGATTGTTTAAAGTCTGAGTATTCATCAAGAATTACTACAATTTTTTTGTTCAATGCCGATATGAAGCTGAAGAGGCCTGCGATGTTATTAAATGCAGGAAGAGATGGTATATTGAGTGCAATTGCCACAGTGTGTGATAGCTCTGAAATATTTTGTTCCAAAGTGACCTGATGGAATTCATGGTATATGATGACAATATCGTCAGGAAGGTTTTTCAATGCTTTATTTACAAGTGCAGTTTTCCCAATTCTTCTTCTTCCATATAGAAGTATTACAGATTTTCTCTCTCCTTCAAATTGCTGTCTTAGAATACGTATCTCATCTTCTCTTCCGATAAACATCGTATGCTCCCAAATTTACTAGAAAATAATCTAGTAGTTTAATATCTATTAGAACTATAACTAGTTTGTTTTTATAAAGCAAGCATTATAGTGGGAGAATAAAAGTGATTTTTTGATAGTGTTCATCACATATCTGATATGATGTGACCTCTTTTCATTTGCACTTCCCTTATCAATACTGCCCTTACTATAACAGTACTTTTCCTTTATATATGTCAGGCAATGCTGCATGTCATCATTCCCCATATGAAGCATGAGAGTTCCCTTGGGGTACATTTGCATTCTTCCAATTTCCTTCCATATTCTTTGTTTTGCCTTAATGCGCTTTGTTCCCTTATCGGCATATGCGATCACCTCCGGCTCTGGCCGACCAGTCTTCTTGATTCCTGCCCCAGCGTGGCAAAGCAGTTGAAATCTCCTTTGCAAACCAAAACCTGTAGGCCCTGCTTCGTACCCGATAATGAATTCTTTTTCCTCGAGGGCGAAGTCCTTCGTCTGCTTCTTCAGATACTTGCAGATGTTTTCTGTTCCCGAATCCAGCTTTGCCTCCGAGAAGAATGACGATTGCTCAGGGTCGTACATACAGATGCTGTTTGTATCCTTATGGACATCTACACCGACATGAATTACACTACTATTCGTAAGTGGCCTCCGTTATTGCATGTGCTAAGGCTCCATGCTTTGGTTTTTTTCTAATCCAGTATTACGCCGAATTCACGTCTTTGCAATTTCTTCTTGGGAGGTCACTTCATATTGTCTAACTTGCATTGAATCATTTTCTGAATGCTTTCGTGAAGGTCTGAGACATGGAAAAGTTATGAAAAAAATAAAGGCATCCAATACGAATGCCTCTATCTTTAAATATTCATGTTTTTCAAAGAACCAGAATCTGAAACTTAAACATTATCCTTGGACTTGTCCTTCATCTTCTTCATCTTTGAAGATGTCAGAAAGTCTTAAATCATCAATATCTATTGATCCGACTTTCGACATCTCGGCATCGCCATAGAGATATAATTGGTCGAGATATTCGATTGTGGATCTTATTCTTGTCCTCAAGAGGTTGCCAGATCTATCTATTACTTTGAATAGATCTTCTTCTTTTGCTTGCGGATTCCAATCATAGGCTTTTGCATGTAGTTTTATGATTCCGTCTATTGTTTGCTTCATCTCTTCATCTGTGAGAGGCAAAAGCTCTTCAGCTTTCGATATCATATCGAGAACTAGTAGCATTTTTGTTTTATCGTCATCACTATCACTTCCTTTTGCAATGCATTCGTACTCAGCTCGTTCTGTTATTACATCTTCGATGTATGATGTGCTGAATACAGCCAAAGAGTATACTGATGTCAATTTTTCATCGCCTGATAGAAGCTGATAGAGATTCAAATACGCTTTTTTCCTTGATTTCCTAGGCATTCTTCCGATAAGTTCTGCCTCATCGATCAAGATAACCCAACCAGTGCACCCCATCAAGGAAAGAAGCTTTGATGTAAACGCCATATAGTCGAATGCATTCTTGTATTTCGAGAATGGCTTTTCCAGCTTCATTTTATCATTGAAGTTCTTTGCATAAATTTGCCTTAAACTTACATTGCTTGCAATATTGCCTTCGATGTCACCACGCATCATATAGTTGTCATCAATATTGTTATCAAGAGATGCAAGAAATGCTTTGAATACATAGCCAATTCGATCTGTGGATAGACCAGATGCAAACGACAGAAGCTGTGCTGTTGATTCGCTTTTGAGCGAGAAATAGTTTGGAACATCAAACATAAATCCCGGTTGTCTATGATTTGGAAGGTATGTATTTTCTACTAGCTTTCTGTATAGAGTGAGCATATTGCTTGCAGGTGCTTCCTTGCTAAGCGATATGATAGATACGGCCATGTTGCGCTCTGATGCCATGGAAAAGACTGTATTCAACAGATGCGTCTTTCCTTCACCGTAGCGGCCGGTTATTATACGCCCGGATGATTCTTTATTGCTTATAGTGTACTCAAGTGAGTCAGATAAAGATGATATGAGTGCTTTTCTTGATGAAGAGAAACATTTTCCTATCGACCTGGAGCTGATTCCTGATCTCAGGGCTTCAATCATGTGTCGTGAATAGAAATCAGACATTGCTATCTTCCTCCTTGTCCTCTACAAATAGTGTCGATTGGTTCACAAGAAGAGGGAGTGATATTGTGCCAAACTGTGCTTTCTTGACGAGCTCCTCTGCCTCTGATGGGCTTATTGTATGTGCCGACACATCCTTGCTTTTTATATACTTTGCAAGTTTTTCAGACATTTCAATTGCAGCATCTACTGTATAGAGTTGGCTATTTGCACTGTCAAGATTCAATAAATCTGTAAACAGATTGAGCCTGTTTGACAAAATCTCGTTCTGGATTCTAAGCCAAAGAGCCTGGTATGATCTTAACCCTAACGTCTGATTTCCAATTAGCTCCTTGTCGAATGCGAATACATACATCACGAACCTGCTGTTGTCTATATCGTCTATAAGCTGTCTGATGCTTTCATATGTATCATCTCGTTGCATTCGTGTGTAATGGATTTCTTCCAAAGATGAAGTTGAGAGGAGGGTATCGAGATCATCTATTGTGATGAATAGCCCTTTATAGCCAGCAAAGTGCAATATCTCTGATATGGAAGTAAGCATGCTCCTTGCGTTTTGCTTGTTGATCTTATAAGGTGCGAGTCCCAGTGATCTTATCGCTGTGAGACGTACATCGGAAGATGCGTTGATCCAACACATCAGCACGTTTTTAGAATTCTCATCCAGCTGTATTATTCCTAGTTTTTCTGCACATAATAGACTGAATACTGTGCCGAAGTTTCCATCTATATAAGGGTTTTTCCTGAAGGCTTTTCGAATCATTGTCCTAATCTCAAGCCTTGCCATAGCAGCATCCTCTCCGATGTCTACTATATAGTCCATCAAAGTACGGCTACTGCCGATTAACGAAATATCGTATCCAAGATCCTTTATAAAGCTGTTTGCAATTCTAGATGCAATATCATCAAGCGAAAGCTTTGAGATCACAGCTTTGTAAAGATTTGTGATATCGTTGAGTTTCAAAGTCTTTGCGCTGAATGATGATACAAAATACCCCGAATCTTCAGCTTCAGCTCTCAAAAGGGCAAGCAGATGGCTTTTTCCTGAGCCGTTCTTGCCTGTCACAAATTTTATCTTGCTTCCGCCTGCGCTAATATAGTCATCAAAGTAGGATGTTCTGTAGAAGCTAGACACTTTATCAAGGCCTACTGTAATTGATCTTAGTATTTCTTTGTCCTCAGGAATCTGCCCTGGAAGAAATGGAAAGACAGCCATATTAATCAAGCCTTCCTTTCATTAAAGGAGATAGTTGAGAATAGGTGTTCGTTTCCATTTTCGTCAAGGATTCTGATTGTCTTGTCGTTTTTTCGTCCTGGACCAAACTCGAATACATGGCCGCTTTTCAGGCTTGCTTCATTTCGTTTATTGTAGAGCCTCGCAATGTCATATGAGAATGCGTTTATATCATAGTCTTTTCTGAATCTGGCCATCGGAACCATTGTCTTATAAAGTGAAAGCAAGCTTACAGCTGTACCTTTTACGATATTCTTGTTTGTTGCTATATATGTCTCATAAGCAATTTCGAGCTCATTTGCAAATGCATCTTGGTTGAATGCAGCTTTATCAAGCTTTGCTTGGCTATCAGCAATCATGGACGTAAAATAGTCTGGATCCATGCTTTGCACCTTTTTCTTGTTTATATATACATCCTGGTTCTCTGCATCGATCTTTACTTTATATGGGAACATCTCATATGTAGGGAATTCCCCGATTGCATTTATCCCTTTCTCTTTGCATGATGTCAAAAGATCATATGCATAACCGCCCTCGTTGAAATATGAGGCAGCGTCGAAAGAGGACAGGCAAGATTCCATATTGCCAATCGCAGCTTCAAGGTCCTTAGCACTCTGTGAAAAAGATGCAATGTCTTTTCTTGCACTCTTTACATCGCCTGATTTCATATCTTTTGCAATCGCTTTAAATAACTTCTGCACTTGTGTGTTTTTATCTTTAAGCACACTCTCTTGCTTCAAATACTCTTCTTTGAATTCCTTGTAATTCATCATTGCCTCCATATGCAACAGATTGATGATATATTATCAAGAGACATTCTACAATAATTAAAACTTGCCAAGCACCGCATTTATATCCTAAAAATGAATTTTTTGGGTTCAATCACAATTTTATGAGATAACGAGAGAGCGAGAGCTACATATGTTTATTTTTTTCAAATCATTTTTTTACTTATAAATGAATTTATTTTGAATTTCTTTATTTTTATTACTTATAACTTACAAAAATAAGAATCAAATGAATGATATGATTTATCTGTGTTGTTCAAGTCTCGTAATTTCCCTGCTTGGAAGACATTATGGACAACAGGAGGCTTGCTGATGCTACTCGTTTTACCAACACCTATATACGAAGAGCCATTTGAATCTGCTCGAATCGCGAAACGTACAGTGATTTGAGCTTGGATCCATTCCCCGACCCTTGGGCCGTGAGATATAATGTTCGAGTATGAGTCATAAACACATTTAGATGGAATAATGAGCATTTGAACATGCCAGTTGAAGAAAGCGAAGCTGAGGTGCCTTCTGAGGAAGATTAAACTCGAATTGAAGAATTCAGGAAAAAGGCTGGATTTAAGGAGGAAATCCTATTTGAAAAAGAAAAAAGATGAAATAACAATCCGTTCCAGTGCAGTGGAATACCTGATCTATGTTGCTTCTGTTGGCGACAAGCAGGACAGTTTTGAAATGCGCTATGAGGATGAGAATATATGGCTGACACAGAAAATGATGGCCACACTGTATGATGTGGATGTTCGTACAATCAATGAGCATATTAAGAAGATTTATTCCGACTCAGAGCTTGAGGAAGAGGCAACTATCCGGAATTTCCGGATGGTTCAAACCGAAGGTTCCCGTCAGGTTACACGTGATACCAAGCACTATAATCTTCAAATGATTATCGCAGTCGGCTTTTCCAAGGTTGAGTTTTTATCATATAACGAAGGTCTATGTGTTCAATGTATGCATATAGGATGTTATGATTGCTAAGACAATTGCATTGATGAATGATTATATCGAACAAGAAGGTTATGTTCTCGATATAAATAATGAACGTCTTCATCATGAAATCTATCTAAGCGATACAAGAAAGGTTGCACCTGAGAAGTTAAAAACTGTAATCAGGCATCTTATATGTCAAAGATAGGATAAGCAAGTACTAAGACAAAGAAAAATAGTTTTATAAGATAACGAGAGAGCAAAAGCTCAGTATGATTTTTTTAAATCATTTTTTTCACTTATAAATGAATTTCTTATGAATTTCTTTATTTTTATCAGTTATAACTTACAAAAATAAGAATCAAATGATAAGCTTTAGTTACATTGTTAATACAGCAAAACTAAGAGTTAAGCATGAGGTTTAAACAAATGATCAAGCGAGAACTGTATATGAGTCAAATTCGTCCTTTTATGGGTTCTGACCTAATAAAGGTCATAACTGGAATTAGGCGCTCAGGAAAATCAGTCATGCTAGAACTAATTAAAGAAGAGCTAATGGAATCTGGTATTAATCCTGAGCAGTTTATTTCTATCAACTTTGAAGATATGATTTATTTCTACCTGCAAACAGCCTATGCTCTTCATGAAGAAATTTTAAAGAGAGCATCAAAAATCAATGGTAAAGTTTATATCTTTTTTGATGAGATACAAGAGGTTAAAGATTGGGAAAAGTGTATTAACTCTCTCCGTGTTTCATTGGATTGTGATATTTACATAACCGGTTCAAATGCCAAATTATTATCAGGGGAACTTGCAACATATTTAGGTGGAAGGTATGTTGAATTTGTAATCTATCCATTCTCGTTTAAAGAGTTTATCGAAATATATCATGACAGTGTAGGTAAAGAATCAACATCTATGTGTTTTCAAAAGTATTTGCTTATGGGGGGAATGCCTTACCTTGCTAATCTAAGGTATGAAGATGCTCCAACTAAGCAATATCTTAATGATTTGTTTAATTCTGTTGAGCTTAAAGACATTGTTAAGCGAAATAAAATTAGAGATGTAGAATTATTAGAGCGAATTCTTTCATACATTACTCTCAATGTAGGCACTATTTTTTCTGCAACTTCGATAGCAAAGTTTTTAAAAAGTGAACATCGAATTGTTGCTCCAGAGACAATTTTGAACTATATCAAATACTGCTGTGATGCATACCTATTGTATCAAGTAAAGAGACAAGATTTAAAGGGAAAGCAAATTCTTTCTTCTAATGAAAAGTATTACATCGCAGACCATGGCATTCGGGAAGCTGTTTGTGGTGGGAATATGAGAGATATTAATCTTGTATTGGAAAATATTGTTTATCTTGAAATGCTGCGTCGAGGATACAATGTAACTGTTGGCAGGATAGGCGATAAAGAGATTGATTTTGTTTGTTCTAAGCGTAGCGAAAAGCTATATGTCCAAGTGGCTTATCTCTTAGCTTCTGAGGAGACGATTAATCGCGAGTTTGGCGCATATAACAATATACATGACAACTATCCAAAGTATGTCGTTTCTCTTGATGAGCTTGATATGAGTAGAGATGGAATCAAGCATCGAAATGTTCGTGATTTTCTTTTGGAAGAAAACTGGAGTTAGAAAGCAATATTGCTTTAACAATAAAACTCCAATTTGCAATTTGCTTACGAGGTGAATTTTCATAATCATTTATTGGCAGTCTAACCGAAAGAAGGTCCTTTCGCTTTGGATGGTTTAAAGGCAAGTATAAAAAGAATTCATCTTCATTAGTGTTTTTTCGTTCTATTAATGTGTTATAGTTTCTTTGTGGTTTTAGAGACATACAAGTGGCAAAATGAGTGCATAGAGAAGTGGTTTTCTTCTGGACAAAGGGGAATTGCTGAGGTTGCGACAGGATGTGGAAAAACAAGAATGGCAATTCTTTGTGCAAAGAAATTGATGGAAAGCTGTGAAGGAGAATGTGTCATTTTTGTCATAGTTCCACGGATATCGCTTCTTGGACAATGGCGAGAGTCGTTGATCAAAGAGGGTATGAACTATAACGATATTGCAACGTACACTAGCCAAAGGAAAAGTTTCTCAACTTTCACGATAATAGTAATTGATTCTGCACGCTATATCCTTTCAAGAAAAGTGATTGAGGCTCAAAAGGAAAATAAGCATGTGTTTGTGATTGCTGATGAGTGCCATCATTATACAAGTGATGCAAACAAGAAAGTCTTCGAGTTTCTTGCATCAGATCAGTTCAATCCAAAGCTTTTCAGCATTTTAGGGCTTTCTGCAACACTTAAAAAATCTGAAAAGAAGGAGCTTGGGAAAACAATAGGGCCAGTAATATATGAATATGATTCGGCTCGAGCAATTCGTGATGGGATAATATCACAATACAAGCTCTTCAATATTGCAACTTATCTTGATATCGAAGAAAGCGAGAAGTATGACAATATTTGCTTTGCTATAAAAAAGACCATGGCTATTCTCTACAAACGATATCCGCACATAATGAAGATGAGAGGTATCTCTTTTGAAGAGATTTTATCGATGATTGCTGATGATGAGCTTGTTGAGAACCTTAAGAATTTGCTTATTAGAAGACGAAAGCTCATAATAAACTCGTCATCCCGAATCGAATGCTTTAAAAGACTTATATCCAATCTTCCCAAAGAGAAGATCATTATATTCTCAGAGCGCATCGAGCAAGCTGATATAATCAAGTCATGCGCAGAGGAAATTTATCCAAACAGCATAGCAATTTACCATAGCCAGATGGACCAGCATTGGAAGAAGAGAGAACTTAGCTCGTTCCGCTCTGGAGAGAAGCGCATTATTATATCGTGCAAAGCCCTTGATGAAGGCTTGGATGTTCCTTCTGCCGATGTTGCTATAATACTTTCATCGTCTGACAGTGAAAGACAGCGAGTGCAAAGGCTTGGGCGTGTTTTGCGAAAGGCGCAGAAAAAGCTGTTTGCTGCAATCTATTATATATATTCAATAGAAACAGTGGAGCGTTCAACTTTGTTGGCTACATCTCCAGATGATTTGAAAATCATCGATGTAAAATTTGTCGATGATGAATTTATAAATCCAGAGTATATAGCCCTTGTGCATAAACTCGTAATTGCAAAGGGGCTAAAAAGCAAGGAAGACAAATGCCATTTTCAAGAAGGCATTATTCGCATAGACTACCTCAAAACTCCTTCTGAGCTTGATGTTGAGATTGCTGCAGAGAAAGATGATGAGAGGAGAGAGTATCTTAAGCTTATGAAAATGCTCTCTGTTGAAAGATGTTCGCTTTCTTAAGCTTACGAAGGCAGCCGTGGTTTTCTTGTATTTGATTTTGGCCACTTTTGCCCCCTATGCAAACTGAAAAAACCATTCATACTGTTATAGCTTGGCCGAGCTTGTGCTAAGATGTAGGAGATATGAAGAACATGAGAACATCGATTTCCAGTTTCAAGAGGATTCGCGAGGGCAATGGGCTCTACATCGACAAGACGGAGTATGTCCATAGGATGGTTTCAGATCCAGAAGGGGGCA
>DKCO01000051.1 GCA_002452215.1 Spirochaetales bacterium UBA6872
GAGCTGAGATCGAAGGAGAGAGGAAAGGCAGGCAGGAAGAAAGTCACAAGTTTGTGAGTGCCATGCTTGGAAAAGGTATGTCCTATGACTTGATCTCTGAGATCTCTGGACTTACTAAAGAACAGATTATGGCAATTGGAAAGTAGACTTTTATATCAGGAGGCATTGCATGAGCATTGCCTTCATCATCTAATCAGATTTTTTTCTTTTAAGATTCCAGAAAAAATGGAATTGATTGCAAAACTATTTTGTAGCAATATAACAAAGACACTCTATTTCTTAACACTGTCGATATAAACACAAAACTAGCCACTAGCTAGATTGTTAGCCATCTATGCTTTATCATTGTGTTGAGGAAATTTGTTGATGATAGGAAGATTTTCGAAATTTTTGCCTGTAGATGGTTGGCCTTTGGTATTGATCATAATACTTACACAATTCATCGCATCATATCTTGTGAATCTGCTTTCATATCGAAGCTTGATGAGAATCTACCCTATTTTCAAAACCCGAAAATGGGAAAAAAACGGGAGCATCTATCAAACTCTATTCCATGTCAAAGGATGGAAAGAGTACATTCCCTCAATTGGATCCTTTGACAAGAAGAACATCGAAAAAACAAGAATCACTCCAGACTTTGTTGCGCAATATCTTCTAGAGGGCCTCAGAGCAGAGCTTTGTCATCTATATGCATTTGTATTTGCACTTCTCCTTTTATTGATCACAGCAACAAAAGCATGGTTCTTCATAGTAATCTATACTATTCTTCTCAATGCACCTTGCATAATAATACAGCGCTTTAATAGACCACGTTTCGAAAGGATTATCAAAACGCGTGACGATAAAGGCAATATCATCTTTCCAGAATTTTGGAAAAATGCTAATGGTGATGTAATGTCTGGGCGTGAAGAACGAGATGAAAAAAGGCGCATGCTCAAGAGAAAGAAAAGAGCACAGCGCCTTGAAAAGAAAGCGAAAAGAAAATCAAAAATCTAAGAAGAATGTAAAGCTTCCAACTAGATTCTTATCAGAGCCTTTTGCAAAATTATCGCCATTAATCAGATATGCAATCTGGTAGCCAAGATCGATGAAATCAAAGAATGTGATTGTTCCTTGTACACCAGTAGAGGCAAGGAAATTGCTCTCTTTTATCTCTGAATTGTTAATATTGCCAGATCCATAGCCAATATCGAAAAAGAGATTGACTCTTGGAGCAATTCCTTTAAGTCCCATATCAGGACCAGCAAATCTTATGTCAAGATTGTTTACAACTGTAAATGCTGTATTGTATGTATATGTGTTGAATCCCCTGACCTTTCGTCCCAACGATTCAGGCCCTTGGATGAATGCAGGAATCGCATCTCCGCCTGTGTAGCTTATGTTTGCTCTATCGGCAATGACTATCGAAAAATAGCTTTTTGATCCACTCTTGATCTCATATAAAGTGTATGCTCCAACCGCATTTGCAGATATCGTATAGTAGTCAGCAAAACCATCAAGGGCACTATTTAATGCCTTCGGACCCCATTGAAAGGATATTTTTCCAAGAAATCCATTATTCTCATGGATAGTATCTTCCATTGCATCTATCTTAAGATATAGCGCAAGCTGTGTGCCAAGGAAGCTTCTGTTTCCATTGATCTCTGGATATACATTCTTATCATATCCAGGATATATGGAGAAAAACCCATCGATTGTCTTCACTGGGCTCACCACACCATTAAGACGATTCTTTCCCTTTGCAATACTGTCTGTCGCCTTTTCGAATTGCCCATTGTACGCTAAAGTTACCGTCAATAAATCCTTATCTCCCATTGGGGAGTCAAGGAAGCCCTGTGCAAAGCGAAGCGACCAATCAAAGTCAATCACATCATAGATAAGAGGATCGCTTTTTATCCATGAGCCATTCCGAGGATCTTGCCAAAGCTTTCTCTGGTTAAAGCCTGCACCTACAAGCATCTGGATATCTGTTTTATCTCCATCAATCAGCGATACTCCATCATAGCCGACTCCCGCATCGACATATGATGGGATAAAGCCCCAAAGGATCTCAGGATGTTGCGAAAGATCTCCAAATACAAAATGCCAATCAGATGCGAAGATTGTCGATAGAGATAAGATCAAAATAATTAATAATGATAGAGTTTTTTTCATCATAGCTAACTAATTCCCGTTTCCCTATTATAGCACAACTTGCAAAATCAGATACCATTGCATATGTTAACATTCATTTACATGCTGAATTATAATGCTCTCTATGTGGTTTGTATTTGCTTTAGCATCAGCTTTGTTTGCATCTCTTACGACAATACTTGCAAAGATAGGGATGAAAAACATAGACTCGAATGTCGCGACAGCGATAAGGACTGTCGTTGTTGTAATCATGTCTTGGATGATGGTCTTTATCACAAATGGCTGCTCGTCTATATCATCAATTTCAAAGCGAAGCTGGCTCTTCTTAATACTCTCTGGTCTTGCAACAGGAGCATCTTGGCTATGCTACTATAAGGCTTTGCAACTTGGGGATGTGTCGAAGGTGGTGCCTGTTGATAAGCTAAGCATAGTAATAACATTTGCACTTGCTTTTGTGTTTCTTCATGAAAGCATGAGCATAAAATCGCTTATTGGAATCATATTAATTGCAATAGGAACACTCTTGACTGCCATTTGAGTCAATATTGATTTTCTCTCTTCACAGCTTCCATTCAACGCTGTAATATAACCATATCTATTCAAGGAGAGATGAAAAATGAAAAGAAATTTCCTAGCAATACTCTTGGTTGCTCTGCTTGTTTTCACATCATGCACAAGCATCAAGACAGAAGTCGAAAACGTATATATTCCTGTAGAGGAAGAAGTGACAATCAAAGGCGAGAAATATGATATTCCTGCAATTGTGACACTTCCAGAGGGTATGGAGAAAGCTCCATTGATTATCATGCTTCATGGCACGGCATCTGACAAGAACGAAGCTGGTGGTGCTTATTCAAAGCTTTCCCCAATCCTTGCCGAAAATGGCTTTGCATCCATCAGATTCGATTTCCCAGGCTGTGGAGAAAGCACAGCTGATTACACAAACTACAGCAACAAAACAGCCGTCAGAGATGTAGAGGACGTGCTTTCTTATGCAAAAGAAAGTGGCAAGTTCGATATGGATCGAGTAGCTATAATGGGCTGGAGCCAAGGCGGAACAGATGCTCTTGTCGCAGCAGGAGAGCTTGACGGAACATTCAAAAGCGTTCTTACATGGGCTGGCGCACTAACAGGATCTCTTTCAACAATGTTCTCAGAAGAGCAAAAAAACGAGGCATACCAGAATGGATTCTTTGTATATGATCCAGGATTCAGAGCTCCTTTGAACGTATCAAAGGAATGGTTCGAGGATCTCTATGCTTATAACGTAGATGAGATTGTGAAGAAGATCTCTGCTCCTATATGCTCAATCCATGGCTCACTTGACGATACTGTCCCACTATCAGATAGCGAATATGTGCAGGCTGTAGCTCAAAACCCAGCTAGCCGATTGGAAATAATCGAAGGAACAGATCATCTCTATGGTGTTTTCTCTGGCGATGATACATTCTTCAATATCCTTGCCGATCTTACACTTTCCTGGTTTGAAGAGACACTATAATTCCTCTTATTTCACTAAAGCCACAGATGTGAAACCGCACTGTGGCTTTATAAAAGCTCTGCCATGTACAGTGGCAAATGTGTAATATCATCTTTAATCATAAGATCATTTGCATAGAGGATATAAGAAGAACCAACAACAGAAGAAAATCGTCTTTTGAATTTATCCAGCGATGAATGGAAGCGATAGTTTGCGCTTTTCACTTCGACAGGAGATACTTTCTTTCCTTCTGTAATCAAAAAATCAATCTCAATATCATTTTCTCTTTTTTGGCTATCAGAGCGCGAATAGAAATACAAACGAGGACGTTTCAAGCGAAGCATCTGTGCAACGACATTCTCCATGAGCATTCCTTCGTTTATATTTAGCTTATCGAAAAGTATTGCTCGATAAAGTCCATTATCTATGTATTTTTTATCCTGGAAAGTCATTGAAACCAGAAGTCCAGTATCAGCCATGTAGCATTTTTGTCTAGCCCTCTCAGCACTCAAAGCAAGACCAACATGTGGATCGGTTGCATTAAAACATGTATTCACAATCATTGCCTCGTTCAACCATATAAACGAATCTTCATAGTTTCTAAATCGCGCTTGCTTTTCGAGAGAAGCAAGATTGTATTTTTTTTCTTTCTTCGAAAGCTGCCCCGGGATATTATCGAAAATCGCAAAGACCTTATCTTCATATCCAGGTGCGAATTTAGCAATATCTTCGCGATAAAGGTTCAAAATACGTCGTTTAGCAACATCGGATGCCTCGAAGTTTTTGCCATCTATATAAGCAAGAACAGATTGGGGCATCCCTCCCACAAGAATATATTGACGAAAGTCATTCATAATCTTTCTGTGAAGAGATTGACCAAGAGGAATTCGGTTTTCAAAGCAAGACTTTATCAAAGGATATGTAGCCTCATCACCCATTGCCCAAAGGAATTCCTCGAAATCAAGAGGGAACATATCAATATGATCTTCTTCCGAAGGAATCATAATATCTTGTACGTTTTTTTTCAGTCGTATCAGAGAGCCTGTCTCTAAATAGTCAAATCTACCATCTAAGACAAGATATTTTACAAGTTGTCGTGCTCTAGGATATTGTTGTACCTCATCAAAAATAATCAATGATTGCCGTTCATAGAGTTTTGTCGCATAAAATGCTGATATCTTTGCAAAAAACAAATCAAGATCCGCACTTTCATTGTCAAAAAGATCAAGAACACTCCTTGGAGCCTGCCCAAAATCAATCAAGATGTAACTTCTATATTCTCGTCTCGCAAACTCCTCTGCAATAAAGCTCTTTCCTACTCTGCGGGCACCATCAATCATCATTGCCGTTGTTCCTTTGCAATTATTCTTCCATTCGATAAGCCTGTTATAGATCTTCCTTTTCAACATTGCATGAATCCTTTCTAAGATGAAGACTTGTAAAAAGCATGTGACTTTTGCTTTTAAATCACGAAAAAGCAAGTTAAATGTACATAGTTTTGCACGAAAAAGCAAGTTGATAAAATCTAATTTTGCACGAAAAAGCAAGTTGGCACATAGTTGTGCTAACTTTCGTTAAATAATAGAATTTCATTATGCTTAACTTGAAATCAATAGCTTATCCTCTACCAGAAGATGTAGAAAATGCACGCCGTTGTGGGTGCTATGATATGGCAAATCTGCTTATCGATAACTATCTTGCAAACCCAGATTGTCCAGAAGTGCTCAAGGAAAGGCTTTTGCTGGAAAAACACAACCTAAAGACAATCAAAACTTCCTTTCCCTATACTATCGAGGAAGCTGACAATCTTCTTTCAACTACTTACCCAGGACAATATATAAAAGGTTCTCTTTCAGAGAATTTGATCAATGGAAATCTTGCATGGCGTTTCATTGATGGAAGGATGATGGTGGAATCGAGAGTTGTAGAAGATGCAAGAAAAAGACTTGCAGGATTTAAAGAGAGCCAAGCAACCATAAGTGATCTCAAGCTGAGAGATGACAATATCTCCTATATGAAAGAACACAAAGAGAGAACAGCCATAATAAGACTAAGGTCCTCAATAAAACCACTTATGGCATTCGGGTCTCTTGCAAGGATCAACATCCCTGTCGTAAGAGACTCAGACTCGGTCAGTGATATCAAATTCACCCTTGCATCAAAAGGCTACAAAGGCGTTGATGATAAAAGCGTAATGATGAGATGCGCGCACTTTGAAAAAACACTCGAAGAAAACGATGAGTTCTTCATCGAATACAGCTACAAAATCAAAGCAAACTATAAAGATATAAAAGAAACAAAAGGTGAAATCGACAGAAAAAAGTTCTCTGAGTTTCTCAAAGAAGAGAGTCCTCATATTCTCTTCACACCATACCTAAAAGCTCTTGCAAATGAAATCGTTGGGACAATCACATCACCATCCGAGAAAGCAAGAGCAATCTACAACTGGATCACCACGCATGTAAAATACTCTTTCATGCGAGAGTATTCCACAATCGAGAACATACCAGAATTTGCCGCATCAAACTTAAAAGGCGATTGCGGTGTTCAAGCAATGCTCTTCATAACGCTTTCAAGGATTTCAGGTATTCCTGCAAAGTGGCAATCTGGCTTGTATGTAACGAAAGAAAGCGCATCACCTCATGATTGGGCTGAGTTTTATCTTCCAGAGTATGGATGGTGTTTTTGCGATTGCTCATTTGGTGGCGCCGCTTACAGAAGCGGGAATATTGAAAGATGGAAATACTACTTTGGCTCCGGAGATGTCTTCAGAGCACCATTTAATGATATGTGCTGCCAAACGTTATACGGAAAAGAAGAATATCCATCCGATCCGACGGACAATCAACGAGGCGAGATAGAAATCAAAGGACGATCGCTTGAAAGAAGCGAGATGGAATGGAGAGCCGATGTACTTGATTTTGAGCTTCCAGGAGAGAATGAATGAGGATTACTGGGGGAAAATATTGCAGGAGAAACATAGCATGCCCCCCTGGAGTGATCAGGCCAGCTATGGACAGAATGAGAGAATCTCTTTTCTCGATTCTGGGGGATCTTACGGGAGAATCTTTTCTTGATCTTTTCTCTGGCTCTGGATGTGTTGCAATAGAAGCCGCATCAAGAGGAGCAAGCCCTATTCACCTAGTAGAGATGGACAAAGGGAAAAAAACAACAATAGAGAAAAATCTCTCATTCGTAGAGGAAGATAAGAAACTCTTTCTAATGGATGTGAACAGGTATTTGATTTCAACTCCTTTCAAATATGATATCATCTACGCCGATCCGCCATTCAATATGGAAGGCAAAGTTGATCTCTTAAGGAAAATATCAAACAAGAAGCTTGTAAAAGAAGGCGGGCTTTTCATAATCCACTATCCTGAAGAAGAAAGAAAGCAGTGGCTTGATGTGGATATTGACGGATTTGAGTTTATTGACGAAAGAAAATATGGGCGTTCAATGCTAAGGTTTTTCAAGGCAAAATAACATATGTTTTATATAGATGATGAGAATGTCGGACACGATGATGTATTTGTAAAATCAATGGATTGCGATTGCTTTTATAAAGCAAGACCTTCCTTTTATTTTGGACTTAACCAAGAACTTGGAGGACTCCATGCAAAAGAAAAAGGCTGCGGTCTGAAAAAGATATTCGACGAAGAGAAAAAAACATGGATGATCATCAGAACAAGGATGGAAATATCGAAGATGGCCGACTGGACAGATACTCTGTCATTGAGCACTTGGTGCCAAGAAGGTTATAGGCTCTATGGCCCTCGTTTTATAAATTGCATCGATAAGAAAACAGGAGAGAATGTCTTCACATCAGGCTCGTGGTGGATTGTAATGGATTTGGAAAGAAAACGTCCTTGCAAACCCAATTGCTTTGAAGATAGACTTCCATATGCAGATAAAACAAAGCATTATATCGATCCGGCATTTCCACCTCATCCAAGTGTTGATGAATTCTCAGATAAAAGGCTTGATGACTGGAATGTTGAGATCAACTACTATGATACCGACTACAACAGACATGTAAACAACATAAGCTATGTGAATTGGATTTTGGATGCATTCCCTAAATCATTTTTGGATGAATATCGTCCAACTTTGATCGATGCAAAGTGGGAAAAACAGTCCTTCTTGACAGATAATCTTGTCGTTGAGACATTCAAGAAAGCAAACAGCCAGTCATTTCTATCTCGTATTATCAGGAAAACAGACAATGATGATCAGATTGTTTTTCAGTCTCTTACAGAATGGACAAGAAAGACAAGCGAATAAAGCAAAGCAAACTTCTTAACACTTTCATATTAACGCAATTGTCTTAGTAAAAATGCTAAAATATTGGCAATGCTAAACATCGATTTACTAGTAATGAACCATGAAGAGATAATGCTCAAAATAACATCTAATGCAGAAAAAGAAGACGACAATACAAGACTTACACAGAAGCAACTGTCAGAGAGAGCTGATGTTTAATACTCCTCATATAGACGTTTTGAACGAACAGGGCAAATATCATTGGATTCCTTTGTAAAACTCGCAATAGCACTTGGTTGTGAAAAAGAACTGTTGGAGCTTTTCTTAAAACGGCACTACAATTCGATTCAGGAGATTCTAGATGAAAAACGTTGACAAGCTCGAGGCCTTCTTTGGCAAGGAACACGTTGGAACTATAGCTCAAGCAGGCAGGAAAAGTGCGTTTCAATACGATCTCTCATAGATAGCAAATGGATTTAGCATAAGACCGATTTCATTGCCATTGGAAAACCGACTGTTCATAGCGGAACAAGAGCCATTTGATGGACTTTTTGGAATCTTCAATGATTCAATTCCAGATGGGTGGTGAAGACTTGTAACTGACAGATTTCTTTTGAAACATGGGTTAAATCCAAGCGATATTACTCCACTCACACGCCTTACAATGCTATCGCAAGACAGGATTGGAGGACTTCGATTCGAGCCTTTCAAATCATATTGTATATCAGAGACAATTCCGAATTTGGACTTGCTATACAATGAAGCAAGGGAGATTATGCTTAACAATGACTCGCAAATGTCAATCGAAGAATTCTTCATACAAGGAAGATCTTCAAATGGTGCTCGTCCAAAAATCGGAGTAAAAGATTCAGAAGGTTCGTGGATTGTCAAATTACCTTCGGTATATGACACAAAAGACATGGGGACAATGGAATATGACTATAACCAAGCTGCAGAAGAATGCTCTATAGAAGTACCTGAATTCAAACTTTTCACATCCAGCCAGCGCAAAGGCTTTTTGCTTCAAAAAGATTCGACAGATCAGGCACAAGACAAATTCATATAATCTCCGCATCAGGATTGTTGGAGACATCCCACAGAACGCCAGCAATGGATTATATGCATCTGTTCCAATTAAGCTAGATCCTATCAAACGACATGCATGAGCTTCAAAAGATATCTTTCCTGTACAACAACTTGGAAAAAAGATGGAAACTCTCGCCTGCATATGACATTACATACTCGTCGACAGCATGGAACGAACAATCCACTACTGTAAACGGCAAAGGGAAGAATATTTCAATTCAAGATCTGGTGCAACTAGGAATCCAGAATGGGCTTGATGACAAGAAAGCACACCAAAGGGCTTTGGAAATAAAACAAATTGTTGAAAAGAAGCTTACTGAACATCTTTGTCAATAAGGGGTGCAAGGAAAACCCATACACCCCTTATTCATGATTGTAGAAGCACCTCTACTACTTTGTTATCTTGTAACTATTCAGTCGCACT
>DKCO01000011.1 GCA_002452215.1 Spirochaetales bacterium UBA6872
CATGGGAATCGCACCCTTCTTACGCATCAAGGAAAAAGCATTATATAGAGAAACATGGAGATTTGCTTAAGCAATTGAACTCAACTCCAGAAGCGACAATTGCAAGAGAGTTCTCATATGACAAGAATGCATCCCAAAGATACACGTTTGCTTACTTCTCAGGCATGATCGATGCAGGCATATATGTCCCGTCTACGCTGTTGGACAAGTATCCTGAGAACGAGGCTGTAATCAGGGAGAAGTCCGACAGGGTATTATTGATGCTAGCCTAAGAATGAACAGAAACAGTTGCATAAAAATGTACAATTTGTAGCTATGATATATGCCAGTAGAGGATGCAGAAGAGGCATGGAACAAGGTCAAGGAGGCCTATGGCGACAGAGTTGTGAAGGAAAAGGAGATGAAGCCTACTTTAGGCTATTCAGGCTTCAAGCTCAACATAAGGATGGATAATGGATTCATAACAGAAATCTAGTTCCTCGATTCTTATTTGAAAGTTGTCAAAGAAGAGATAGGACATGAAATATACGAGGTTTATAGGAAATTACACGACATTATTAAAGCAGGAAAAGCAGAATTTATTCCCATTGAAAACGCTGTTATAAAAAGGTCTATCGCTGAATACGAAAGTGCAAGGGATTTTGTTGAAAACAGGGAAGCCTACACCAATTCCAATGCAAGGCGTCTTGCTGTTTCCTCTGTGATTGAACAGACATTGTCTTCTGCTCTGTCGAAAAACCATTAATCTTCATTATCAGTCAATGGTCGTTCAATAACCGACTTGCGATCATCTGATGTGATAAGCCTTGAAACTGGAAAACCTTTAGCTGATTCAATCTTGAAAGGAATATCGTTAATCTCTACGAATCGAAATTCTTCTTTGGACATATCTGCCTCCGACAATAGTGTAAGCGATAATTCGCAAACAAATAATGGATGTATCCTCTATCAATCAAGCACTTCAGAAGAGGCTATCAAGATTAATAAAACTCTATACAGTTATATGAGCTCGATATTTGATATCAATTGTAGTCATACGACTTTTTTATATATACCTATTGTTACAATAGCAAAACATTGATAGATATTTGTTCTTTTTTATCATTTATCATTATGAAATTTATTAATAATATATTTAATATTAATAAAATTATATCAAAAATATATTAATATTTATTCGAAAATTACAATTTTAATATATAAATTATATTTATTTATAATTGATTTAAGTGATTTTTATTGCATCATATGGACATATTTCATGACAACAGTAGCATCGGATACATACATTTGTATCGATTTTTATTTCATTGTTCTCGACAGATAATGCCTTTGCTGGGCAAATTCCGATGCATCTTTTGCATAGTTTGCATTTTTCATGGATAAATATAGGCGATGGCCTTTTTGAAGCTTTCTTCTTGTCGAAAATTCTTGTGAAAAAAGGAAGAATCAGAGATGAGAATAATCCTCTTTTCTTGACTTCAACTTTTTGGAAATTCTCAATAGCTTCAACGTTTGGGTCAAGTATCGTGTAGATGCCTTTTGTCGAGTTCCTTTCTTGTTTTTCTGCTGCATTTAAAATTGGTATATCTTTTGGATCATATCCCATCAAGATAGCCTCTGCACGATCAAGCGCCAAAGCTGATGCCGAACCAAGAACGAGCGATGTGTTTCTT
The DNA here is from genome assembly GCA_002452215.1 of Spirochaetales bacterium UBA6872. Lineage (GTDB taxonomy): Bacteria > Spirochaetota > Spirochaetia > Sphaerochaetales > Sphaerochaetaceae > Ornithospirochaeta. The sequence continues at coordinate 1,677 of DKCO01000011.1, forward strand.
AGCGTGCCATTTGCAGGTCCTGCTCCTTCCATTGAGATTATGGCATCCATAATAGAGTAGTCAGGCTTCCTTAGGTTGTATAGAGATAGCAAGAATAGGGCAAAATTCTCTGGAGATCTTGCTTTTAAGTGCAAAGGACTCTTGTTTAAGCCTGGAATCACTCCGAACATATTCTTTACAGCGCCAGTTGCATACATAAGCTGGTGTGTCTTCATTTTGCATAGTGAAAAGACAAGATCGACATCGAATATAATATTTGCAACAGGGGCTTTGATTCCATTCCAGAGCGTATGCATTTTTGTGTTTGCTGAGAAATCTACCCATATTGCTCCAGTTTGCTCGCAAACATCTGCCATTCCCGATATCTTGCCATGGAAGTTTGCGCCAGGAAGACCTGGGGAATCACCAAGGAAAATCTTTTTTGCACCTTTTTCTTTTATTATGTCGATAGTGGCTTTCACTACAATTGGATTTGTTGTTATGTTTTTCTCTGGAGCGCTATCTGAGAGGATATTTGGCTTGATTAGAACACTTTTTCCATTTACATCTGGGAAATCGCTATTTGAGATTATCTCATCTAAAGCATCATGTATTTTGTCGTAATCGTAGCTTTGGCATCTTGTTATCGCAACTTTATTCATCTCTCTTCCTCAAAAGGCATGCATACATAGGCCCTTTTCCATTCGCTCTATCTGGAAGTATCAACCTCCCGAACTCTTTTTTTTCACTGTTGTTTAGGTCGAAGTCTACTTCGATAAATTCATCGCTATGTTTTTTTTGGAGTTTTTTGATTACTTCTTCGTTCTCTCCCGGATTAATCGAGCAAGTAGAGTAGAGTATAAAGCCACCTTTTTTTAATGCAAGCAAAGCAGATGAGAGCATTGCATATTGTTCAATTGCAAGTCTTTTTGGTCTCGATTCTGACCATATAGAGAGATGGTTCTTGCTCTGCATTACGTGTCGCTCGGATGAGCATGGGGCATCGAGAAGTATTGCGTCATAGACTTCTTTTTCATACACTCCCCATTTTGAAGCATCGTATCCAGTGACTTTGATAATTGATGAAAGATGTTCGTCCAGACAGTCGTTGACTGCTTTTTTCAGTCTTTCTCTTCGATCTGGGGATCTGTCATTGGATACCAATTGCCCATTTCCATTCAAAGCGGATGCAATTACAAGCGTTTTTCCGCCAGGAGCTGCGCACATGTCAAGCACATTCATTCCTTGTTTGACTGGAAGTATTTTTGCTGTTTCATATGATGCGATGTCGATGTAGTATGGGCTTTTAAGATTCGGGATAGCTATCGAGCTTTCCTTTTTCTCAAGGAGAGCCTCCTCCAAGTCTTGCCATCGATCGTTGTAGATTGAAGAGTAAAAGGCCTCGAATTTTTCCTCGCCGCTTATTTTTTCTTTTTTGCTCACCCGAAGAACCCCAATGTGATTATCAGTCCAATTGCAATTCCAACAACAACACCCCAAAAAACTTGCAATGATGTGTGCCCGACCATGGTTTTCAAGTTTTGTCTTGAAAATCCTTTGAACATTGAAGAGAAAATCTCGGACCATTGATTCAAAAGCTCCGAGTGTTTTCCAGTCTCAAGCCGCACATTTATAGCATCGTTCATCACAATTAGCGTGAAGACAAGCGAAAGAACAAAGATATCTGACGAAAAGCCGTTCTCAAGTCCGATCGAGACAGACAATGCCGAAACAGATGCTGTATGGGAAGATGGCATCCCTCCGTTTGAGAAAGCCAGCTTTGGATTCCATCCATCGCCAGAGCATAAGCTGATTATAGGTTTTATCATTTGCGCGATCATGATTGCTACGAATGCAGACCAGAACGGTGCACTTTCAAGAATATTGTTGTTCATGCATATAAGATAGTTTAGTTTAAAGTGCTATTCAAGGCGCAAAAGATGGCAGATGCTAATTGGATTAAATCAATATAAGTTATAAAATGCCTTCATGGTTTACAGAGAGAGCAGAAGGTTCAAACTTGCTATTCTATCTTTTTTGGGGCAATTTTCCATAGCGATGGCGAATTTTGCTCTTGTTTACTTGCTCCGGGCAAAGGGGTTTGATTCGTTTGAGATTGGAATAGCAGCATCGATTAATCCTCTTTTCTACTTGATCTCATGTTTTGCATTCCAGATTATATTGAAGGAAAGAAAGGCTAAGATTGAAACCATTGCTTCCATGCTAGGAATGGCTATATCACTGTTTTTTGTCATGGTATTCCAATCAAAGGCAATGATTTATACAATGCTTTGCTTGTACGGATGCGCGAATTCGCTTCTCTGGTCCAATGTCGAAAGCTGGATAACAGGCAAGGAGGAGGGGCCATCCCTTGGCTCTTCTGTTGCTCTTTTCAACTTATCTTGGTCGCTAGGCGCAGGAATTTCGACATTTGTCGGCGGGCTTTTGTCTGCTGTATCGGTAGATCTTCCGATAATTGTTGTAGTCGCTATTTTTGCTGCTCTTGCCTTTTTTATAGTTTTTATCGAAAACCCAGATAGCAATGGAGGTCCAGAAAGTAGCATTGAAAAGGATTCCTCTACTAATCTTCGCTTTTATTGTTGGACAGCTGTAGTGCTTCTCTACATAGGATACTCGCTGATTGTCACAATCTTTCCGTTGTATGCGCTTGACAAGCTAGCTCTTTCGGAGGAAAAGACTGGATTCTTGTTGCTTTCTCGCGGGCTTTCTGCTTGCATTTCATTTGTGATCCTTGGGCGTTTTTCATTCTGGCAATTCAACAAGGCATTCATATTCTCAATGCAACTTGCATTGATTTTTCTAGTTGCTCTCTTGGCGATAGTGCATAGCAATGTTGCTATTGCATTTGTTCTTGTCCTCTTTGGCTTTGTCTTTGCATCGATTTACGAACTTTCGATATTCCATGGCGCATCGGGCGCAATCGATCGAAACAAGAGGATGATAGTCCATGAGGTGCTTTTGACGCTTGGAACTATGATTGGATCTCTTCTTGGAGGTTATTTGTATAAGTATTTCTCATTTCAGATGATAATCGTTGCCTTGGCTTTGCCTTCTCTTGCAATATGGATTGTGGAGATAGCTTTATTTGTCATGTCAACGAAACTCAATAATGGTATTTTGGAGGTGTAATATGGCAAAGACTATGTGCTATAAGATTCTTGAGAAGCATCTTTTGAAAGGAAAGCTCGAAAAAGGCGAGAGCATAACAATCAAGATAGATCAAAGCTTGACTCAAGATGCAACAGGAACGATGACTTATCTTCAATTTGAGGCATTGGAGCTCGATAAAGTCAAGAACGAACTTGCTGTCAGTTATGTTGACCACAATACTATCCAAGTTGGATTCGAGAACTTCGACGACCATGAGTACCTGAGGACTGTTGCAAATGACAAGGGAGTCGTATTTTCCAGAGCTGGAAACGGCATTTGCCACCAAGTGCACCTTGAGAGATTTGCACTTCCAGGCAAAACTCTCATAGGTTCTGATTCCCATACTCCAACAGCAGGTGGTGTTGGATCGTTTGCGATGGGTGCTGGCGGCTTGGATGTTGCACTTGCAATGGCTGGAATCGGATTTTCGATTATTGCTCCAAGGGTTGTCAACATAAGACTTAAAGGAAAACTTAGGCCATTTGTATCAGCAAAGGATATAATTCTGAAAGTTCTTGAGCACTATGGTGTAAAAGGCAATGTGAATACTGTTTTCGAATACACAGGTGATGGTGTAAATACCCTTTCTGTTCCGGAGAGAGCAACTATTGCAAATATGGGTGCAGAGTGTGGCGTTACGACATCTTTGTTCCCATCAGACGAGATTACAAGAAGCTTTTTGAAGGCAGAGGGCAGAGAGGATGGCTGGATAGAGCTTTGTGCTGACAATGGTGCTGAATATGATGATGTGTTCGAAATCGATTTGTCAGCTCTATCTCCAATGGCTGCAACTCCACATAGCCCAGGAAACATCAAAAGCGTAAGCGATCTTAAGGGAATACCTGTCAACCAAGTCCTGATTGGTTCATGCACTAACTCAAGCTACCTTGATTTGAAGAAGGCGGCATCGATTTTAGCCGGCCATGTTATACCACCCACTGTGTCGCTTGGTGTTGCGCCTGGCTCAAGGGCTGTTTTGAGGATGATAACTGAGGATGGTACTCTCGATACATTCATCAAGGCTGGCGCTAGGGTTTTGGAGTCTGCATGCGGGTTTTGTATAGGCAACCATCAATCACCAGGCACGGATGGAGTGTCGCTGAGGACAAACAACAGGAACTTCGAGGGAAGAAGCGGAACAAAATCCGCAAAAGTCTACCTTGTATCTCCTGAGACTGCAGCATATTCAGCGATCAAGGGTGTCTTTTCCGATCCCACTGAGCTTGATTTTAAATTGCTAGAAGGGGTAAAGATGCCTGAGCATTTCTTGATAGACGATTCGATGTTCATCTTCCCAGACAGCAATAAAGAGGAGATAAAGAGAGGTCCTAATATCGGAGCACCTCCATCAAATACAGCTCTTGTCGATTCACTTGATGGCAAAATATTGATAAAGGTTGGCGATAAGATCACGACAGACCATATAATGCCAGCAGGAGCTGCTCTCAAGTACAGATCCAACATCCCACGATATGCAGAGTTTGTCTTCAATCCAGTTGATCCTACATTCTACAAGAGAGCAATTGAGAACAGGGATAATGGAAAGGCTGGTTTTATAGTTGCTGGCTCGTCATATGGACAAGGCTCCTCAAGGGAGCATGCCGCAATATGCCCAATGTATCTAGGAGTCAAGGCTGTTATAGCTGTATCGATTGAGAGAATACATCAAGCGAACCTTTGCAACTTCGGCATTCTTCCATTGGTTTTCACGAATGAGGAGGACTACAAGAAAATAGATCAAGACGATGATGTTGTGCTTGATGATATCTTCTCGTCTCTCGAAAGAGGCCAATTCGCATTGAATGATTTGACAAAGGGCATATCGATTCCTTTGACGCTATTTGCATCCGATGAGCAAAAAGCGATGCTCAGGGCTGGTGGAAGACTCAATCAAATCAAAAATGGAGAGTAGACGATGAAAAGCAAAGTAGAAAATGGAAAACTGGTAGTCCCTGACAATCCAACTATTGTCTATATCGAAGGTGACGGAGTGGGCAAAGAGATCACATCCGTAATGATAAAGGTTTTGGATAATGCTGTTGAAAAGTGCTACAAAGGCAAGAGGAAGATCGAGTGGATTGAGGCTTTAGCTGGAGCAAAGGCAATAGAAAAAACAGACACAAATCTTCCAGACCAGACTCTTTCATTGATCAAGGAGAATCTTATTGCGATAAAAGGACCATTGATGACTCCTGTAGGGAAGGGAGCAAGATCGATAAACGTTGCTTTGCGTCAGGGCCTGGATCTCTATGTTTGCCAAAGACCAGTTGAGTATTTTGATGGCGTGCCATCGCCAGTTAGGCATCCAGAGAATGTCGATATGGTTGTTTTCCGTGAAAATACAGAGGACATTTATGCAGGAATAGAGTGGCCAGCATTCTCAGATGAAGCAAAAAAAGTTATTGATTTCTTGCAAAACGAGATGAACGTTAGGAAAATACGTTTCCCTCAATCGAGTGCAATCGGAATCAAGCCTGTGTCGGAGGAAGGTTCCAAGCGTCTTATAAGGGCGGCAATACGCTATGCCTTGGACAACAATAGGCGAAATATCACACTTGTGCATAAGGGCAACATAATGAAGTTCACAGAAGGTGGCTTCAGGGCTTGGGGCTATGAACTTGCTAAACAAGAGTTCAATGCTTTTGATGAAAACGGGCATACATATATTCCACATAATGGCAAAAAGGTTGAAGTAAAGGATTGCATTTGCGATGCGTTCTTGCAAAATATCCTCATAAAGCCTGAAGAGTATGATGTTATTGCGACAATGAACTTGAATGGCGATTATGTCTCTGATGCCCTTGCCGCGGAGGTAGGAGGAATAGGTATTGCACCAGGAGCAAACATAAACTACGAAAGTGCAATAGCTGTATTCGAGGCAACGCATGGTACAGCTCCTGATATTGCAGGAAAGAACATCGTGAACCCTCTGTCAATAATTCTTTCAGGCGCTATGATGCTATCTTACATTGGCTGGCAAGAGGCGTCGAATGCTATAAGAGATAGCGTTAAGAAGACAATTTTATCAGCAGAAGTCACAAGGGATTTCTATCAACTGATGCAAAAAGAGGGCAAGAGCGGGAAGTGCCTCTCTACAGATGAATTTGCAAAGAGGCTGATTGATAATATTTAAGATGACTGTGCAAGGATTTTCTCTTGCACTTTATTCTCTTCGATGCTTTTACAGGTATTGGGAATTTGTTATTGCTTCTGTATATAGCCAAAATTGTTCTGTCTTGAAAGAATCGATATCGAATTGCAATAGATGCCCCTAAAAGGTAAACTATGCAACAATATTTTATTCGCTTCTCTGAAAGGAGGATATTGTATGAAACGCTTATTCGTTTTTGTTTTGTTGTCTTTTTTTGTGTTTTCTTCTCTATATGCTCTCGGTGGCTCGGAGAAGGAAGCTGATGATAATCTTGCAAAAGGCAAGGATACTTTGATAGTCGCTCTTGATGGTGAGCCTCAACAGCTTGATCCATATGCCCACTCAAACCAGAATGGGCTTGTTGTTTCAAGGCTTGTGTATGAGCCTTTGTTCCGCTCTGACTTGGAAGGCAACATCTCTGCATGGCTTGCAACAGAGTACAAGATGATAGACGATACTACGCTAAGCCTTACTCTTCGAGATGATGTCTATTTCCATGACGGATCGAAGATGACAGCTGAAGATGTTGCTTATTCTCTCAAGACTGCAGCGGAAAGCTCATTTACTTCCAATCTATTTGGGTCGATAGATACAACAGCTTTCCAAATTGTCGATGATACACATCTTATCGTAAAGCTTAAGGCTCCTAACGCGGCTTTGATCTCTGCAATGGCATCATATCGCTGTGCGGTGATCAGCAAGAACTACTATGAGAATGCTACTTCGGAAGAGAGATCGAGAAAGCCGATGGGCACAGGACCAATGGTTTTTAGCAAATGGGTAAGTGGAGACAGAATCGAGCTTGAAGCAAATGAGAATTATTGGAGCGATAAACTTGCATATGATCATTTTGTTGCAAGAGTCATCGTTGAAGGCTCGTCTAGGGCAATCGAGCTTGAGACTGGCGGTGTCGATATCGCATTCAATCTTCCATCCACTGAGTGGGAAAGGATTGAGAACAACCCAAAGACAAGGCTTATAAGCGGAAATACTCAAGGTGTCAGCTTCATAACATACAACAGTTCTATAAAGCCATATGACGACTACAATGTGAGGGCGGGGCTTTCATATGCCCTTAACAGGGATGCTCTGGTGCAAATAGGATGGGGTGGAAAGGCCCTTGTTGCTGATAGCTACTACTCATCGACAATAATCGGGCATAAGGCAACGTCATTGCCTGGCTATGATCCAGAGAAGGCCAAAGAGCTTTTGAAGAAGGCTGGATATGATGAGAAGAATCACTTGAAGCTTGTTTACACTACATATGACAGCACGTTGAACAGGAATTTCTCAGAGGCTGTGCAATCGATGTGGACAGCTCTTGGAGTGGTAGATTGTGATATCCAATTCGTTGATCTTGCGCAATATACTACGCTCAATAACTCAGGAGCGATTGCTGTATCGCTGATGACAAATACTGCAGCGATAAACGACCCGTCGGCAGCTCTTTTGGCATGGCCTATAGAGAGGACTATATCCATCAGGCATGGCGATGAGAAGATACAAGACTACCTTGATGCCGGAATATCCACATATGATGAAAGCAAGAGAAAAGAAATCTATGGAGAGCTCCAAGACTATCTTGCATCGAAGCTGTACACATTCCCGATCGCATTCCCCGCAAATGCCTATGGATGCTCATCTATTATAAAGAATCTTCCATTCTATCCTAACGTTATTCCGGATTTGACTCTTATCTCATTTTGACATCATTCGGGCACTATTGCCCGAGACGGAGGCTATGCTATGTGGCGTTATGTACTCAAGCGCATACTTGTTACGATTCCTGTTCTTCTATGCGTTACATTCCTGATTTTCACGATGATGCATTTCACGGATGGGGATCCTGCGCGTTTGATCCTTGGCGATAGTGCATCGGAAGAGGAAGTAATGGCTCTTAGAAGTGAAATGGGGCTCGATAGGCCATTTCTTCAGCAATATCTGATCTATATGCGCAATTTGTTGCATGGCAATCTTGGCACTTCATACACGACACAGCTTCCTGTAAGTCAGGAGATTATCGCAAGGCTTCCTGTTACGATAAGGCTCTCTGTGCTAAGCTGTTTGTTTGCTGTCGCTGTCGGCATCCCAGCTGGGATAATAAGCGCTGTAAGACAATACACTATCCTGGATAATGTGATCACAGTCCTTGCATTGATTGGCATAACCATGCCAAACTTCTGGCTTGCTCTTTTATTGGTGCTCTTTTTCTCTGTTAAGCTTGGCATCCTTCCTGCATCAGGGTTGTATGGCCCACTGTATTACATAATGCCTGTTCTGAGCATAAGCGCAGCCTCCCTTGCAACAATAACCAGGATGACTAGATCTTCAATGCTTGAAGTAATCAGATCCGACTACATAAGGACAGCAAGGGCAAAGGGGCTTTCGGAGAGGGAAGTCATATTCAAGCATGCTCTCAAGAACGCACTCATACCGATTATTACTATAATTGGGATCCAGTTTGCAGGAGGCCTTTCGGGAGCTGTAGTCAATGAGCAAGTTTTTGCAATTCCCGGCCTTGGCAAGATGATGGTCGATGCAATAAAGAACAGAAACTATCCACTAGTAGAGGGTGGTGTGCTTGTTATTGCTCTTATGTGTTCTATTGTCAACTTGTGCGTTGATTTGATGTATGCAATTGCTGATCCTAGGATAAAAGCGCAATACGAGAGGAAGAAGACTAAGAAAAACAAGGAGGAGGCCCATTGATGGAGAATAAAAAGAGAAGCCAGGCAAAGGAAGTTTGGAAAAGACTCAAGAAGAGCCGGCTTGCGATGCTGGGCCTTGCAGGCCTTTTGATTTTGCTCATATGTGCGCTTTTCGCTGATTTCATAGCTCCCTATGATTATGCATTACAAGATTACAATGCATTGAACGAGAAACCATCCTTAGAGCATATCTTTGGCACTGACAACTTCGGGCGCGATATTTTCTCTCGTGTCATCTATGGGGCCAGGATATCTCTTGTGATGGGGCTCATATCACTCGCTGTAGGGGCATTGATCGGTTGTTTTCTTGGTGCTGTCGCTGGCTTTTTCGGCAAGAAGCTTGAGAGCTTGATAATGCGAGCTTGCGATATAATGATGGCTATTCCTTCAACTGTTTTGGCAATAGTGATCGCAACGACACTTGGCCCGGGGCTCCTTAATGCGATTATTGCATTGTCGATAAGTACAATACCGACTTTCGCAAGGGTCGTAAGAGGTTCAACGCTCACAGTCAAGGACCAGGAGTATATTGAGGCTGCAAGATGCATCGGTGCAAAGAATGGCCATATAATCATGCACTATGTATTTCCGAATGTCCTTGCACCAATCATTGTACAGGCTACTCTTGGAATAGGAAAATCGATAATCATGCTAGCATCTCTTTCTTTCTTGGGCCTTGGCATCCAACCACCGACTCCAGAGTGGGGCTCTATGCTTTCGACTGCAAGAACATACATGAGGGATTATCCACATGAAGTAATCTTTCCTGGCCTTGCAATCATGTTCACAGTTCTTTCATTGAATCTTTTTGGCGATGGGCTGAGAGATGCTTTGGATCCAAAACTAAAGAGGTAGATCATGGCAGATTGCGATAAAGAAGATATTTTGCAAGTTGAGGATCTAGTAATCCACTATTTCACTGACGATGGTGAGGTGTGTGCCGTAAATGGAATAAGCTTTTCCCTTAAAAAAGGAGAAGTCATGGGTCTTGTCGGAGAGACAGGAGCTGGCAAGACAACAACAGCATTGGGCTTGATGAGATTGGTTCCAAGCCCTCCTGGGCGTATCGTCTCTGGAACAATAAGGCTTGAAGGCAAGGATCTGACAAAGCTGAGCGAGGTTGAGATGCGTCTTATTCGAGGCAATGATATCTCGATGATTTTCCAGGATCCGATGACAAGCCTTAACCCTGTCATGCGCGTTGGTGAGCAAATATCAGAGGTTGTAAGAAAACATAGAAAAGTAAGCCGGCTTGATGCTGAGAGGATTGCGTGCGAGATGATCGAGAAGGTCGGTATCCCAAGAGAGAGGATGAATGACTATCCACATCAATTCTCAGGAGGTATGAAGCAAAGAGTTGTGATTGCTATCGCTCTTGCATGCAGGCCTGAGATAATCATTGCAGATGAGCCTACGACAGCTTTGGATGTGACTATCCAGGCCCAGGTCTTGGCCTTGATTAGGAATTTAAGGAAAGAGTACCAGACATCTATGCTTTTGATAACGCATGACTTGGGAGTTGTTGCAGAAATTTGTACTAAGGTTGCGATAATGTATGCTGGCATGATCGTAGAAAGCGGCACTATAGAGGACATCTATGAGCATACAGCCCACCCATACACCAAGGGGTTGTTTGGATCTCTTCCTTCAATGAACATAAAAGAAAAAAGACTTCATCCTATAAGCGGGCTTATGCCAGATCCGGCCAATCTTCCTAAGGGTTGTCCTTTCTCTCCAAGATGCAAGGACAGAATGGATATTTGCAACGAGAAGATGCCTGGAGATGTAGAGGTTTCCCATGGGCATTTCGTCAAATGCTTCTTATGTGGAAAAACAGAGAAACAAGGGTAAGACTATGGATGAATTGCTAAGAGTTGAGGGATTAAAGAAGTATTTCAAAACGCCGCATGGTTTGCTTCATGCCGTAGATGATGTCGATTTCTCTATCTCAAAAGGTGAGACTTTGGGAGTTGTCGGCGAATCTGGATGCGGAAAATCCACTTTAGGAAGAGTTGTTATAAAGCTTTTGCCAGCAACAGATGGGGAAGTTTATTTCAAAGGAGAGGAAATCCTTGCCCAGAAGGACTCGATAAAGCTAAGAAAAAGCTTGCAAATGATTTTCCAAGATCCTTTTTCATCATTGAATCCAAGGATGACTGTTGGCGAGATAATAGGCGAGCCGATGAGAATAAACAAAATCTGTCCAAAAGGCGAGATCGATGAAAGAGTCTCATCACTGATGGATACTGTTGGGCTCGCATCAAGATATGTAAACTACTACCCTCATGAGCTTGATGGCGGAAGAAGGCAAAGAATAGGTATTGCGAGGGCATTGGCTCTTGAGCCTGAGTTTATTGTTTGCGATGAGCCTGTCTCGGCTTTGGACGTATCAATACAAGCGCAGATTATAAATTTGATGCAGGATTTGCAAGAAGAGCGTGGCTTTTCATATATGTTCATTACTCATGATCTTTCTGTTGTTCGTCATATATCGAACAATATAATGGTCATGTACATGGGAAAAGTTGTCGAAAAAGCGCCAACCGAGGAACTGTTTTCAAATACAATCCATCCATATACAAAGGCTCTTCTTGCTGCAATACCTCTTCCTGTTGTGCATAAAGGAGAGATCGAAAGACCGATTTTGCGAGGTGAAATCACCAGTCCTATAGATCCAAAGCCTGGTTGCCGATTTGCATCCAGATGCCCAGTTGCAACTGATATGTGCAAAGAGAAGACTCCATGCTTAGTTGAGATAAGAAAGTCGCATTTCGTTGCTTGCCATAGGGCAAAGGAGTTTGCATGAAAAGGGATTATCTTGAAAGAATCGTAGATGCGTTCTATTCATTGGACATATCAACTGTTCCTGATAATGTTATACATCAAATACAGCGAACGCTTCTCGACTATCTGGGTTGTACAATATACTCGACAAGCCACAGGCTATGTTCGGATCTGGTTGAGCTTGTGAAATCAATTAGCGCTCAAGGCGAGTCATCGATATGGGGCGAAAAGAAGCAATTCAATTTGGAAGCATCGGCATTTGCAAATGCATCAAGGACAAGTACAATCGAGCTTGATGACGTATCAGGAATGGGAGCATCTGTACACCCAGGCGTCTATGTCTGGTCATCAGCATTTGCCTCTTTTGAGAAGTACCATCCCGACAAGGATACAGTTCTTAAGGCTGTTTTGTTCGGGTATGATCTTTGTCTTAGAATGGGCCTTTTATCAACAGAGAATGTCAGAAAGCTTGGACTTCATGGCCCAGGTCTCAATGGAGCGTTTGCATCAGTTGCCACATCTGGCATGCTAGCTGGTTTGAGCAAGAAAGAGATAATGAATGCAATTTGCCTAGCCGGAAGCCTTTTGCCTATTTGCCCATTTGTAAGTTTCCTATCAGGATCTGATTCAAAGGATTTCTATGGAGGCTGGGGATGCTATCTTGGCATGATTGCTGTCAATGGAGCAAAGCGGGGCATGAGTGGCCCTGAGGCTATCCTAGATGGTGAGAAATCGTTGAAAAGCATCTATTCTGGAGCTGAGCCAGATGGTGAGATTGCTAAGGATTTCTTGATAGAGAAGATTTCATTCAAAGAGTTCAGTGCATGTGCATCTGTACACCCTGCTGTAAGTGCGCTTTTGCAAATAATTGAGCAAAGACCTTTTTCTGTAAATGATGTAAAGAAGATAATAGTTGAGACATACCCATATTCCTACCAGCTAAACAGTGGAGTTGAGATGCCATTGAATGTGTCATCGGCACGTCTTTATCTTCCATATGCTATCTCTGTTGGTGTTATTTGCAAGGCTTTGCCTCCAGATGCATTTCTATTGGAGAATATAAAAAGCGGAAAGTACTCATCGTTGATGGATAAGGTCGAAGTCTTGAACCATGTTGAGTATGGTGATTCATCTTTCTCTATAAGAGGCGCAATAGTAACAGTTGTCTTGAAGAATGGAGAAGTACTTAAGAGGGAGCATATTGGCTCTAGATGGTCAAAAGGCGCAAGAGACGAGGATCTCGAGAATAAATTCAAATCTCTTTCCAATAGTGCCTTTGACGAAAAGATGCTAGACGAAATAAGCAAAAGAGCACTTTCCTTTGATGGCAACCTCGGCTACTTCATCGATATGCTAAAGAGTTTGTAAAAGGCTTTTCACTTATTGCAATATCTTACAGTACCTTTTTCAAAAGCATCAGGATATAAGAAATGCAATGTCCTACCTTTGTCATTCTTTACCGAGAATTTCTCGTTTATCGTTGATGATACTTTGAATATGCCTTCATCTTTGACATTCACAATATCGCCGACATTTGGAGGGGCAATGCTTGTTCCGTATATTGCATTGAATTCATCATTTTTCAGCACAGTAGAGTAGCCTCCGACAGCTTTTCCAGTGTGCTTGTTGATTCCAGTGTACTCAAGGGATGCTTCCTCATATCGTCTGAATTTGAATATAGCATCATTCATAAGAGCTTCGTTGAATAGCCCAAGAGAGGCGAGAAGCTCGAAGTCTTCAACATTAAGACCTGTGACTTTCTTGAATAGATTTGGTTCAAGCTTTGTAATCACATCCTTGAGGCATACTTCCCTGAAATCAGTAAGATACATGAAGATTGGGATTCTGGTCGCAAATTTTATCAGCTTTTCTTGTATTTCTTTCCGCTTGCTCTTGTATTCCTTTTCTTCATTCGACAGCTCTTTCTTCTCTTCTTTTGTCCCAGATTTGTCTTTTCCTTCTTTCTTTGCTTTCTTGACTTCCTCCGATTTGTTGATGATTGTCTTTATATCATCATTGAGGCTTCTGAATCCTTCGATTTGCATCAATGCGTCAAGTGCTTTCTTATTGTTGAGAAGTCTTTCTAAAGTTTCATTGTCGACATTGACCAAAAGAGCCGATTCCCAGCGCCTGGCAAGAAGTGTTGCCGATATCCCAGACGATGCAATATCGAGAATATCTTTTGCATCTATTTCTCTCATGATATTGCCTTCATAGGAAAGCACAGGCAGGAATCGAATGAATGCTGAGACCTTTTTCTCGGGATCCTTTTCCTTGACATTCAATTGGCATGAATACTCTGAAAGCTGTCTGAGTGTTCTGTTGGGTGCAAAATCAAAAACGTAGCACTCTCTTTTGATTATCATATCTTTTGCAACCCAAGGCGATTGCACTCTGAATGCTGCTTGAAAATAGGTCTCTGGTTGCGACAGGTTTCTGAGCATAAAGATGCCAGTCCATGGCTTTACAGTAACACCTGTTGTCAATTTTCCACAAGAAAGAGTAATAGTATGCGTCTTCAAAGGATCATCCATTGCTTTTTCAACTGGTATTAAAGCTTCAGCTCCTTGTCCAGACTCTGAGCCAGCAACAACAATTACTTTGTAGTCTTTATAGAAAACATTTTGTTTTTCAGCCAAAAGATTTCTCATGGCATAGCATGAATTAACAGTTGGCAGGAACCAAAGAGTGTGTTGCAATGCTTGCCTGAGGCGGATATCTGAATACGGAAAAGGAGATGACCTCCTGCTCTTTAGTTCGTCGACAGTAGATTCCATGTAAGAGCCTCTGATCAAATCGAGCCACTTTTGCACGTAATCCTTGTAGATGAACTCGGCATTTTCTCTATTTCCTTTTGTGTCAAAGAATACATTCAGGTCAAATTCATTGAAATCAGAATTCAATGCAATCTTTCTTATGGATTCAGGAAGTTTGTATGTCATCATGACCATTCTTGGAAGCGAAAGGTAAGGATTGGGACCATTTGCATCATTCCAATTCTCTTTTGCACTTTGCTCATCGCTATATGTCCAAGAGAATATTTGTTCCTCGATGAATTCCCCTGATGATATTGCTCTAAATGGTGTCCCTGACAAAAACAGATAATGCTCTGTTGTTATTGGCAAGAAAGATTCATCTATGTTCAAGGCTGTATCTTTTTTTCCTGCCTTTTCGCTCTCTTTTGTTTCATTCTCGCTTTCAATTATTTCCTCTTCTTCATCATCTTTTGCAAACAGGTCTTTCGAGCGTTCTTTCCATGCTCCAAAATGGTATTCATCAAAGATGACAAGGTCCCAGTTTATCTCATGTATAAAGCCATTGTGGGCTTTTATCTTTCCATCTGGACCAACGCCAAGAAGGTCTTGCAATGAACCAAAGCACACAATAGGGGAGGACTTGTCACATTTCTCATATTGTACGTTCAATGATGGTGTGGATTTATCATTGGATGATGGATTTGAGATGAATTGCCAGCCTTCAAAATCGACATGTGAATTGAGATCATCTTTCCAAGCAGATTTTACAGCGGGTTTGAATGTAAGAACCAGAACACGTTTGAAGTTCATTGCTTTAGCAAGCTCATAAGATGCGAATGTCTTGCCAAAACGCATCTTTGCATTCCAAAGAAACTTTGGTGTTCTGTTTTTCATATCCTCTTTGAAAGATTCAAAGTAGCTCTTTGTCTTTTCTACAGCCATCCTTTGCTCAGGACGCATTTTGAAAGTCTCTATTCGCGAAGTCGCTGTTGCCAATCGATTTCGCACAGCATATATAGCTCGTCTAAGCATATCAACAGAGCATCTGTACCATTCGCCAGCTTGGCAGATAACATGCATGTCATTTCTAAGCATCCTATGAACATCATGGTCAGTGAAAATCGAGCCATCTGATCTCATCGCGGATGTTTCATACTCTATCATAACCTCGCTAGGCTCAGGCTTTACAACACCCTCAGTCTCTTTTACTCGTACCTCTGTTTGCCTATCTGTATAGCCAATCTTAAGAAGGCCTTTCCATCTAGGATCTGAGTATGCATAGATTGTCGGAGTAATAGATGTATCTCTTGGCAAGAATTCAAAGTCACTCATTCTTGTCACCTTCGAAATTCATAGGCTTTATAGATGATTCGATGAATGAAATCTCCTTCTCATCAAGTCCATACTTTCTATACAATTGCTGATCTATTTCCTCAATTGATTTGCTCCAGTCGATATCGGATTGAGCTGTAAAGTCTTGGATAGGGACAAACTCGAAGATTCCTCGGCTTGCTCCTTGGTCATTTTTCTTTATGCCGACTACAGTTCGTAAGAATTTTGTATATAAGTATTTATTGCAATTGAGCGCTTCTCCTCTTGTTTTGAATAAACCAATAACAATGAAAGTTTCAGTACAACAGCAATTAGGGCCAGCAATGATTGGTTCGGAGAATAATTCACCGAAAATTCCTGAACCTTGGTTTCTAGAGAAAAACAGTTTGTATTCTCCTAGATATGTTTTGTCAGGCAATGGATAATTTTTGCCGGCATATCGAATTGTACGTTTAAGGTGTTCATCAAGTCCATAGATCGCAATACCATTACTTATCTTTGTCTCACTTACTGATGGCAAATTGTATTTTGTTGTATCTTTGAAGAAGTCACCACATAGACCAAATGGTTTTCTTGCAGATACCAATTTCATAAATGATTCTTTGTCTTTGACTTTATGGTATATCGAAACAAGATTGTTATTGCGTATGAAGAAATCGCATCCTTTTTCTTTGAGAGGTCGAATGCTGTGCTCTATGCCATTTTCATTATGAAAATAAATCGAACAATTACCAGAGTAATCCCTATTCCAAAGAAAATAGCAAACTCCTCCCTTGATTTCTACGCCTGAGAAACAATCATTTGCGTTAGGAAAATCATGTAGCTCGCAAATTCGTTTGTCAGAAATCATTTCATCTCTGAATGAATCAAGACCTTTTCCACCTGTATACCATCTTGATGGGATAATCATTGCTATATATCTTGGGTTGAGTTTCTTTGCTTGTTCTATGAACTTTTGATAGAGAGGAGATGCACTTGCTTGAGCTCCTCCATCAGATAGTTGATATGGTGGGTTGCTTATGATCAAATCGAATTTCATTTTCTCAAGTTCCTTTATCTTCTCTTCTTTTAGATGGATGAACTGGTAGGCATGGGTTTCCTTTCCTTCTTCACGGTTGTATATATCTTCGGAAGCGCCGCAATAGATGCATTTGCCATTCTTCCATGTGTGGTTGATTTTATCGAATAAGATGTTTCCATGGTCCGTTTTGAAAGTTGTGATAGAGTAGTGCCCATTAGCTGTTTTGCTGCAATATAGGCTTCTTCTTGATAATTGGGCTGTCAACTCAGTGATTGAAAAACCAAAGAGCATTCTTTTGAATATGTGGTCGATACGCTCTTGAAGATCAGGCATTTTTTCCTCAAGACCTTTTAGAAATCTCTTTGCTGCTTCTCTTAGAAAGACTCCAGATTTGCAAGAAGGATCGAATACTTTGACATTCGGGTTTTTCCAGAAATCAGATGGAATCATATCCAGCATGGCATTTGCAATCTCTGGAGGTGTGAATACCTCGTCATTTGAAAGGTTTGCAAGACATGAAAGAATGTCGGGATTATGGTTTATTTCAGACATTGCAACCTCCAATATTCAATTGGATTGAATTCTTTTATTGGTTTTGGTATGTATGCCCCAAGCTCTGAATCAAAATCATCGGATGATAAGAATAAATCTCCTTGTTTTCCATTCTCTTGCATTGAAAGAAGTGTTGAGAGTTCGAAGTCACGCCTTTTCATAAGAGTGCCCGATACTAGACTCCATTCAGAAAAGACAATTGGTTTGCCATTTGATTTCAATAGTGTTAAGGCATCTCCGCAAATGATATTGCAAGATAGGATATACTTTGCGCTTTGATCGATGTCAGGCGACACAAAGCTGTGAATAGCTTTCTTGTATGTTTTTAGCCAAATATTAAAAAGACGTGCTTGGCATTCTTCGACATTGTCTTCTTGGATATCTACTCCATAGAGAGATGAGAGAGCAACAATGCTGTACTTTTCCCAATCGCTTGGATTGTTTTTGTGATATCTAGTGACTGTTTTCAGCTTTCTTTTGAGTATTTCTGCTAAGAAGTTTCCATCTCCACATGCAGGTTCGAGAACCCTGCTATCTATGCGTTCAGTCTCATCCTTTGCAAGATCGCACATCGCTTTAACTTCTCGCTCTGCTGTAAAAACCTCACCATGGTCTTTTACTCGGCTTTTTGATTTGATCTGTCTTTCTGCCATCTTTTTGTTTTCTTGCAAAAAGGTGTAGGTTTTTAACGAATTTTTTTTATTGTGAAATTAAAGCCTTTTAAGGCTAAAATATAGCAAAAACAGGTAAAATCAGCTATTTTTATTGCATGGGAAAAAGATAAAAGGTGTATGCAAGAATCTACACCTTTTTGTATCAGCTTATTGATTGTTGTCTTGGGATTTAATGCTTAGTCTCGGATAGTATTCCTACCATATGTTCGTCTATCAGCATTAAAGATCTTTGAAAAACCCTGTTAATGGCTTTTGTCTGTTATAGAAAGGAGTAAAAACATTAACATTTCATGTCTGAACGAATATAAAAAGTGCTTCTGCCTGAACCTTCTCTGATGACAAGTCCTTTCTCGGTTAGTTTCTTTAACGCTGCCAAAGCGGAGGATCGTCCTATGCTCGGACAGTGAGCCACAACATCCGCTCCTGTAAACTTACCGATTTTCTCTTTTGTGTACTTTTCAACAATATCATATGCCGTACTTCCATTTCCTCTTTCATCCATTAAGCCAACTCGCTCTTCAAAATCTGTATAACAAGCCAGAATTATTTGCAACATATATCTGATAAAGGATGTAGGATCATTTTTTTCTTCATGCCATCCCGCATCTGATTCTTCAAGTGTATCGCAGTAACGATCTTTTGTTTTTTTCTATCTGTTTTTCAATGCTTATATATTTCCCAACACTGTATCCGTTCTTGTACAAGAGGAGCAATGTGAGCAATCTGCTCATTCTTCCATTACCATCATTAAAGGGATGTATGCTAAGGAAATCGCAGATAAAAACTGAAATCAGTATTAACGGATCTATTTTTTCATTTGCTATAGCTCGTCCATAGGCATTACATAAGTTTTCCATTGCTTCTGCTGTGTCATAAGGTGCAATAGGTGTAAATCGTGTGACTATAGTTCCATCAGGCTTCGTTTCATTAATATAGTTTTGGACATTTTTAAAATGTCCGCCATAAGAGAATCCTGCCCTTTTTAGGAGATCTCTATGGAGCTGGAGTATATATGATGGACGGATTGGGATATACTCACTGCTCTCATGAATCGTATTCAAAACATCCCTGTAACCAATAATCTCATCTTCATCACGGTTTCTTGGAGTAGTTTTTGCTTCAAAGAGTTGTTTCATTCGGGTGCTTGTTGTGACGATGCCTTCGATTTTATTTGACGCTTCGGTACTCTGCATTTTTGCAATCTCGACAAGACGATCCAATTCGACAGGTTTCTGTCTGATAAACAAATCCTGTCGTCCCTTACATTCGTGAATCTTTGCAACAAGGTTTAAAGTATCTGTATCCCATGCTTTGTCATAAAGCCTGCTATAATCAAATGATCTCATTAGAACTCTTTTCGTCCAATAAGCTTTCTTTTTCATCCAATTATAATTGTTTTTAGACGATAAATCACCTATTATACAAAAATAACCAGCAGCCTTAAAATCGAACTGCGATATCTAATACAATTTATCGACTGTATTTTTGCCTATCATTGACCTTTTGCGATGTCAAAAGTTTAGTCTTCTCTTATCGCTTCGTCTTATCTTTCATTAATAGGCAACACTTCTCTTTCTTGTTCTCCTGTATATACTTGCCTTGGACGTCCAATCTTTTGGTATGGATCATGCTTCCACTCAAGGTAGTGGGCAATCCATCCTGGAAGTCTTCCCATAGCAAAAAGGACAGTGAACATTGATACAGGAATGCCCATTGCATGGAATGTAAGACCTGTATAGAAATCTACATTAGGGTATAGATGTCGCTCTATAAAGTAATCATCATGGGTGGCTTTCTCTTCCAGCTCCATAGCCAATTCAAGCATTGGGTCGGCTTTCTTTGTAGTTGAAAGGACTTCCTGGCATAGTTTCTTTGCAATCTTCGCTCTTGGATCAAATGTCTTGTAAACTCTGTGACCAAAACCAGAGAGCCTAAATGAGTCGTTTTTGTCTTTTGCTCTTCGTATTATATCGTCTGTCGTGATTTTCTCTGATACCATTTTGTTCAGCATATCCATTACAGCTTGGTTTGCACCGCCATGTTTCGAACCCCAAAGAGCACAGCAACCAGCTGATACAGATGCATATAGGTTAGCCTCTGATGAACCAACAAGACGCACAGCCGATGTGGAGCAGTTCTGCTCATGGTCAGCATGCAGAATCAATAGCTGGTTAAGAGCCTTTACATGCACAGGATTTGGAGTGTAGTTGTTTACAGACGAATAGAACATCATATTCAAGAAATTCGCACAATAAGAGAAGTTGTATTGCGGATCAACATAGTCGAGGCCGTTCATCTGTCTGTATGTATAGGCCGCGATTGTTCTCATTTTCGACAATAGCCTTGTGACAGTGAGGTCGATGTTCTCCTCTGGGTCCTTGTCTTCCATTTCAGGGTAAAAGGCAGAAAGCGATGCGACCATTGCTGATAGAATCCCCATCGGGTGTGCCTCTGGAGGATATGCTCGGAAGAATTTCTTCATGTTCACATGCAACAGTGAATGCTTGTTCAATAGTTCTTGATATCTTGTTCTTTCCTCGCGGTTTGGAAGGTAGCCTTTGATCAAAAGGTGAGCAACTTCAATGAAATCGCACTTTGATACCAAGTCTTCGATATTGTAGCCTCTGTATCTCAAAATTCCCTTCTCGCCATTTATGTAGCATATGGATGACATGCAAGAGCCTGTATTCACAAAGCCTGGGTCATATGTAATGTAGCCTGTTTCGGATCTAAGCTTGGAGATATCGATGCTTTTGTCGCCCTGGTTGTCTGTGATTATTGAAGTCTTGTAGGTCTTGCCATCATCAAGAATGATTGTAGCCGCGTTTTTTTCTTCTATCATAAAACCTCCTTGCCTGATAGACTCTCAAGTGCTTTAACAAGAGCTTGTGTTCCATTCTTGCCCATTCCTTGGGCCTGTATTGCGACATATAGCTGTTTCGTGAGCGCAAGCGATGGAAGAGAAAGCCCCATTTTCTCACTCTCTTCAAGCGCAATTGACATGTCTTTTATGAAATGGTCGACCATAAAGCCTGGGTTGTAGTTTCCGGATATTACTCTTGGTGCAAGATTGTCCAGCGTCCAGCAACCTGCTGCACCTTTTGATATGCATGCAACCATCTTGTTCAGATCCAGTCCGGCAGACGCGCCGTACACAAGAGCCTCAGACACTCCTGCCATAGTACCAGCGATGACAATCTGATTGCTCATTTTTGTGTGCTGTCCAGATCCGACAGGCCCCATATGGCAAACATTCTTGCCCAAGGCGGAAAAGAATGGCATGAGCTTATCGATATCCTCCTTCTCTCCGCCGCACATTATGGATAGCGTTCCATTTCTTGCTCCGACATCGCCCCCTGATACAGGAGCATCTACAAGCCTTGCTCCCTTTAATGATAATTCATGTGAAATCTCTATCTCCAACGTTGGCTTTGTTGTTGTCATATCACAAAAAAGCTGTCCGTTTTTTGCTCCATCGGCAAGACCGTCTTTGCCAAGATATACTTCGTAGACATCCTTGGGATAGCCAACGATTGTGAAGACTATGTCAGAGTTCTTCGCAACTTCTTTTGGGTTGTCTAGATAAGTTGCACCTTTTTCGATTAGCTTGGAGGCTTTTGCTTTTGTTCTTGTGTATACGAAAAGCTTGTCACCTTTATCGATTAGATGAGAACACATAGGTTCTCCCATTACTCCAAGTCCTATAAATCCAATATTAGCCATGGACAAAGCATAAAGCAAAATGGTCTTTTGTAAAATGGTATGGAAAAAGTATTTTGGCATATATCATTGAAGGATTCTTCAGCTATTTGCCTTTTGATAAGCCAATGATTTATAATTTCTCTTGCTATTAATGTCTAGGAGATTGGATGTGATTGATGAAAAGATACCAGAAGAGGAAGTGATAGATATCGCAGATTTTTTCAAGATGTTCTCTGATCCTACGAGATTGAAGATTCTTTATCTTCTTGATGAGAATGGCGAAGTCGGAGTAGGGGCCATTGCTGAGAGTTTAGGAATGAGCCAGTCGGCGATTTCCCAACAGTTGAAAGTATTGAGAGCATCAAGGCTTGTTAGGTTCAAGAAGAATGGCAGAAGCATAATATATAGGCTTTCGGATGAGCATATACATGGTATTTTGATGCTTGGCCAAGAGCATTATGAGGAGCTTCTTAGCTAGAGATATGCTCCAGTATGGCCTTCAATGGAAGACCTACGACACATGTCCAGTCGCCATCTATGCTATCGACAAGCTCATAGCCTGTCATCTGGAGTCTGTAGCCGCCTGCAGCTCCAATCCATTCGTCTTTTGAGATATAGCATTCTATATCATCCTCCGATAGTTTCTTGAATACGACAGTTGCGCTGTCAACGAAGAAGATGTCTTCTTTATCGGGGATATGTAGAGCAACAGCTGTCAAGACCTTTTGCTCTCCTGCTGAGAGTGACCTGAGAATCTCTTTTGCTTCCTTGGCATCCTTTGGCTTTCCAATGAGCTTGTTGTCCTTCAAGACCAAGGTATCGGCAGCAATCGCAATCACATCTGGCCTATATGACAAGCTATTTTTGTAGGAGGCAAACTTCCTCTTCACTATCTCTTTTATGCTCTCTATAGGATCCGAGTTGTCTCTCGATTCGTCTATATCTGGCGAGAACGTTGTCACAACTGTACCGGCCCTCTCTAATAGTGCTTTCCTGTTAGGGGATGAAGAGGCTAGAATCAATGATGGCACTCTCTTCGAGAACTCCTTTTGCAATTCATCTGGTTCAGCTATTTTTTCCATACTCTTCTTCCAGCTTGGTGCTTTTCTCTAGCCATTCGTCTTCAATCTTCGCAATTTCCTCTTCTAAGCTGGCCTTGTCGTTTGACAGCTTTGTTATCTTCTTGACATCTGAGTAATTCTCGCTTTTCTCCATATCGCTGTTTATTCCATCAAGCTTATTTGTCAAATCATCAAGCTTCTGAGATAGCTTTTCTACCTCACGCTCCAATGCTCTTTGCGCATTGCGTCTCTCTTTGGATGTCTGGTAGCTGTTTGTTGTGTCTTTCTTTTTCTCATCTACAACTCTTTTGTCCTCAGCTTTCTTTATATCCCATTGAGCCTCTTTTTCCTCTAGCTTGTATTCGAAATAGTCATAGTCGCCTTGAAAGAATTCAGGACCGTCCTCTGATATGTAGAGTATTTTCGTTGCAAGCGTTTTAATAAAGTGCTTGTCATGAGAGACGAATATGACAGTGCCTCCATAGCTTGCAATTGCTTTTGCAAGCATCTCTTTTGCATTTATGTCCAAGTGGTTTGTAGGTTCATCCAAAAGTAGCAAGTTCGACGGATGCAAAAGTATCTTCAGCAATGCCAGTCTCGACTTTTCACCACCTGATAGCACTTTCACTTTTTTGAATACATCGTCGTCAGAGAAGAGAAACGAGCCAAGCATCGACCTGAGCCTTGGCTGGTCCTCGAGCGTTGCAACTGTCTCCAGTTCCTCCAAGACAGTGTTCTCGTTGTCTAGCGTGTTCTCAGTGTCTTGCGCAAAGTAGCCTTTTACAACGCCTGCGCCATCTGTTATCGTCCCTTTGTAATCTGGGTCTACACCAGCAAGCATCCTCAACAGAGTTGACTTTCCAGCACCATTTCGTCCTGTTATTGCAAGTCTCTCTTTCTTCGTTACTAGAAAAGAGAAATCATTGTAGATTACATGTTCTCCGAATGATTTCTCGACGTGTTCTACCTTCAATACATCATTTCCAGAGTGTGGCGATGGCGGGAATGAGAACGATAGCTTCTTCAGATGGCTAGGGATCTCTATCATATCGATCTTCTCGAGCTGCTTTATCCTCGATTGCACTTGCTTCGCTTTTGTGGCTTTGTATCTGAAGCGCTCAATGAAATCCTCTGTCTTCGATATCTCTTCCCTCTGTCTTTTGTAGGCTTTCTCCAAAGCTTCGATCTCTTCTTCCCTTGTTATCAGGTATTTTGAGTAGTTTCCTGCATATCGAGTAAGCTTTCCTGAAAAAAGCTCATAGACTTCATTTACAATGTCATCTAGGAAATCCTGGTCATGGGAGACAATCATCAAGCCTCCTGAGAAGTTCTTCAGATATCTTTCAAGCCAGGTCAGAGCTTCGATGTCCAGATAGTTTGTAGGCTCATCAAGGAACATGAAATCTGGATTCTCGACAAGCACTCTTGCAAGAGCTATTCGCATTTGATAGCCGCCAGAGAACTCAGATGCGGGACGCTCAAAGTCCAATCTGCTAAAGCCCAGTCCTTGCAAGATCTTCTCGATCCTCGCTTTCCTGTCATAGTAGCCAGAATCGATTAAGAGCTCATGGAAATCGGCAAGTTGCTCGGCCGATCTCAAGCCATCTTGTCCTCCGCTTTGGCTTTTTTCCTCCAAAAGAGCAATTTGCTGTTTGATCTTGTCGAAGCGCTTGTATCCTTCCTCTGCGATGGCGTAGATGGTTTTTTCAGGAAGGACGATATCTGATTGTGGAAGATATGATACGCGGCATCCTTTTGTAATCGATATTCTTGACGAATCAGCTTGTATGTTATTCGAAATCACTTTGAGCAAAGTCGATTTGCCTGAGCCATTTGCACCAGCAAGAGCTGCTCTTGACCCTTCTGCTAGATTGAATGAGACATTTTTCAAGATTTCTCTATCAGCGAATGAAAGCGATATGTCTTGCACTTGCATTGTCTTCATAAAAAACAACCCCTCTGTTGAAGTATTTCGGCTGAAAAGCTATCATAATATGATAGAAAAATAGCAGGATTGCCAAAGCGTTTCAAGGAGAGATAATGATTTGCTATACCCTTTCGGAGACTACGTTAGCTGAGTGTCTTAGGAAAATAGAGCAAAATAGGGAGTACATAGATATTTGTGAGCTCAGGATGGATTTCTTGACTCCAGATGAACAAAAAAGCGCATATCTTTTTCCTTCGATGGTAGATATCCCTGTCATATTGACTTTGAGACGTGTATCGGATGGAGGGAAGTGCGCTTTGTCCGAAAAAGATAGGAGAGCGCTGCTCTTGTCGGCCTTGGATGGCGATTTTGCATATGTTGATATCGAAGAGGATGTGAAGAAGAACGATGTTGAGCACTATGCGAGGTCTAAAGGCATAAAGATAATCAGATCGCTTCATGATTTTGATTCAATGCCAGAGAAGATCTACTCAAGGATACAGAGGTTGTCAGAGAGAGCGGATGTTGCAAAAATCGCTGTAACTCCTCACTCGATTTCCGATGTGTTGACTCTTTTCAGGGCAAGCGAGGAGCTTGAAGGAGTCAATAAGATCATAATAGGTATGGGTGACTGGGGAGTTTGTACAAGGATTCTTTACAAAAAGCTCGGCTCTATGCTCACTTTTGCGAGCGATACAGCTACAGCACCTGGGCAGATTTCAGCAAAGGATCTCAAGCTTGTATACCATGCGGACAGGATAGATGAGAACACAGCTGTTTATGGAATAATAGGCAATCCTGTCATGCACTCTCTTTCGCCCCTTATTCATAATCCAGGCTTTGAGGCGATACACTACAATGCTGTTTACTTGCCATTTCTGGTAGACAATGTCCGTTCGTTCTTTGCGCTAGCAGAGTATTTGAAGATGCGCGGATTCTCTGTGACAATCCCATTCAAAGTCGATGTCTTGAGCTATCTTGGTAATATAACTAGGGAAGTAAAGCAAATAGGCTCATGCAATACTGTCATTCGAGTGCCAAACATGTGGAAGGGGATAAATACCGACTACTATGGCTTCCTTGCCCCGATTGAGAAGGATATAGCATCAGGACGGATAAAAAATGCGCTAGTCATTGGTGCGGGAGGAGCGTCCCAAGCGATCGTATGGGGCTTGAGAAACAGAGGAGTGAATATAGTTATCTTAAACAGGACTCTGTCTCATGCTGAGAAGCTTGCAACTATAAACAGATGCCAATTCGATACTCTTGACAATGCAAGAAAATATGAAGGGAAAGTTGATCTTGTTGTACAGACGACATCTGTTGGCCTTTATCCTGACTTCGACATAAATCCTATAGATGGATTTCAGTTTACTGGAAGGGAAATAGTCTACGACATAATCTACAAGCCAAAGATGACAAGGCTTTTGAAGGAAGCTGAGAAGAAGGGATGCAAGCTACATTTCGGATCCGAGATGCTAATAGAGCAAGGGAAGTTGCAATTCGAGGCATTTACCGGCTATCACTATCCCGATGGCATCAAGATAGAGTTCTAGATTATTCCTCTTTGGCAAATAGCGGAAGGACAGCAACTTTCCATATCTTGTCTAAAACTATTTTTCCATCCTTTGCGTTGAGTATTGAGCAATCCTCTTTTTTGCTGATGGAAAGTGGCTTGACTATTTTCTCTCTATTGTCAGCAAATTGTATATAGAGAAGGGCATCATCGTTGATTGCTTTCTCTATTGCTCTCATCTTCTCTTGAAAGAACAGTCCTTCTATTTTCTCTATCCCAAGAGATGAGCAATCGCTGAGTGCTATGCCTGAAGCGACCAGTCGCCTCTCTATTAAGTTGTGAGCGCACTCCATTTCTGTCTCTACTTTTGTTCTATCATATGCAATCTCTCGCATGGCTGGGAGATCTGGAGGGAAATCGACTTGGGAGATAAATGTGTTTCCTTCTTTTTCCCGAGGCATGAAGTATGCGCCTTCTGTATCCCCAAGCATATCGAAACCGGAGTAGGAAAGAATGTTTCTCCAAGCATATTCTGTGTCAGGGTTCATCAAGAAAACATTTTCTGCCGGATGCATGAGGATATGGACTTTAAGAAGCGGAAGGTTCTCTATGACTCTTGCGTTCTTCTCATCAGCTACAAGTACTAGTGCACGCATCGCTCTCAGTGAGCAAAATGATTCATACCATCCGTCTATCCTTTGGTTTATGCTTTCCGGGATCGGGAGAGTGGAAAGATCTTTTAGAAAGCATTTCACATCCTCATTTGTATATCCAAAAGAGAATGCAGACTTCATCGATGACTTGTCAATTGCCCATTGGTTTTTTCTGTCGGCTTTTAGAGGAGAGAGGAAAAAGAAGATGGGGGTAGATGTATCGGACGAAGATGAGTAAACGAAATCGGATGAGATTACTCCATCATCTTCGCTTTCAATCATCTCTCTTGCGCATATAAAGCCATTTGCATTATTTGCGAGGATATCGAAATCGAGCAAAAGGTCCAAATAAGGAGCAAGATCGAAGCCTGTTATGTCAAAAATCATGCCAAAGTATTTGTCCTTGTCATCCATTGGTATATCGCAAAGCCTGAAGGCAAGGTTTATTGCTTTTGACATTTTTATTATTTCATCATCGCTTGCATCTGGATTGAGGATATATGATAGCCTTATCTCTTCCTTTAGACTGTAGAATTCAATTGACTTCTCTTTGTTGAGAGTCAGTCTCAATTGTCCTTGTTTTATTACTTTGAGCTTTATAAGAGAGTCTATGGCATATATTGCAGCCTTGGATGCATTTTCCATCGATGGGAATATGGCTTTGAAAAACCCACTCTCGATATAGCGGACCCAGATTTGCTTCTTTGCCGAGAGATATCCGTTTGCAACAATTGATAAGAGCATTGTGACAAATGCCTTGTTGTATGGTGTTTTCTTCCCTTGCTTTCCAAAAAGTGGGTATGTTGATATTACCTTATCAACTTTGTTTGCCAATACATGCTTTCCATCGTCATTTTTTTTCAATAGCCCTTTGCACTCCAGTGCTCTTAGGCTGTATTTGTCGATTTTTCTCTCATTTCCTCCTAACGCAATAAACGAGAGGATCTTGCACTCATTGTCATCCACATACGGGAAAATGGATTCAATATCAAATGCTGGCTTTTCCATCACGCCCTCTCTATTGAATAGCTATAGCCTTGTTCGGAAAGGAACTTCTGCCTGTTTGATGAGAATTCCTCTTCTTCTGTATACTCGGTGATTATCGTATAGAAGTGGCTGTCTTTTTCTTTCGGTCTGAGTATCCTTCCAAGCCTTTGAGCCTCTTCTTGCCTTGATCCAAATGAGCCGGATATTTGTATTGCAACTGAAGCATCTGGCAAATCAATTGCAAAATTGGCGACTTTCGATACTATCAGCGCCTTTATCTCGCCTTGCCTGAACTTGTTGTAGAGCTCATCTCGCTTCTTGTTTGATGTCGAGCCTGTGATCATATCAAACTTGAAGTACTTTTTAAAGTCCTCAAGCTGGTCTATGTATTGCCCGATTATTAGAATCTGTTCGTCTTTGTGTTTCTCAATCAGACTCTTTGCAATTTGCAATTTCAATGGATTTGTGGATGCGATTTTGTATTTTTCCTTCTTCGATGCCAATGCATATGAAAGCTCCATATCCTCTGGCAGTTTTACTCTGATCTCATGGCAATAGGCTTTTGCTATAAATCCTTTTGATGCAAGCTCTGACCATGGAGTGTCATAGCGCTTTGGTCCTACAAGCGAAAACACTTCGTCCTCTTTTCCGTCTTCTCTGACCAATGTCGCTGTCAGACCTATGCGGTATATTGCTTGGAGTTCTGCTGTGATGCGAAAGACAGGAGCCGGCAGCATATGAACCTCATCATATATGATAAGTCCCCAATTTCCTTCTCTGAAGATTGAGAAGTGGGGATAGCTGTCATCTTCTTTGTTCTTTCTCCAAGTCAATACTTGGTATGTGCATATCGTAACTGGTCGTACCGATTTTGTCTCTCCTGAGTATTCTCCGATCATATCGCTAGAGAGCGAGGTTTTGTCCATTAGCTCTCGCATCCATTGGTGAACAGATGCAACATTGGGGCACACTATCAAAGTGTTTGTTTGCAACTTGAGCATTGCAAGTATGCCAACGATTGTCTTTCCTGAGCCACATGGCAGTACTATTGTTCCAAAGCCTGTTCCGTTCTCGCCATTTCCAAGCAATGCATTTGCAGCTTCCATCTGATAATCCCTTGGCACAAAGCTCTCTTTCTTCTCGATTAACAGAGGAGCACCTTTTTTCAATGCAATCCTATCATCTATCGGGAAGCCAAGCTTGATCATTGCAATCTTCAAGCTTCCTCTGTACATTCTGTCGACCAAGAAAGATGATTTGTCCAGTACCCTCAGGTACTTTGCCGTAGAGCTGTCGCTTGCCAGTTGCAATGCAAACGTACTTTTCTTCACATATAGAATCAAGTCCTTTTCATCGTATTCCTCAAGAACAAATTGGCCAAAGCGGTCCGCTTGGTCTTTTATGAAGAAAAGAACTTTCTCGTCGATGTCGTATTTAGACCATTTTTCAAGGCGCTCTATAATAATGTTGCTTGAAAGGCCAGCGCTTATTGCATTCCAGAGTGAAAGGCTTGAGATCATGTATGTATGTACATGCTCAGGGCTTTTCTCCAAAGATGAAAAGGCAATTATATCTGCTCGGCATTCATTTGCGCATTCAGAGTGCATATCGAGAAGCATTGTTCTGTCGGATTGTATCGTCAAAGGTCTATCTTTTTCCATGTTATCTCGTCTTCTTGTATGCTTTCATCAAAAGCAGCTCATCAGCAATCACAAGTGCGGCCATTGCTTCCACTACAACTACAGCTCTTGGTCCTATGCATGGATCATGTCTGCCATTGATTTTGATTGTTTGCTCCCTCTCATCATCATCGATTGTCTCTTGCTCGAGCGCTATTGAAGGAGTTGGCTTGAATGCAACTTTGAACATGATCTGGTTTCCATTTGAGATTCCTCCCAAGATTCCACCTGCATTGTTTGATTTGAAATATGCTGATCCGTTTGATATTCCCATCTGGTCGTTGTTTTCGGATCCTGATTTCTCGATAGAGGAAAAGCCACTTCCAATCTCAAATCCCTTTACGGCGCCGATTGAGAAGATAGCGCACGCAAGATTTGCATCAAGCTTCGAGAAGACAGGGTCTCCAAGCCCTGCTGGTACTCCATCTATATGGCATTCGATCAATGCTCCCACAGAATCAAGGGAGGCTTTTGCTTGCTCTATTCTTTGGATCATCTTTTCTTTTTCATTGCACTCTGGAGCATAGAGCGGGGCAGAAAATGGAGGATTCCAGTTGTAGTTTGTGGCTTTTATATTTCCAATTTGCACTATTGCAGCCGATATCTCAATCCCTTCTTCTTTTAGAAGTTGCTTTGCAAGTGCTCCGGCCGCAACTCTTGCAAGAGTCTCGCGACCCGAGCTTCTTCCTCCGCCACGGTAGTCTCTTATGCCATATTTTTGATCAAATGTGTAATCTGCATGCCCCGGCCTGTATAGATGCTCTAATGCGCTGTAGTCATTCGACCTTTGGTTTTCGTTTTCGACTACGATTGCAATCGGAGCGCCAGTAGATATGCCATCGAGTATTCCGGAGAGGATCTTTATCTTGTCTTTCTCGTCTCTCTTTGTTCCAAGAGATGTGGATCCTGGGCGTCTTCTGTCCATTTCCCTCTGGATTGCATCCTCATCGATTTTGATCTTTGATGGAAAGCCATCCACGACACATCCCAGTGCTTTCCCATGCGACTCCCCAAAAGTCGTTACAGTCAATAGTTTCCCAAATGAATTAAAAGCCATATCCATTCTCCTTGAGAGTCTTCTCTATATATAGCGCTGTGCTGTTCTTGTCTCTATATGGGCCTAGGTTGATTGTCAAATCGGCATATCTTCTGTAGATTTCATCTCGTTTGGTATAGATTTCATGGAACGATTGCTCGATGTTCTTTTCGTCAAGGAATGGTGGGACGCCATGTTGCAAAATGACAGACAGCATATCACACTCATCTCTTTTTAGATAAATAGAATATCCATTTTCCTTGATAATGTTCATCAGCAGAGTGTTGTCAGATGCACCGCCGCCGAAGGAAAGAATGAATGACTCTGGTGGCGTTAGCAACAACTTCTTTACGTTTTCTGCTTCCAATGACATGAATGCTTCTTTGCCATTTTCCTTGTAGAAATCTCTGATAGTCTGTC
This sequence comes from Spirochaetales bacterium UBA6872, assembly GCA_002452215.1. Taxonomy (GTDB): domain Bacteria; phylum Spirochaetota; class Spirochaetia; order Sphaerochaetales; family Sphaerochaetaceae; genus Ornithospirochaeta. The sequence continues at coordinate 32,786 of DKCO01000011.1, forward strand.
CTTTGAGATTTTCTTCAATCAAATCGTCAGAGTCGAAAAAGCTCCAGTTCCATTTTCTGGAGATCATTTTTGCGAAAGTGGTCTTGCCTGAGTGCTTTATGCCAGTAAAAAACAGATGTTTCTTGCTTCTCATCATTTTTCCTTAATGGAATATTTTAGCATAATGCATGGTTTTTTAGAAAGAGCATAAGGAAAAACCGCAATCGAGTAATTTAATGAAAGTTGCCCCCATGTGGAGGCAACGAAAAGTAAATGAGTTTTAGCAACCTTTTGCTGAGCAAGATGACTTCTTTGGAGGAAGAGCGATGATTCTCTCCAAATCAGGGTTCTTCTTTAGGTTTTCCTTTAGTCCTCTAGCTCTTGCTTTGTTGACGTAATCAGGGCTTTCGAATTCATAGTGGAACTTCGTGTGGACATCATATGTTCCTTGCATAAGAGCATATGCATCCTCTGTCATTACAAGCTCCTCGTCTGTCGGGATTACGAAGATCTTCACAGGTGAGTCATCCTTGGAGATGCATGTCTCAGCATTCCTGCAATGTGAGAGGTTGTTCTTCTCTTCGTCAAGCTTTATGCCAAGGTTCTCAAGTCCAAGGCATGAACCTTTTCTGATATGCTCTCCCATCTCTCCAACGCCAGCTGTGAACACTATTGCATCGACTCTTCCTAGTAAAGCAGCATAAGCGCCGATGTACTTCTTTATCCTATGACACTCCATATCAATCCCGAGCTGGGCTTTCTTGTCGCCAGATTGTGCAGCTGCCTTTACGTCTCTTCTGTCTTGCTTGCCGCACAGTCCCATCAGCCCTGATTTCTTGTTGAGAATCGTATCCATATCGGAAACAGAAACTCCTGTGTTTGCGCAAATGTATGGTATGATCGCAGGATCCATATCGCCAGATCTTGAGCCCATTACAAGTCCCTCAAGTGGAGTGAGGCCCATTGAAGTGTCTATACATACACCATCCTTGACAGCACAAGCTGATGCGCCGTTGCCGATGTGCAATATGATTACGTTTGTGTCCTTGTTCTCTTTTCCTAGAAGAACTGCTGCACGCTTTGCGCAATAGAGGTGCGATGTTCCATGGAAGCCATATCTTCTTACATTGTACTTCTCGTACCACTCATAAGGGAGAGCATACATGAATGCCTCTTCTGGCATTGTCTGGTGCCAAGCTGTGTCCATGATCATTGCTTGTGGGACATTTGGCATCAACTTTCTTGCAACCTCTATTCCAAGAATATTCGCTGGCATATGCAAAGGTCCAAGTGGGATGAGCTTTTTCAGCTCAACTAGCACATCGTCAGTTACCAATGCCGATTTTTTGAAGGACTCTCCTCCATGGAGGACTCTATGTCCGACAGCTCCAATTTCGCTTAAGCTCTTTATGCATCCATACTTTGGATCTACAAGCATCTTCAAGATCAATTCGATTGCTTCTTTGTGCGTAGGGCTGGAGAATTTTGCTTCATATGTCTCTTTTCCTGTTGAATTTTGCTCGATTGTCGAGTATTCAAGACCGATTCTCTCTACGATTCCAACGCAAAGCACATCTTTTTCTTCCCAGTCGTAAACCTGGTATTTTGCGGACGAACTTCCGCAATTGAGGGTTAGGATAACCATTTTCTACTCCTAGTGTTTCTTTATCTATATGCAATATGAATACCACAAAATAGTCAAATCTTGAATATTTGAATCGAAAAATAATACATGAATTGGCATTTTTGCTTGTTTTTCCCATAAGATTGTATGAAGAAGTTTTTATTTGCTTTTTTGTTTGTTGCCTTGTCGTTCAAAATAAATGCCTCGACTTTGTTTCTCTCTGAGGATGGCTTGGAGCTTGAAGGCGATGGGTTTTCAATCGAACTGTGCAACAACATGCTTTCTTTTTCATATAAGGGTTTCAGCTATGGAGATCTGTCAAGGAGAGGTTTTTTTCGCTTTATCGAAAATCCACATTCATATTCGGCTGTCGACCTGAGGCCAGTGTCAAAGCCCTTTTCAAAAAGCGATGCAAAGAGCGGGTTTGTCTTTTCTTTCGATTGCTTTGATTTGTTTTTTTCGATGTCTTCAGGACCATTGGTGGGTTTTTCTTTTGACAAGAACAAGCTGTCGCTCTTGTATATGTTTGCAGCAAAACGAGGTGCAAATAGGGGATTGCAACAATCTTTCATGGATATAACAGACAGAAGCTTCATGGCTGTGGCAGGGTCATATGATATGAGCTTTATCTCGTTTTTCGCCATTGCATCGATCGATGAGTATGGAAATATCGAGAGCCTTTTCGGAGCAAACTCGAGTTTCAAGTGCTTCTCTTTTGGCTTCAAATATGGGAACATTCATCCAATTGAGAATCGGAATGGTTATGATATCTTCTCCATAAATGCCCATATAAGACTCGACAAACTAAATGTCTCATGGAAGATTATGTTGGGCAAAAGACCAATCTACAGCTATGAGTTTCAAAAAAAGAAGCTGGAGAAGGAGGTATCGATTTGCTTTGGTACTCTTTTGGTCAAGGCCGATTACAGCTATTGCTTCGATGCAAATGGAAAAATGAGCAATTCTGTGTCGCTTAGCGCGGAGAGCGAGTTTTTAAGATTCGGATATGGAAGCGACAGCGGCTTGTTCTCTAAGCTTAAGCATGAATATGGAAGCATCATGTTTTCAAAAGACGAAGTCGTTGTTTCGCTGTGTCTAAGCTCAAAGGGCAAGGACTCATCATTTGCTCTTTCCTTCTCCACGAAAAAACGCTTCGATGTAGAAGCGACAATTGTCTTTTGAGATCAAAACACTCCAAGAAGTGCAAGAGAGCGCTCAAGCGTGATCCCAAGTTCTTTTTTTGCTGCATCCTCGGCCTTTGTTATCAAATTGAATATGTCTTTTGCCTGGTAGCCTGGAGATGTGAAGATGCAATTGGGTTGGTATTCTGAGAACTCAGCGACGCCTTTTCTGTTGCAAAGCCCGAGTTTTCTTATGATTCTCCCAGCGCTTTCGCTCTTCGTGTCTTTGAACACTTGCCCGACATAGTTTGCGCATGGAGGAATGAACATCAGCTCCACATACATCCTCTTTCTGATCTTTGCCTCAGCTGTTGCTTTCGATGGATTGAGCCTCAAGGCAACATTCGATATGATACCATCTTCCTCCATATTCAACTTTTGCTTTGAAAACGTATCGTTATAGACTCTTTGTCGCCTTAAATGACCAGAGAATGTTATGTAGTCGAAGTAATACACATAGTCTGATATTTCGCACCCGTTCGCTTCTGCGTTGCACATCAATGCTCCTGCAATCGTGCCAGGAATCCCTGCTAGCTTCTCAATGCCTATTAATTGGTGCTCAATGGCTTTGTCTATTATAGACTCAAGCATTTCGCCCGGATAGCACTCCAGCATTGTTCCCTTCATCGTCAAACCCTTCATTGACCTTGTCGAGATCACGATGCCATCGATTTGCTTGTCAGATATCAAGGTATGGGTCCCTGATCCGAGAATCGATATTCTTATGTTCTTTGCATATGCAATTTCCATCACATCCATAAGCTCGTTTATGTTGCTTGGTTCGGCATATAGGCTTGCAACGCCTTTTGATGCAAGGGACGACGAGCCGGAAAGAGAGTAGTCTCTTTTTATGGATACAAGCTTGTTTATTGCATTTTTATTTCGTTCCATGTCGACATATTAACATGCAATGGCTATTGTTGAAAATTCAATGCAATTTTAATATCCTATTGTAAAATCTTTTAGTGAAATCGGAGGACTGTATGAGAATATATAATACGATGACCAGGCGAGTTGAGGAGTTCGTTCCAATTGAGAAAGGCAAGGCATCTATGTATTGTTGCGGTCCCACTGTATATAACTATGCTCACATAGGCAATCTAAGGACGTTCATATTCGAGGATATCCTTCATAGAACATTGGAAGTAGCGGGATATAAAGTAAAGCATTGCATGAACATAACAGATGTCGGCCATCTTACTGGGGACGGTGATGATGGCGAGGACAAGATGGAGAAACGCTCGAAGGAGACAGGAAGGAGCGTTTGGGAGATAGCTGACTTCTACACAAAGGCTTTTTTTGCTGACACAAAGGCATTGAACATCATAAGGCCTGATATCGTATGCAAGGCAACTGACCATATAGATGACATGATTGCATTGATCAAGAGGCTTGAGGCGGGAGGCCACACATACATAGCTGGCGGAAACGTATATTTCTCGATTGACACGATAAGCGACTATGGAAAGCTTGCTGGACTTCGCTTGGACGATTTGAAAAGCGGTGCTAGGGTCGAGGTCGATAAGAACAAGAGGAACCCAAAGGATTTTGTTCTTTGGTTCACTAATTCCAAGTTCTCGAACCAGGCCATGATGTGGGATAGCCCATGGGGCAGAGGCTATCCTGGCTGGCATATAGAGTGCTCTGCGATGTCGATGAAGTACCTAGGCGAGCACTTTGACATCCACTGTGGCGGAATAGATGCAATCCCAGTCCACCACACAAACGAGATTGCCCAATCGGAAGCGGCTACAGGTCACAAGTGGGTGAACTATTGGTGCCATGGAGAGTTTCTTCTCAACGATAGTGGCAAGATGAGTAAATCAACAGGCGAGTTTCTGACTCTCTCTGTTCTAGTCAGCAAGGGCTATGATGCTCTTGATTACAGATACTTCTGCCTCGGAGGACACTATAGGACACAGCTCAAGTTCTCTTACGAGGCGCTGGACCATGCAAGAGCTGCAAGAGCACAGCTCGATTCAAGGGTCTCTGAGATGAAAGCAAAGGCTGAGCCAGCAGAAAAGCTTGGAGAAAAAGGCGAAGAGTATCTTGAGAAGTTCAATGCAGCAATGGAGAACGACTTAAAGACTCCTGAGGCCCTTAGCCATATGTGGTCGATGCTTAAGGATAGCGATGTTACCGACTCTGACAAGCTTGGCGCATTGCTAAAGATGGATAGGATACTTGGCCTTGATTTGGACAAGATAGAGGCAAGGAAGGAAGAAAGAGTCGGTGGAGACTTGGAGTGGGCTTTGGTCGAGGAGAGGGCGAGGGCAAAGAAGGAAAAGGACTTCAAGCGCGCCGACGAGATCAGAGCCGAGCTTTTATCGAGAGGCTTTGTCGTAAAGGATACTCCTCAAGGAGCTGTGCTTGAGAAAAAATAGTGTAACCTTTCTAGAGGGATAGGTGTTAACGTTATGGAGATAAAAAGCACAGATCGCGATTGCTTCAAGCTTATATACGAAGAGAATTACGTTCTTGTAATGAGCGTGATAATCCATATCGTGTATAACAAGGATATCGCTGAGGATTTGACGCAAGAGGCCTTTGAACGCTTCTATTTGAAGAACATCACTTTTCCTAGCGAAGATGATGCTCGTTTTTGGCTGTTGAGAGTTGCGAAGAACCTTGCTCTGAACTCTGTAAGGCGCAACAAACGAGAGATACAGATGATACAGAGCATCAAGAAGGATAGCGACAGTCTTGCATCAAGCGACGGCTCGGAGAATATTTTGAATGAGGAGAGCCGTAGGGAAGTAAGGGCCGCAATCGAGTCCTTGCCTGAGAATTTGAGGCTTGTGATTGAGCTCAAGGAGTATTCCAATCTTGACTACAAGACGATTGGCAAGACGCTTGGCATCTCTGAGACTAATGTGAAAGTAAGGGTATACAGGGCTCGCAAGAGGCTTGAGGAGCTGCTGGTCAAGGAGGACTTGGATGTGTATTGATGCACAGATGCTATCTGCATATTTGGATGGGGAGCTTGATGAGCCATATAGAACACAAGCCGAGGAGCATCTTGAGCATTGCAATGCTTGCAAGAAACGTCTTGATGATATGATAGCGCTTGATCAAAGGCTGAAAACGATACAAGTTCCGGTTGTTGAGCTTTCAGAGAAGAAGGATGCAATATTCGAGAAGCTTGACAAGAAGTACTTCCAGGGAGGCAAGAAAGTCAATTTCCTCAGAAGAAGGATTGAGATGTCTCTTTCGTCGATGGTAACAGCAGCCGCAGCTGTTGTGTTTATCTTCATCGGAGGCTTTGTCTTTTTTGGCACAAACAAGTCGCAAACAGATGACATCCTTCCATCATTTGCTGTCCAAGCCGATAGCCAGAATGTAAGGTTCGTCTCTTCCCAGAGTGAAAAAAGCCTGGACGACTATACACTTGAAGAGATCTTGCAATATCTAGATAGCAAGGGCTACCAAGTTGATATCTCGATAAAAGGCTTAAAGCCAATAGAGAACGAGTGAGACAGGAGGGTGAAAGCCCTCTTTTTGATTGCCCCCTTTAATTAAAAGATTGAATTGTATATCCTCTTGTATATGATTGAAACTATTATATTCGATCTCGATGGAACGCTTCTCCCTATGAATGAAGAAAGGTTTCAAAAAGCATATTTCTCTCTTCTTTACAAGAAGGCAGAGAGCCTTGGCTATGATGGAGATGATATGGTTAAAGCTGTTCTGTCATCTACTGCCGCTGTTTTGAAAAATGATGGCAAGGAAACAAATGAAAGCGTTTTCTGGAAAAGCTTTTGTGAAATCTATGGTAGCAAGGCATACAATGACAAACCACTTTTTGAAGAGTTCTATGGAAATGAATTCAACCTTGCACGCTCAAGTTGTGGCTATGACGAGAGGGCTTCGATGACAGTGGATGAGTTGAGACGCCGTGGCTACACTCTTATTCTTGCAACAAATCCAGTGTTCCCGAGAAGCGCAATCTTGGCAAGGCTCAAGTGGGCCGGAGTAGATGCAAGTGCTTTTAAACGAATAACGACATACGAGAACTCTAGCTGGTGCAAGCCTAAGATAGGCTATTATGAAGAAATACTGGAGAAAGAGAATCTGGATGGCAAGAAGTGCATGATGATTGGCAATGATGCCGAGGAGGATATGATTGCAACGACTATCGTATCAAAAGGATTCCTTCTGACAGACTATTTGATAAACAGGAAGAACATAGATATAACGAGAATGCCGCATGGGGGATATCCAGCGCTGTGGCGATTCTTGGACGATACTTTAGCTGGTGGTTTCGAAATCACTAAGGAGGACTAAATGTCTAATAAAAGAAAATCCATAATAACTGTAGTAGGAAAGGACCAAGTTGGTATAATAGCCAGAGTATGTGTCTTCCTTGCCAAATGCAATGTCAATATTCTTGACATATCGCAAACAATTGTGGATGGATATTTCAATATGATGATGATTGCCGATACAGAGAATGCTAATATCTCTTTCTTGTCGCTTTCGGAGTCTCTTGAGGAGCTTGGAGACGAGATTGGTGTAGTGATAAAGTTGCAACGTGAGGATATCTTCAACTCGATGCAAAGGATTTGAAATGATCAACATAAACGAAGTAATAGAAACAAACACGATGATCGAGAAGGAGAACCTTGATGTAAGGACTATTACATTGGGCCTGTCTCTTTTCGATTGTATCTCGGATGATATTGACGTGCTTTGCTCAAACATATATGAGAAGATAACCTCAAAGGCTCATAACTTGCTTTCTGTTGCGAGCGATATAGAGAAAGAATATGCAATACCTATTGTGAACAAGCGCATATCTGTTACTCCAATTGGCCTTATCGGTGCATCAAGTTGCAAGAGAGAAGATGATTTTGTCAAGATTGCAAAAACCTTGGACAAAGCCGCTTCAGCAGTTGGCGTCAATTTCATCGGAGGCTATTCTGCACTTCCGGCAAAGGGAGCAACACAGTCCGAGATTTTGCTTGTCAAAAGCATTCCAGAGGCTTTGAATGCAACAGAAAGAGTTTGCTCATCTGTCAACCTTGCATCAACAAAGACAGGGATCAACATGGATATGGTTCAAATGATGGGGCGAATAATCAAGAAGTGCGCGCTTCTTTCAGCCGATAAGGACTCAATTGCTTGTGCCAAGCTTGTTGTGTTTTGCAATGCTCCAGATGACAATCCGTTCATGGCAGGAGCCTTCCATGGCGTTACTGAAAGCGATGCTGTCGTAAATGTAGGAGTATCGGGGCCAGGTGTTATAAATCATGCGATAAAAAGCGCAAGGGGAAAAGACTTCAGCATCCTCTCTGATACAATCAAGAAGACAGCTTTCAAGATAACAAGACTTGGACAGCTTGTTGCAAAAGAAGCATCTAGGCGCTTAGGCATCCCTTATGGAATAGTTGATCTATCTCTTGCTCCGACTCCTGCAATAGGTGATTCGATAGCTGAGATATTGGAGACGATGGGGCTTGAGAAGGCAGGTGCCCCTGGGACGACAGCTGCTCTTGCATTGCTAAATGATCAAGTGAAGAAAGGTGGCATAATGGCCTCAAGCTATGTAGGAGGGCTCTCTGGTGCGTTTATCCCGGTCTCTGAAGACCAAGGAATGATCGATGCCGTCAAATGCGGTGCGCTCACAATCGAGAAGCTGGAGGCTATGACATGTGTATGTTCTGTCGGCCTTGATATGATTGCAATCCCTGGAGATACCCCGGATGATACAATCTCTGGGATAATTGCCGATGAAATGGCTATCGGCATGATCAACCAGAAGACGACTGCTGTCAGGATAATACCAGCCATCGGAAAGAGAGTTGGCGACAATGTAGAATTCGGCGGGCTATTGGGGCACGCACCAGTCATGGCTGTCTCCAAGTTCTCATCTTCAGATTTTATCTCAAGAGGTGGCCGAATCCCCGCTCCTGTCCATAGCTTCAAGAATTGATATTCACGCTTTGATATAGTCCAAGACATCCTCTCCATGTGTCGAGACAGATACCTTTGGGAATGTTTTTTCAATCACTCCATTCTCGTCTATGATGTATGTGCATCTGATTGTTCCGAAATATGTCCTTCCATAGTTTTTCTTCTCGCCCCATGCTTGGTACTCGTCTTGTACTTTATGGTCAGGGTCTGAGAGTAGTATGAAATTGAGGTTTTGCTTTGCAATGAAGCTCTTATGAGAGTCGACAGAGTCCTTTGATATTCCAACAACAATGGCGTTCAATTTCAAAAAATCCTCATACTTGTCTCTCAATGAGCATGCTTCTTTGGTGCATCCTGCAGTATTGTCCTTTGGATAGAAATAAAGGATGACTTTCTTTCCTCTCCATTCGCTCAGACTCCTCTCGTTCCCATTCTGGTCTTTGAGAGTGAATTCTGGTGCTTTTGTTCCAACATTTAGCATTGTATGTTCCTCCATAATTGGAATATAACTAGAAAGTTTATTAGAGTGACGATTTTTCAGTTTTTTATTGGACTTTCTGTGAAGTTTCCATATTCTTCCACTATATGTTATATTATAAGTATAAGCCGATTAGCTTATAGGAGTTTAAATGAAAGATAAGGATATTGTTCTCAACAATGTAGGAAGAAGAGAGAATGTATTTTTGACGAGAGTATATTTGAAGATGACAGGAGCACTTGTGCTGACAGCATTGGTTGCATACCTTGTCTCAATGTCGGCACAGTTGATGCACTATGTTGTTCTTAACCCAATTTCGATGGTTATCTTGGCTATTGCTCAAATTGGCTTGGTAATCTATCTTTCGTCAAGAGTTGAGCATATGTCGAAGAGTGCTGCATCGCTATGTTTTGCTGGCTATGCTGTACTGACGGGTGTTACTTTTTCAACGATTTTCACAGTCTATGTTGGAACAGGTGTAATCACAAAGGCATTTGTCTCATCTGCAATAGTTTTTGCTCTCGCTTCTGTGTATGGCACAGTGACGAAAAAGAGCATAAAGGGATGGGGTGGCTGGTTGATGATGTCGCTTGTTGGAATCATCATAGCATCTTTAGTAAACTTATTGCTCCGCTCTACAATGCTGGATTTGATGATAAGTGCAATAGGCGTCTTGATCTTCACTCTTCTTACAGCTTGGGATAGCCAGAAGCTTTGCAAGATGAATGCAATGTATGGCTCATCGATGAGCGAGGATGAACTGTCGAAGATCTCTGTAATGGGTGCTTTGGATTTGTATCTTGATTTTATAAATATCTTCTTGTATTTTATCAGGATATTTGCTCGAAGCAATGATAGATAAAATCTATTTTGATTCCAAGGATTGCGTTGTTCTTTATAAGCCATCTGGGCTTGCATCGGTGCCTCTGAAAGCAAAAGCTGGAGGCACTTTTCTTGATGAGGTTGCATCTGTTTTCCCTGAAGTTTTGTCTGTTCATGGAAAGAATGAATGGGAGGGAAGTGCAATACATAGGTTAGATACTCCAACATCAGGTTTAATGCTATTCGCCAGGAACCAAGAAGCTTATGATTTTCTTCTCTCAGAGCAAAGTGCAGGGCGAATTGTAAAGCGCTATAGAGCAACATTTTGCGATAAGAGAAAAATTAATGATGGTTTCGAGCCATTTCCTTTTGGCGATATAACACAAAAAGAGACAGTTGTCTCTTCTTTTTTCAGAGCTTTTGGACCTGGCGCGAAGGCTGTAAGGCCCGTTTTGGAAAACAAAAGATTCAAAAGCGGAAGAATGTATAAAACAAAGATTGTCCCAGAAAGCAAAAACAGTGTTCTTTGCACGCTGTCTTTGGGCTTTAGACATCAAATAAGGGCTCATCTTGCATGGGCGGGGCATCCTCTTGTCGGTGATATTCTCTATGGAGGAGATGAGAGCACTTTCTTCGGTCTTGAGGCTATTGGCATATCATTTATGGAAAGAAGTGGAAGAAGAGTTGATGTTCTATCTCTTGTTTGAGAAATTGCAAATTTGCAATGGAACTCCATCCTCCATTCTCTTGAAGCCGAATTTCTCATAAAACGATGCGTTTTTGCTCTCTTCTGGCATTACTTCTATATAGAGGTAGTTTTTGTATTTATCTATCACCATCTGGATAAGTTTTCTGGCAATGCCTTGCTTTTGGTATTCCGGCCTTATAAGAACATAGTGCATGTATGCAAGCATCTCGCTGTCATCAATGACTCTTACAAGGCCTACAAGCGTGGATCCATCCCATGCTGTTATTACTGTTGATGAGTTTTTTAGCGCCTTGTAGAGTCTTGTTGGATATTGGCCTGAAATCCAGCCTACAGAGAGGAACAAATCCTCTACATCCTCTTTTGTGAATTTCTTTTCATCTGTATAGCTTATCATGATGCTCGATCCTTTTTTCATCTCTCGACATTGAATACGATTGTCCTGTTGCAATGTATTATGATTCTGTTTTCCAAATGGGCTTGTACAGCTCTTGCAAGGACTCTTCTCTCTACATCTTTCCCGACTTCTTTCAGACCGTTTGGTGTAAGCTCATGATTTACTCTCACGACATCTTGCTCAATAATCGGCCCTTTGTCGAGATCCTCTGTTGCATAGTGCGCTGTTGCACCAATCATCTTTACGCCTCTTTGGTACGCTCTTAGGTATGGGTTGGCACCTTGGAAAGCTGGCAAGAACGCATGGTGTATGTTGATGATCTTGCCACTCCATTTGTCGGTGAATTCAGAAGAGAGGATTTGCATGTAGCGTGCAAGCACAACAAGGTCTATATCGAATCTCTTGAGTATTTGCATTATTTGCTCTTCTTGTTTTTTCTTGTCATCTCCTACAGGGAAATAGTAGTAGGGGATTCTGAATTGGTTTGCAACCTTTTCCAAATCGGGATGGTTCGAGATTATTACAGGAATCTCGCACTTCAGTTCGCCTTCGATGTTTCGAGAGATTAAATCGAAAAGGCAATGGCTCGTCTTTGAGACAAGAATTGCAACACGCGCTTTGTAATCTGTCCAATGGCAAGAGAATTTGAAGCCCAATGGAGTTGCGAATTCAGCAAATTGCTTTTCGAAGTCCCTTCGGGATGTCTTTAAATCATCACCGTCAAGCTCTATGCGCATGTAGTACATGTTCTCATAACTGTCTGTATGTTGCTGGCAATGCAAGATATTGAATCCTTCTGAGTAGAAGTAATTGACAACTGAAGCAAGGAGTCCTTTTCTGTCCTCTGCTTGCAATAGGACAATGATCTTCGCCATTATTTTTCAAACTCCTCTGTCTCCAATGTCTCTTCATCCGAGCTAGTCACGATTTCTACTTTTCTTTGTATCTCATTAAGTGTCTTGGATAGTTTCTTCCCAAGAGCTGTTGCTTCTTCATATAGCTTTATCGACTGCTCGAGCCCTGTTTTCTCGTCCTTCAAAAGATCCGTTATCTCTTCCATTCTCTTCAAATCGCTTTCGAAACTCATAATCATCCCTTTACTACAGCATCAAAGCTGCCATCATTTACTCTTATGGACAGTTCTTGTCCATCATTTACTTTCTTTTTGCTTTTTATTGCTTTGCCATTCTTGTCTGTCACAATAGCGTAGCCTCTGGAAAGGATAGCAAGCGGAGACAGCGCTTCATTCTCTTTTTTCGTAGACATCAACTCCGATCTTGCAATCGATATCCTTTCCTTGATCATGAAGTTGATTTCTCTTTTCAGCTCTTTTGTCTTTGACTTTGATTCATTGATCCTTAGCTTAAGTAATGAGCTTTCTTCTCTTCTGAGTGAGCAAAGGTGATCATGACTATCCTTCAACCTCTGCTGAATGAGAATTTCGCAACTTTCCTGGCTATGCATTATACTTATCTCTGCGCTTCTTATTTTCCTTTCTATTATAGCTTTAGCTTCTCCTGTCTCTTTTATGTGGCTCTTTGCTGTTAGCACTTTGTTTGTTATGTAGCTTTTTAACGAGTCAGGCCTTATTATCCTCGACTTTGCATTTGCAAGTCGTTGTCCCATTATTGCATTTGTTAGCATCAAAGCTGTATCGAGACGCTTTGTCCTGTTGAATATCGTTTCCGTGACAAGCTCGGCAGCGGCAGATGGAGTAGGAGCTCTCTTGTCAGCGACATAATCCGAGAGCGGGAAGTCGATCTCATGGCCGACAGCGGAAATAATAGGGATCTTTGACTCATGTATAGCAACTATTACTTCGTCTTCTGAAAAGCATGACAAGTCCTCTTCCGATCCGCCCCCACGACCTACTATGAGCACATCGCACGCATCGAAGTTATTGGCTTGCCTTATTCTGGATGCAATAGTAGTTGCGGCAGCATTGCCTTGCACTACAGCCGGAAATAGGATTATGTCCAAAGATGGGGCTCTTCTTTTTGTTATATTCAAAATATCCTGGATTGCAGCACCTGTTGCGCTTGTAACAACGCCAAGCTTATGGATCTCCTCTGGAATAGGTTTCTTGATTTGCTCATCGAACCATCCTAGGCTTTGGTAATATGCCTTTCTCTTTTCGATCAATGCTCTTAGATCGCCATTGCCCTTCATCTCTATCTTCGAGATTATGAATGTGAGTTTACCTGCCTTTTGATAAACAGATATCTGTCCATGGGCAATCACAAGATCCCCATCCACGAAATTCGGCATTAACTTTTGCAACCCAAACCATACAACACATGATATGGATGCATCCTTGTCTTTTAGGTCAAAGTACCAATGGCCACTGTTTCCCCGTTTTTTGAATCCTGAGATCTCTCCTACGACAACAACTTGGTAAAAAGCCTCGGAAACCAAGTTGTCCAAAGCTTTATTTAGTTCAGAAACAGTTATCGCGGATGTAATCTCGTCATAAGCCATGAGCGTATTATATTTGAAAAAAATTAAATTAGAAAGACAGTCAAATAAAAATGGCTCTCCATTTGGAAAGCCACAAAATGAAAGGAACTAGTTTTATTCCTCTACAATTGCTTCCTGTGGGCAAACGCTAGCGCATGTTCCGCAAGAAATGCAAGTATCTTGATCGATTACATAGATTCCATCGCCCTCAGAAATAGCTGAAACTGGACACTCTCCAGCACATGTTCCGCATGCAACACATGAGTCTGTAATTTTATAAGCCATAGTAACACTCCTTATCACCAAATGGTGTTTTATCTACACCCTGTAATATAGACTTAATGGTTTCTATAGTCAATGTAATAGAGAGGATATTTATTATGTAATTCAGTTAGTTATAACTAATTATATGCAATTTGATTCTTCCTCTACATGATAGCTTCTAAAGCTTTGGCAATAGCAATTCATTCTTGCTTTCATTGTTTTTTCGAACGATAGAATTTTATTCTCTTTCTCAATCCTTTCTGTTATCATCATGTGCTAGATATGAAGAAACTAGTTATAGCAGAAAAGCCCTCTGTTGGGCGTGAGATTGCAAAGAACCTTCTATGTTTCGATAGAGGGAATGGATACACGGAAGGACCTGACTATGTCATCACATGGGCCCTCGGTCATCTTGTTGAGCTTGCTGAGCCACAACACTATTCTGAACGCTATAAAAGATGGTCATTGAAGGATTTGCCAATGCTTCCAGAGCATCTAGAGCAGAGTGTAATAGAAGAAAGCAAGGAGCAATTCGATGTCATTTCCAAGCTTCTGAAGCGTGATGATATATCATCTGTTGTAATTGCGACGGATGCCGGCAGGGAAGGAGAGCTTGTTGCAAGATGGATCTTGAAGCTAAATGGATATAAAGGCAAGGCTGAGCGGCTTTGGATATCGTCTCAAACAGAGAAAGCTATAAAGGAGGGCTTTGCCAATTTGCATCCCTCCGAAGAGTATGACAACCTTTATCATGCAGCTGAGTGTCGTGCTGCTGCCGACTGGTATGTGGGAATGAATGTTACAAGAGCTTTGACTTGTTTCTATGATGCCAAGCTATCATCTGGTAGAGTACAGACTCCAACTCTTGCCTTGATGACAAAGAGAGAGGACGAGATAGATTCGTTCTTGGGAAAATACTACTACAGCGCAAGAGGTGATTTCGGACTTTTCGCTGCATCATACTATCCGGAGGAGAACTCGATTAGATTCACAGATGATGCAACAGCCAAGGAGCTTGGCGAATGGAAAGGCAAGAAGGGTAGAGTGGTATCACTTGTAAGCGAAGAGAAAAGCGAATTGGTGCCACAAGCATATGATCTGACTGAGTTGCAACGTGATGCGAACATCGCACTTGGATTTTCCGCAAAGGAGACATTGGATACACTTCAAAGGCTTTATGAGGTCCATAAGATTGTCACATACCCAAGGACCGATTCAAGATGCATCACACCTGATATTGTCCCAACTTTAACTGAAAGGATAAAAGCCCTTTCTGGCACGATTTTCTCAAGACAAGTCGATGAGTATTTGCAAAATGGCTACAAAAACGACAATCCACGCTTCGTTGATGCAAGTGCTGTCTCCGATCACCATGCGATAATACCAACAGAAGAGACAGTCCATGTAGAGAAGCTTTCAAAGAATGAAGAGAAGCTTTGGCAATTGATTGCAATGAGATTCCTGGAGGTGCTTGGAGAAGACTATAAGTACAAAACAACGACAGCTGTAATCGATGTCGATGGGAAGAATTTCAAGACAAGACTTACTTTGCCTGTCTCAAAGGGTTATAGGTCTGTAGCTGAATCCTCTGCAATGAAGTCTGCATCTCCAATAGTTGAAGATATGGACAACTCGTTTGCCATTATGAGAATGAAGGAAGGCGATGAGGTGGATCTTTTGAGTGTCAGAGTAAGAAAGAGCACTACTACACCTCCGGAAAGATACACAGATGCAACTCTTCTTTCAGCAATGGAGCATGCAGGGCGCTTTGTTGAGGATGAGAGCTTGAAATCAAACCTGACCAATGGTCTTGGAACTCCTGCAACAAGAGCTGATATGATCGAGAAGCTTGTCCAAAACAGGTATGTCGAAAGAGATGGCAAGTACTTTGTGCCAACAGCAAAAGGACGAGAGGTTGTGCGCCTTGCCCCAGAGATATTAAGATCCCCGGAGCTTACTGGCGAGTGGGAAGGACGGCTTGAGAGGATTGCGAAAGGAACAGAAGACCCAGATCTGTTTATCAAGGACATAAAGAAGATGGCATCAACGCTTGTATCCGAAGTCGAAAGATCGAATAAGACCTTCTCGCCTGTCTTCAAGGATGGCAAGACATGTCCTTATTGTTCTGGACCAATGATGAAGGCTCTGGATTCAGATGGCTCAATACATTACATTTGCCAACGTCTTTCATGTCAATATGAAGAAAAAGAGGTCAAGGTGAGAGTAGCGACAGGTGAGGCATCATCGACAAAGAAGATGACTACAACAGCCGATGGGAAGATCAAGGTTGTTATAACAAAGAAATCTGCTGTAAAGATCCCAAAAGCCATTTATGAGACAAAAACAGAAGTTGTCAGAGAATCAAAAAAACTTTACAGGGAAAACAGGAATGACAACAAAAATCGTTTTTCAGAGCAAAGGCGGCCATCGAATTCATTTAGTTCATCATCTGATTTCTCGGGTGGAACCATGGCTGATTTCTTTAAAAAGAGCCAGGAAAGAGAGAAGGAAAGACAGGAGAGAAAAAGAAAGTAAAGTTATGGTGTTTGAGTACAGAACTAGGGTTTATTATTCTGACACAGATGCTGGTGCAATAGTCTATCATACACATTATCTTGATTGGGCTGAGCATGCGCGCACAGAGATGTTGAGAACTCTCTTGCCTGATATGAAGCAATCGAACTTGACTGACAGCGGTTTTGTTTTTGTCGTGAAGTCGATTAATATCGAGTATTTCACGCCGGCTGTACTGGATGATGAGATATGCGTCTATACTTCAATTGAAAAACTTGAGGTTTTCAGTGCAAAGATCAGGCAAATTATAAAACGTGGTGATATTGTGCTTGCTGATATTCTTGTAAAAGTTGCTTTTATATCAAAAAAGACAAAAAAACCACAAAAATTGCCAGATGAGATTAAATCTGTATTATCTTTGTAGATGAAGGAGATTCAAATATGTGCGAAAACAATAAAGTTCTAGATTCAATTGAGACAAGAAGAAGTGTAAGAAAATACAAAGCAGAAATGCCTTCTCTTGAAGACATCAAGAAAGTAATAAAGGCAGGACTTGAGGCTCCGAGCGGTATGAATGAGCAGTCTGCTGTCATTGTTGCAATAACAAACAAGGATATAAGAGACAAGCTTTCAAAGCTAAATGCAAGAATAATGGGAATGGAAGGCGTCGATCCTTTTTATGGTGCTCCAGTAGTGCTAGTGGTCCTTGCCAATAAAAAATATCCTACAGCAATCTATGATGGAAGTGTTGCTATTGAGAATATGCTTCTTGCATCACACTCTCTTGGCCTTGGATCTTGTTGGATTCATAGAGCAAAAGAAGAGTTTGAGACAGAAGAAGGAAAGGAGATACTTAAAAAACTTGGACTCAACGGCGAATTCGAAGGCGTTGGCCATTGCATTTTGGGCTACGCAGATGAGAATCCTGTTGCCCATGCTATAAAAGAGAACAGGGTTTTCTATATTTCTTAATTAATCAGATACAAAATTTATATATAAATGATATTAAATATTGTGTATAACACTACAATTTTGCAATTATAGTTATTTGAAAAGCTATGGGTTTCTTGCCTGTAGCTTTTTTCTTAAAGAGAACTATAATCAATCTTATGCGAATCAAAGGAATCCAAAAACTGTCAC
>DKCO01000017.1 GCA_002452215.1 Spirochaetales bacterium UBA6872
AAAATTGATTAAGGGTCACACAATATTTAAACAAGTAGTGATAGGTATTGGACAAAAACTCGATTCAATAGTATCATACTAGAGCATTGTGTTGGAGAGATGGCCGAGAGGCCGAAGGCGCGTCCCTGCTAAGGACGTATACTGGTAACGGTATCGAGGGTTCGAATCCCTCTCTCTCCGTCCTAGCTTAGATCCTTACATTGTAAGGATTTTTTTACAAGACCTACGAATCGAAAAATGTTGGAGGCTAGGATTGATTAAAAATTACCAACCATTGCTACTGTGCCGTTGCAATGAGTTATCTGTAATTGATGTCCATGATGAAAATCGATTCTTGAAAAACAAAGCATTGAATATTGTTGATGATATTTTCTCATAGAATCATATGCCTCACATTCTTTCCAGTTATTATTTATTTGTTAGTTGCTTCAAGAAAAAATGATTGATTCTATGTTGCTGTGATTCTTGATGCAAGGCTTCGATTTATGCTGATTTTCCTTGTTTAAGAAGGCTGTCGTAGATGCGTGTTTTATCGTATGCAACCTATTGCACGATAGTGCACATCATCTTTCACTGTTCTTCTGTTGCCATAATGGTTGTTTTTGATTATTTTATAGGCGGTTTTGGTGTTTGGAAGGATTAAATTCAAAAAAACATCATTGTTTTGTTGATATATCCAATTCGGTGATGGTAACATGCAAAATGAATTAGAGGAGAAATGAAAATGACAACTGGTAAAGGTTTTTCTACTTTCCTTATCGGAGCACTTGTAGGTGCTGCTGCAATAACAATCGTTAGAACTCCAGCTTTCAGAAAGGGTGCTGCTCGAATTGTTAGCGCTGGAATGCAACTTAAGAATGAAGCTTCTGCTTTTGCTGCATCTGTCAAGGAGGATGCAGAGGATATCGTTGCTGAAGCAAACTACAACACAGCAAAGGCAACTGAGAACAAGGAAGAGAAATAGGCTCCAAAATGCTATTTAATGTTCGCCATTCAATCCCTGGACGTATTCGTCTGGGGTATGATATTCATGCCATCACACCTCGTCAAGCAGCTTTAGCTCAAAGTCTTATCGAGATCCAAGAAGGGATTCTGAAAGTTACATTCAATACAGAGACTGGGTCTTTTCTGGTTTTCTATGATGTTGAAAAACAGACAGAGAAGTCGATTTTGTCTTTCTTTTCTGTGCTTGATGAAAGATACTTGAATAATGAAGAGATGCTTGAAGCTACAGTCGATCCTCCTAAGCAGATTAGTTTGCTGAATCAACTAGCTTCGATGGTTGCTGGTTTCTATTTAAGAAAACTTCTACCTGTGCCTGTGAGAGCTGTAATGAGAGCTATGAATCTAGCTCCAAGGCTTGTGAGCGGGGCAAAATGCATATTGAATGGAAAAATATCTGATACGCGAGTTTTGGATGCGGCTGCTATCGGGATTTCTTTGTATAGCGGAGATACAGCAACAGCAGACAATATTGCTTTTCTTTTGAATATCGGAGAAACAATAGAAGACTATACGAAGAAGAGAAGCTATCAAGATCTTGCTAATGCAATGTTCAACGACAAGGATCCCGTGCAACTTTACATAAGCGATAACGAAGAGAAGACTATCCCTCTTGCAATGTTGAAGAAGGGTGATATCGTTATTGTCAGAGATGGTGCGATGATCCCTTGCGATGGCGAGGTTCTCAAAGGTGAGGCCCTTGTTAATCAAGCAACAATAACTGGCGAGCCGCTTGCTGTGGAGAAAAGAGCTAAGAGCACAGTATTTGCGGGGACTGTCGTAGAAGAGGGGGAGATTTATGTCCAAGCTCGATCTGTTGCGAAGGATAGCAAGGTAAATAGCATCCTTAAGCAGATTGAGGGCAATCAGGAGCTTAAGGTCTCTTCAGAGATCAAGAGCGAGATTCTTGCAGACAAGCTTGTAAAGTACAATTTCCTCTTAACAGGCCTCACAGCTTTGATCACAAGAAATATGACAAAAGTAATCTCCACATTGATGGTTGATTACTCATGTGCAATGAAATTGATTGCGCCTGTTGCTGTCCTGAGTGCAATGAAGGAAGCTGCAGAACATGGTATTGCAATAAAGGGCGGAAGATATCTGGAGGAAGTCGCAAAAGCTGATTGCCTTGTAATGGACAAGACAGGGACTTTGACAAATGCTGAGCCTTCTCTTGCTCATGTAATATGTTTTGGAGACAAGAGCGAGGATGAGCTTTTGCGTATTGCAGCTTGCCTAGAGGAGCATTATGCGCATCCAATTGCAAGAGCTTTGGTGAAGGCTGCTAATGATAAGGGTCTGAGTCATCCAGAGGACCATGCAAAAGTAGAATACATAGTTGCTCATGGAATTGCCAGCTCTATAAATGGAGCAAGGGTTTTAATTGGAAGTAGCCACTTTATATTCGCAGATGAAAAGGTTCCAATCCCAACAAATCTTGCATCAGAGCAAAAGAAGGCTTTGAAGAAAGGCGAATCGCTTCTTTATCTTGCGATGGATGGAAAGCTCATCGGTGTATTTGCTATAAATGATCCAATAAGAAGGGAAGCAAAAAGAGCTTTGAATGAACTCAAGCGCTCTGGCATGACGAGTCTTAATATGATTACTGGAGATGATGAGGGCGCCGCGCGAGCAATAGCCAAAGAAGCTGGAATAGACAACTATATAGCTAAGGCTTTGCCTGAAGACAAGGTCAAACTTGTTATGAAGCTTAGAGCTGATGGACATCGTGTCGTGATGATTGGAGATGGAATTAACGATGCACCAGCTTTGTCTGCAGCCAATGTCGGAATTGCTATGGGTGACAGTGCAGCAATTGCAGAGGACACAGCTGACATAGTTCTTTCTTCCAGCGATGGAATAGAAAGCTTGGCCAAGACGAGAAAGCTCGGAAGACGTCTTGTTGATAGAATTGACATGGAGAACAAAGAGATCGTGCTATTTAACTCGGCTTTGATTATTTTGGGGCTAGTTGGTCTTCTTCCTCCTTCGTCTTCAGCATTGCTTCATAATGCATCTACTGTATTTTTCTCATTCCAGGCGTCGCGGCCATTGCTAGGGTAGCTATGTCTGTAATTACGAGTTTTTTCCCTGGTCATATCAGGCTAAGATGTCCGATTTTGAAGGATGTTGATATTGCAAATGCGGCAATAAAAGCAATTGAAAGCATTGGCTTTTCTTTCGATTTTAAGCATAATCCACAAACTGGTAGCATTCTTGTAGAATATGATCCGACGCAAGTTGAAATAGACAAAATAGAGAAATTGAGGCCAATGCTGTCCGAGCTGGTTAAATTAAAGCCCCTTATTCTTTGCTATGACGCAAAGTATAAGGAGTTTATTCTTGCTAAAATCGAAAAGCTTTCCAAAGAAGCAAGCGAGAGACTATCTTAATTGATCTACTCGGATAGAGCTTCGCTTAGACACTCTTCTTGGCTGTTTATCTGTCTTTGGGAATTCTCGATTTTCGAGTATGTTCCATCGCTATTGAGCTCTCTTGCCTTGACATTGTCTTCTTCTACTAGCTCAAGAAGATGCAATACTTGCTTCTTTACATTATCGTCTAAGATTGGAGTTGCTATCTCAACACGCTTATCAAGGTTTCGAGTCATTAGGTCAGCAGATGCAATATATACTCTCTCTTCTCCTTTCGCTCCGAAAGAGTAGATTCTTGAATGTTCTAGAAAGCGCCCGACAATGCTTGTGACTCTTATATTATCAGTGAAGCCTTTGACTCCAGGAATTAAGCAGCATATGCCTCTCACTACAAGTCTGACTTTGACGCCTTTCTGGCTCGCTTCTATAAACTTGTCTATGTATTCTTTATCTGTCAAGCTATTGAATTTGGCTCTGATTACACCTTTTTCTCCTTTTTCGATTTCCTTATCCATTTCTGCTATCAAGCCTGTCTTTAAAGAATAAGGAGCGACAAGTAGCCTTTTATAGCTTGTTTCGAGATTCAATGTTGCAAGGTTTCTGAAGAAATCGACACCATCCTTACCAATCTCGTCATTGGCTGTTATTATGTTGAGGTCTGTGTACATCTTGGCTGTTGATTCGTTGTAGTTTCCAGTCCCGAGATGTGTTATGTATGATAACTTGCAACCATCGTCCAGTGTTATAGAGATTATCTTGGAATGTACTTTGTAATCCTCAATGCCATAGAAGACTGTGCATCCGGCCTCATGCAACAATTGCGCATTATATAGGTTGTTCTCTTCGTCGAATCTAGCACAAAGTTCCATGACAGCAACTACTTCCTTGCCATTTTCGGCAGCACGTAGCAATGCCTCAATTATCTTGGAGTGGTTTGCCAAGCGATAGATTGTTATCTTTATCGAGACAACTCTTGGATCTGTTGCACATTGCTGCAAGAGCCTTATTAGTACATCCATGCTTTGATATGGATATGATAGGAATATATCATTTTTGCCAACTTCCTCAATCAGATCAGAGGATTTGGATAAGTTCTTGGGAAAAGCTGGTTTAAATGGTTTGAACTTGAGCTTTGAGCTTGTCTCATAGTCCAGGTAATCGCCAACAGAGAACATGAACTTATAATCGAAGTAGCTTTCAACTGTAAATACATAGTTCTTCTTCAGCCCTGTGTGTTTCATCATGAAGGCTCTCGATGTTTCGCTTATTCCTTCTAGCGCTTCTAGCCTCAGTACATCCATACTTGTTCTTTCTTCGACTTTTGTTTGTATAAGGCGAGAGAAGTCAAAGTTGTATTCATCATCAGCATCTGCCGACGGTGCAGAGAAATCAGCATTTCTAGTTACTCTTACAAGTGTTTTGTTCTTTACGCTGAATCCTTGGAAGATAGTATCTGCAAATGCAAGCATTAGCTCCTCATTTGTGATCAGATGTATCTTCTTTCCTCCTGGGATATGGAAAAGGCGGGGCGCCGAGCCATTAATCTTTGCGATTCCCATCATCGAGCTTCCCTTTCTCTCCAGCTCTACCAAAAGATAGATTTGCAAATTGTCGAGCCTGAACAACGGGTGTTTGGAATCCATTACGATTGGGCTTGTTCGAGGAAGTATTTGTGATACAAAGTATTTCTTGCACACTTCTTTTTGCTTGGCTGTTAACTCTGAGCTTTTCAGTATTGAAAGGCCATTAGAGTAAAGGCTTTTCTTCAATTTGTGATAAGTCTCGTTGCTCATCTTGTAGAATGACGGCAGGATTTCGAGTATTGCAAGGATTTGCTCTTTTGCTGTCATCCCCGTTTTGTTCTCTTTTTCAAGAGGGGTTGTTTTGTTCTCATTAATGAGCGAGCCTAGTCTTACTTGGCAAAACTCATCCAAGTTAGAGATGAATATAGAAAGGAATTTGCATCTTTCGAGTAATGGATTTGTCCCATCCATAGCCTGTTCCAGAACTCTTTTGTCGAACTGGAGCCAAGAATATTCACGATTAACCCAAGCACCGTTTATGCATTTCTTCAAATAAAGCGACTTGTCAGACATTTTTTCAATCCTATATTACAAATAATACTACTATTTTATTCCTTTGAATTTTTTTCCATCGCCAAATGATATTCCAATTGAACGAGCTACATTGATCATTTGATGGTCTTGCGGAACGTATTTGGTTTTTCCTGCTATGTCGGAAAGCCAATTATATGTTATCTGGTTGTTTACTACAGCGACAGTTGTCCCAAAATTGCCTTCTTGTACAAGTTTGCCTGCAAATGATCCGAGCTCTGTTGAGATTAGCCTGTCATATGGGGAAGGGCTACCTCCTCTCTGTATGTGTCCAGGAACCACGCATCTCGTTTCGACTCCAGTCTTCTCGCTAATGTAATTGGCAAGCGAAGATGTTGCTGTTAATGCGCCACCGCGAGCCTCTAGGCGTTCTGATTTTTTCATCTCAGCTTCTTCTTTGCTCAACGCGCCTTCTGCTATGCATATTATGGTGAAAGCTCTTTTCTCCTTCTCGTATCGCTTTGTGACTGTTTGGCATATTTCGTCTGGATCATATGGTATTTCTGGTAGCAAAAGGATATCGGCACCACCTGCAATTCCGGAGTAGAGTGTAAGCCATCCCACTTTGTTTCCCATGATTTCAATTAGCATAGTCCTTCCATGGCTTGCTGCTGTCGTGTGGATTCTATCAATCACTTCCGTGTCTATATCGACAGCTGAATGAAATCCGAAAGTAATATCGGTTCCCCATAGATCGTTGTCGATTGTTTTTGGAAGTCCTATGACATTGCATCCGGCAGAGGAGAGTAGAGCTGCTGTTTTATGAGTTCCTGCTCCACCTATTGTTACTACGAGATCCAGGCCCTTTTTCTTGTAGTTTTTTACCATTTGATCGAGTTTGCTTTCGCCATTCTGATCTTCTTCTTTCATCTTCTTAAATGGCTGTCTTGATGTGCCGAGGATAGTGCCGCCTACATTCAAGATACCGGAGAAATCAGATTCTTTGAGGGTCTTGAAATCACCTGCGATGAAACCTCTGTATCCATCTGCAATTCCAAATATCTCTGCAGATGGTATTTGGTTATATACGTATTTTGCAAAACCTCTTATAACAGCATTAAGACCGGGGCAATCGCCACCAGCAGTAAGGATTCCTATTTTCATAACCACTCCTAAACAGTTTACAAAATTTATTCAACTCAATGGAATTTATCAGAATCTATTAAATTGTAAAAACAATGTAAAATCAATTGGAAGACTTCTTAGTGCAATATTCTCTTTTGCGAACGTTGATACAAAAGAGCTTGTGCTTTTCATTATAGCATTTTCTGTTATATCTATTGATTGTGTGATTGAAGCTGTATAGGAAATGGCATACAACTGAAAAAGGCATAAATTCCCTAAATTGAATCTTAAGAAAAAAGTTTTCAACGACGGGAGGGATCTATGCCTGAAATTACTCAGGAAAAGTATAACACAAGTTGTCAAAGGCTCAAAGAGCAAGCACGCCATATTATATTTTCAAGGTATCATCCTTGCTTTGCTTGGTTAATAGATGTGTTATCTTAGCTGTTTCTCCATTGCTAAGCCAATCAGTCGATCAGTCTGATCGGCCATAAACAGCGGGATATTCAGCACATCATCATCTAGTTTCAGATTATCCAGTGAAAACCTGACACGGAGTTTAACTCGATTCGGAAATAACTCTTTGAATTTCTTGAGGCTCCTGCTGGTGGTATTGGCTTCGGACTTGACCTCCACTGGGAAGATATCATTTTCACGCTGAATCAGGAAATCTACCTCATAAGGAGGATTTGTTTGCGTCCAGTATCGAGGAGTCACTTCAAACTGTGTAATCAAAGTCTGAAGCACAAAGTTTTCGGTTAATGCACCTCTGAATTCGGTAAATAACCGATTGCCTTCGCCAAAGGCAGTTGGTGCGAGTTGCGCCAGTCTGCGGAGCAATCCCACATCTACCAGATAAATCTTAAAAGCAGAAATGTCATCATAAGCTGCTAAAGGCAGGCTAGGAGCAGTACTGCGGTAGATTTTATACACCAGTTGGGCATCCACCAGCCACTGTAAGGCATCCTCGTATTCACGAGCTCTTGCTCCTTCTTTGACTGCCTTGTAGATGAATTTCTTGTTTTCCTTAGCCAATTGGGACGGTATGGACTTCCAGATCATTGAAATCTTGGGGAACTTACTGATGTTTGGGTGCTTGGCAAAGTCACGCTCATAAGCACCTATAATCTCGGACAGAGCCTCCTGCATGGCATCCACATCCCGTGCCTCCGTCCACATCTTGACGGGTTCTGGCATGCCACCAGTCACATAATACATCTTCAACTTTTCATACAAAGGATTAAAAAAGGCATCGGGAATCGGCTCAATAGTATTTATTGCCCCCTGGTATTGTACCAAGTTTTCATCTCCATTGGCTAATAGAAATTCAGTAAATGTCATGGGGTTGACCTGCATAAAGTTAACTTTACCAACAGGGAAAGAGGAGGGTTTTGCTAAGGCAATTCCCAAGAGGGAACCGGCGCATGCAATGTGATACTGTGGTGCATTCTCACAAAAATACTTCATGGAGTTGATGACGTTTGGACAGTCTTGAACCTCGTCAAAAATAATTAGGGTTTTTTCTGGCATAATCTTCTGGCCACTTGCCAACATGAGGTTTTGCAAAATCCGGGCTACATCTTTTGTGGTTTCAAAGAATTGCTTGTATTCTTCGTTTTCATCAAAATTAAAATAAGCAGTGTTTTCATAGTAGCATTTGCCAAATTCTTTCAGAATCCAGGTCTTACCTACTTGGCGCACGCCTTTCAAGATCAAAGGCTTGCGATAGGGAGAATTCTTCCAGTTCAGCAGTTTCTTTAAAATCAAACGTTCCATATATAAATCACTTTTTAAGATAAATTCAGTGCTTATTGATCACGTTTTCAGTATATGCTCTAACAAAAAAAATACAAGCATAAATCACAAAATTATATGTATTTTAAGGTATAATAATCACATTATTATTAAAATATTGGAGGCCTAATGCATAGTTGTGGGCAAGACATGACAAAAATAGAAGTTTAGAGAGATGGCATGCAACCTCTATAAATTTCTTTTAGTCCGTGGTCTAAGCTTTGGACAACAAAGGAAAAACGAAAAATGACAAATGCAAATGTTTACATGGAAGAAGAAAGGAGAATGCGTGGCTAGCAGTATCTCTCGCCTAGGCACTCGAGCTTCTTTGTTATCTCTATATAGCCATTGCTGTCATTGGCTATGATTGCGATCTTTCTCCTGTTCTTGCTGCAGAAGATAAAGATGCTCTTTTCGATGCGATCAAGCCGTATCTCGTTCCTCACTGTGTACGAAAGGCTCTCGGCCTTTTTCCTCAAATTCGTCACGCATAGCCTTATATAGATTGATTATGTCCATTACTATCCTCCTAGCTCGGATATAATCTACTTCATGGCAAGATCATTTTTCTTGGCGTTTTATTTTACGCTTACGATAAATATCTTTATGCGAATAGGTCATCTAGTAGTATCACATTTGTGAATATGCCACTGTACTCATTTTTCTTAAGGCCAAAGGTCGTGATTAGAGTATCCCTGATTGCGACTCTTGGAGAGGTTTCATTTTGGAGCATAGTCTCTCTGCTGAGAAGTGTTCTGTAATAATCCTTTGTAACTTCAAAGTCTCCGCTATAGAACTTAAGTTCGCACATGTTTATTACATTATCTTTTCTGATGATAAGCAAATCTATTTGTGTACCTTTCTCGTCGTCTCCTCTTTTCGACCATTGAGATGATTCAGTTATAACTCCTGAAATACCTAATGCTCTCTTTATCTCTTCTATGTGATTGAAGCAAACATTTTCAAAAGCATATCCTCTCCATGTAGATAAAGACTGAGAGCTTACATTCTGCTGCCAGAATTTCTCATTTGTTCCTTTTTGCTCATCAAAGAAATGGATGTAAAATAAACAGAATGGATCTACGAGTTTGTAGTGAGACTCTCTTTTGCTGAATCCAAATGGAACATATTTGATTATAAAATCACTTGATATAAGTGCATTCAGTGCACTTGTGATTGTCGCTCCATCTGATATTCCTAGTTTTTCAATTATTTCCTTCCTAGTAAATCCAGCATTGCGGGTTCCTAGCAAGTTGACAATAGTTTTGATTCTTTCGGGACTCTCGAAAACAGATGAGAATAGCCTGTCATATTCTACTCCTAATTGAGCATTCTTTGAGAAGAATAGTCTATCGATGTTTTGTGCAAGGCTTAATTCGCCATCAATGCATCCCATATAGAATGGTATGCCACCAAGAATCATATAGCTCTGAACGATATCATAGCGTGATAATCTTATATTGTTCGCTTTGTAGTATTCTTCGCATTCATGTAGCGTAAATGGTGTTAGTTTTATTTCACGCGTTATGCGGTTGTATAGCCCACCATGTGCATTTATAAGGTTATTTAGTATCCAGGAATTAGCACTGCCACATACAATGACCATCAAGTTCTTTCTGTGGCATCCCCAGTTGTTCCAGAAGCCTTCGAATGCCTGCATGAACCCTGAACGGGGAGTATCCATCCAAGGAAGTTCATCAAAGAATATTAGTTGTCTACTTCCGTCGTCAATCTTTTGCAAATGCATTTCAAGCAATAGAAATGCATCAAGCCAGTTTTCTGGTTTCTTGCATGGTTTCATGCCTTGCATTATCAATGAGTTATAGAAATAGTTTATCTGTATTTTCAAGAGGCTTTTAGGCTTTTCTTTGGTTGGGGCAAGTCCTGCATGACGAAAAGAAAATCGTCCTGCAAAGGTTTCATCAACAAGGTAAGTCTTACCAACTCTTCTTCTTCCATAGATAGCAACAAGCTCTGCACTGTTTTTTTCATATAGCTTGTTAAGTTCATTCCTTTCCTTTGTTCTTCCAATCATATTGTTGGTTACCTTTTTTAGTAGGGGATAAATTGAGGTGAGTTAATAAAATTGTAGTTAATCTCTATTTATGAATAATAAATCATAGTTTATGAGTTGTCAATGTAGAGAAATATTTTATGATAGTATATAAAGATACAAAAAGCACAGTCCGATTCGATTGCTTTTGCAACAAACTTCTCACCATCTGTTGGAGTTTCTTTGTTGAGCACCGTCTCAAGCCTCTAAAGGAAGGCTGTTTATCCGGCTCTTCCGTGTTTGTGTTGATAAAGCCTTTCAATTCTGATGGCAATGTGATATTGTTCAATTGGGTCGTTACTCCGTTTTTTTTTGCTACTAAAACTTTAGGCAACGACCCTTTTTATTTCAACTGCTTTTCCCTTATCCCACAAAAATTGTGATTGAACCTAAATAAATCGCCATTGCAAGAAAAGGACAAGAAGTTTTATTTGTTTGTTCTTAAAGCAAGAAAAGAAAGAATAATAGATTTTTTGATGCATGAAATCATCAGAGTCTCCAGAGAAAAGAGGCTTTCCATTTTTTATAACGATTATTCCGAAACAAGAGGACATGCAAGATGACTATGCCTCAGGATATTGTAATCAACTTCAAGGTTCCAAAGGATCTGCAAAAGGATATGGAAGAGGCGGAGAGTCATTTGATTATATTTTCATGACAGATGTCATCGAGGGACAAACCAAATCACTGTATCTAGATGGTTATTTGACTTACGAGCAAGCAGATCTGATTCTCTTCAAGTTTGGAATGTAATCGTAAGAGAATGGGTCTAGTGACCCAAATGCCTGTCGTTCTTCTTGGAGCGTGTCCTGTTTTGTGTTTTAGTCGTTTTAGCTATATCATCAAGCTTTTTCATGAGACTTTCGAGGCCATTCTCGGAAGCAATGGAATTGATAGCGAACACTGTGTTCAGCTTCTCATCCCTGCCAACAAGGCCCTTGATGCCGTTCTGGATGGTCTTGTACGGAATACCTGTTGCAAGAAGCCTCACGAGGTTTGACTTGTATTCGAAGACTCCGGCGATTCGCTCCACATTGAACCGGATGGACTCATCGATGCTGTAGAACCTTTTTATCTCCTCGGAAGATGGTAGAAGATCGAGTTTGATGGTGCCAAAGTCCAAGACCTTGGATATCATATCGGATTCGGTTTTGCATAGTGACCTTACCTCAAGGGATAGAAAATCCATCGGCGTACTGTCTAGGTAGTTGCAATAGAGCATGCTGTTCCCCGTATCATATATGGGGGCTGGCCTCAATATCCTGAGGGTATTGCTGTCCCTGAGCACACCGAAGTTGTTGAGGTGTCTATCGACATTCGTCATGAGAAAATCAACGATGGTTTGATAATCGAGGAACACTCTTGCATCCTTTTCATTGATGCCTTCTTGCGCCATGCATGAGATGTAATGGTCATACTCGCTTACATTATTGGGCCTTTTGTGTTTCATCAGCAGTTCCCATGCTGGAACCAGTTCCACATCCTCGCTTGTGAAGCACTCGCACTTGCACCATGTTGTGTTCTTTCCGAGCTTGACGAGAGTATAATCTACATGATTCTTGAATCCTTGCTTTTTGTGGATATGAGAGGCAAAAACCTCATTGAGAGATTGTTGAAAGGAGTTTCCAGGCATATTTCCCTTCAGGAGATATATCCTCCCACCAATCTTCTTCCACCTCTTCTCAAGCTCTCCACCTGTGGATGCGACTGGGGAGAATGTTCCCGTGAGTTTCTCGATATCGGCATCCTTTTGCAATCCGCCGTTCCTCGTCTCAAGCTGTGAGGCTATGTCGCCATCATAGAACGAACGGAACAGCGAAACATCTTGCCAGCACAATGGAACACCCTTGGGGCAAACCCAGTAGGTATCCGAGAAGCTGAGTGCGAGATTGTCAAGCAGCAGTTTCTGGGTTGATGCAATCCCATAGCGAAGCAAGAGCTCCTTGATGTTTGACTGGTTCTTGGACACCGCGCGGTTCTGCCACCACGACTTTACTGGCGAAAGATCGTTCAATGGCTTGTTCTGTGCTGCGATCGGAAGTAGCTCCTTGCTGATGGTGGAGATTCCCAGAAGCGCTCCTTGCTCTGTGTCGATATCCAATATTGCAACCTTGTCGTCTTTGTGCATCAAATAATATTCCATGGATTCCTGCCCATATTGCCATTGTAACACAGTTGATTAATTGTAAAAATGGCAAGGCTTTTATTTGCCGAAAGGGTAGAGATGAATAATCAATCTGCTATCAGTGTGGTTTGATCCATAAGAATCATGCGAATAATCTATTCTATTAGTAGGATAAAAAAGGATTATTTTTTTAACAATATTTTGGAAAAAAATAATCAAAGTTTCGGTAATTCAGTTTCTTTGTAGTTGATTTTCGAGTTTTTCACATTTTGCTCTCTATTACTACTATCTGTAATTTATCTTGAGTTATATTTATCTAGCGCGCGCATTATGCGAGGAAAATTAACCAAAAGGTACGCTAAAAACTGGGTTGTTTTTTGCTTGAAATGTGGAAAACATGTGAAAAACCAAGGGTCATGTTTTTGTGATTGCTTCTTCTATTTGTTCTTGCAAGAAATCAATATCTCTGAAGTCGTCATCGCCATAGTTTGTGTATGTGTTGAGGACATTCAAAGTCTTATGCCCTGAGATAGCAGCTATCTTTGTATCAGGAATGCCATGCATCCTGTTGTTTGTCACAAACGAGGAGCGAAGCGAATGGAAGGTGAGGTTCCTTGCCTTGCGCATTTCATCTGCTATTCCGATTTTCCTTAGAGCCTTGCAAAAGTAGTGTCTGATGATCCTGCTGTTGATTGGAGTCTTTCCAGATTCGGAGAATATATATCCTTTCGGAGTCTCATGACAGCTTGCGAGCTTTAGTAGCATCTTGTACATGTCTCTTGGTATTGGCACATCCCTTGACTCTGAGTTTTTTGTGGTTGAAAGGCCATAGCGATCAGAATAATTGCTTTTCACATGTATCAAATACCTATCCTTTCTCTCGTCATCAAAGTGGCAATGGAAAAGATCGCATGGCTTTAGCGCCAGTATCTCCCCCTGTCTCATTCCTGTCAGGAACGAAAGGAAGGAGGCTGTGTAGCAAATAGAATTTGCGTCCCAAATCTCATTTATGCTTGTCGTGGCGAAGAGCATCCTTGCCTCATATGAAGTCAATAGCTTCCTTTTTGTTCTTTCCACTGGGAACTTCAAAGTCAGTGCGACTGGATTCTTTTTTATCAAATCGTTCTTTACAGCCCAGTTCATCATGATATTCAAATTGCTTCTGATATCGTTGATTGTCTTCATTGAGAGCTTTTTTGATATAAGCCAGCTAAAAAAAGACTCCACATGTGTCTCTTTTATCGAAGTAAGCTCCATGTCGCCGAAATATGGGATTATGTATTTCTTTTTTCGTATCAATGCTGGCTCTGTGTAGCTTCTTTTTATCCTTGGATGATTTGCTGTGCTTCTTCTCCTTCTTGCCATTACATACTCGCACTTGTCCCAGTCCCACCAGTTTGCTGCATAATCCTTAAACAGCATGGAGCCGTTTTCGATTCTTATGGCTTCGGTTGGTTTATGTTTTGAAAATAGCGATTCATAGGCATCCGGCTTATTTAAGAAATCCTCTGTATACTTGATTGCATCTTTCTTTGATGTCTCATGCGTGGAGCGTTTTATATATTTGCCTGGATAGCCAGGATCCTCTACCTTGAAATAGTAGATTGGCCTTTTACTCCTGTTGGATCTTTCTTTAATCAAGTAGTACTTCTTCCTCATAGTTGCCTCTCTTTGGATAAATTTGAGCATCGAAAAAGGGGCTGGTAAATTCTGAAAATGTGAAAATTGTTGGGAATTTTTGAAAATACTCGAAGATTTTTTTGTCATTTTTATCCATTTTTTTAGCCGTTTTTCGATGTTTTTTAAGCAACAAGAGTAACTATTCAGTCGCATAA
>DKCO01000045.1 GCA_002452215.1 Spirochaetales bacterium UBA6872
GGATACACCTTCTTGGGCTGATGTTCTCTCTTGAGGAGGCAAGTGTCGTGGAGTACAAGGAAGAGATTGTTTGATTATCTGTCCCAATCGAAGCCATTGAATACAGGCTTACCTGTATAGCGGTTTGCTTTTTCTTCACCTCTTAGTACTTTAAGAACCGATTCAGCCAATGCCTCCTGTTCAACTTCGCCTTTGTATGTGTAAATTGGAGCAATCCATTCGCACTTTTTCTTTATTCCTTCTATGATGTCATCAAAACGTACAAGGCCACCTGTTAGCAAGATTGCATCGACATTTCCTTCCAAGACAGTAGCCATAGCACCTATTGATTTCGAAATCTGGTAAATCATAGTATCCCATACAAGAATTGCATGCTCGTCGCCATCTTCCTTCATCTTGTGGATAGTATCAGAGTTTGATGTGCCAAAGTGGCTTACAAAGCCTCCAGATCTTGAGCACATTGCTTCCATTTCATCTGTAGAATGTGTTTCAAGGTATTTTGCAACTTCCATGATTGGAATGCTTCCAAGCCTTGTTGGTGTAAATGCACCATCACCTCCAGCACCTTCAGTGCCATCAATCATCTTGCCATATTTATGTGCATTTACTGTTATTCCACCATCTATATGGCAAATAATGAATAAGCACTCTTCATATTTTTTCCCTATCTTCTTTGCGTGAAGCCTAGCAATTCCTTTTTGGTTTAAGACATGTGATTGAGCTCTTTTGTATATACCTTTTATCCCAGTTATTCGTGCATATGGACATAACTCATCTACATTTGTTGGATCCACAGTGTACATTGGTTTATTGTACTTTGTGCCAAAATCATAAGCGAGCATAACTCCCAGTTTAGCTGGATGATCGCTTCCACCTACATCATTTTTGGTATCTTCATAGAGTTTTTTGTCTATAATCATCACCCCTTCTTTCTGAGAATAGGCACATCCTCCTCGACCAACAAAAACGTCAATGTCCTCAAGTCCAAGGTCATGCTTTTTGAGAATATCGATTATGACACTTCGTCTAAAAGGCAATTGGTCGTTTGTGGTATTGAATGAAAGCAATAGAGGAGCATCATGAAATACGCTTTCTGTGAAAATGGCAGAATCGTCTTCGAATACACTTATCTTAGTGGATGTAGAACCTGGATTTATGATTAAAAGCTTCATGAGTGTAAAATACATCAATTTGGCTTTTCCATTCAATGATGTTTATCATCCTTGCTCTTTATAAAATCACAGCTTTCTGTTATTTTTTCTCTTCATGGGAAAGATATTGCAAAAAACTGTTTCAATAAGAGAATTTGTTGTTTTTCAAAAAGATAAAATGTTGCCGTTGTATAAGAGTCAATACACTTGGAATGATAATGAAAGTGTTACTCTTGTAAAGGATGTTTTCCAAGCGCTTGACAAAGGAAGCTATATGCTTGGTTCTTTTGTATACTCATCTGGGAATCTTGTCGATGGTCTTTCTCGACTTGTTTCGATAGCACTTGTTTTAAAGGCACTAGAGAAGCCTTATCCGGATCTTGTCAGGGTTTGGAATGTCGATGAGATTGAGCACTTGAGAAAAAATTACGAAAGAATAAGAAAAGCATTGTCTTTCGTAGACAAGGAATTATTCTTCTCTTTTTTTATGGATAAGTGCTATGTGCTCTTGATTGAATGCGAAGACATTTTGGACTGTTTTTCATTCTTCGAGAAAGGCGATCAAAGAGGGAAAGCGCTAGAGCCGACAGATATCTTGAAATCATACCATCTTTGCTCAATGCGAGATGAATGCGAGATGGATAAGCTTAGTGTAGTATCAAGATGGGAATCGATACCAAAGAGCGATCTATTATCGCTTTTTGATATCTGGTATATGATTATGCGATGGTCCAAGGGAAATGATGCTGCTCATTTTGGAATTGACTCGATAAACTCTTTCAAAGGTATAGAAGAAGACTTGGAATATCCTTTTGCAAAGAAGCTTGATACGAATGCTTTTTCATTGGATACTTTTATCGTTAATGGAAGCAACTTCTTTTTTCGATGTTTCTATTATGTAGAGAAAAAAAGGGATCTAGAGGGCATTATCAAGAAGGTTTTCCCATCGCTGATGGACAATTTGAATCTTGATGACATTTCTGAAAAACTATGTTTCCAGCTTTTTATGGCATTTTCGCTTCTCATGTTTGAACGTTTTGGACAAGAGCCGCTTGAAAAGGCGTTGCCAATTCTTTTTAAATTCTCTTTTGTATTGCTTCTTGAGAACTCTTCTGTTTCTTTAGAGAGAGTGAATAAATATGTCATTTCTGAAACCTCTCTCTTCAAGAAGGTACAATATGCACTGGATCCATATGAAATCTATTCATATGACTTAGAAAAAGAACTGAGCAGTATTCGCAATCTTGTTTGCAAAAAGGGTGCTGGAATGCCTATTGATTTCGAAGTTGACTATAACAGATGGCTGACA
The DNA here is from genome assembly GCA_002452215.1 of Spirochaetales bacterium UBA6872. GTDB lineage: Bacteria > Spirochaetota > Spirochaetia > Sphaerochaetales > Sphaerochaetaceae > Ornithospirochaeta. Next base: position 2,461 of record DKCO01000045.1, read on the forward strand.
GGAGAAAGAAAATGAACAATATTATGAATATCGAAAGGCTTACAGCTTTAGACAAATATGTGATTCCAATATACCAAAGGGACTTCTCTTGGACAGATTTTGAGCTATATCGCTTTATATTTGATATAGAAAATGCAAGAAAAAATGGAAGAGAAGAATATTACATAGGTTCGCTTGTGGTATTTGCAAAAGAGGATGGAAGCTATGAAGTGGTTGATGGTCAGCAACGTCTAACAGCGCTTTGCATTCTTCTTGCACTTAATGATGACAGAAATATTAACTTGCATTTTGAAGCACGGAAAAAATCTGAAAAGGCGCTTTCTCATCTTAATGGAAAAGGAGATCATGTTTTTTGCATATCATACAGGAGAATGCAATGTTATTTGGAGCAAATCGATAACAAGGATGGATTCTTTAATTATTTGAAGAAGAATGTCTTTCTTATTCGTGTTGAATTGGACAAAACAATCGACCTTAATCATTACTTTGAATTGATGAACTCAAGAGCGAGGCAGTGTGAGATGTCTGATGTCGTCAAGTCATATTTGAAGAATTTCCTTTTGGACAAGAAGGAAAGAGATGTCTTGGATGTAGCTTGGGAAGGTATTTCTTCTTTTGATGGTTTTTTGGAGCAGAAAATCGCCCAGAGACTTTGGAACAGAATGCTCTATGGCGATGGATGGGCGCCACTGGTGGATGTTGATTTTGCGCTTTGGTGGAAGATGATAGTATCACATGTAGAGGGTGATGATGATGTTTTCTATGGCGGGCTTGATGAGGCCATTTGCTCCAACGTTGAAAGCTATATAAGACCAAAAGCAAAGATAGGAATGGATGTAAAGCATCGTTCGCTGATAGACTTTGAGCAATTCATCTTGATTTCGACTGAGATTATATATGATATCAAGCTTCCGAAGGGCATTGATATAGTGCAAGCTTTTGAACAATTGAAGCTTTTCAAGAATTCAGATGATGTGAAAAAGTATATACATTCAATTTTGATTATAAGGCATCTATTTGATATCTATTTCATAAAGAGCATCGATTCATCATTTGTTCTGATGAAATATGTCGATGTAAATGAGTTCGTTCCTGTTTTTGGCGATTTGAACAAAAGCATTGTTCATATTGAGAAAAAACATGTGTATGAAATGGACAGCAACTGGATAGAAAGCATTCTCAGACATTTGGTTTCGAATCCTCATCAGAATGGCAAAGAGTTCTTGCTTTTCTTGAAGAGTATATGAAAATCCCCAGAACGAGACTCGAACTCGTACGTCCTAACGGACAAGGGATTTTAAGTCCCTTGTGTCTACCATTCCACCACCTGGGGGGTCCTTTTGATATAATAGTAAAAAGGAAGACAAAAATAAAGTAGAGATTGTTCATTAGTTTCATTTGTTGTAATTTATTTGTGAGGTGAGTATGGAAACTTGGAAATGGATATTGCTTATAGTTGCATGTTCTTTCGTAACAGCAATCGTTGTTTATATTTTCATGGCTATAAAGAGAAGCGCAATCAAGAAAGCTTCTATGGCAGAAGTCGCAAAATACAAGAATATGCTATCAGATAGAATGGAAATTGAAAGCGAAGGCATTTTGAAGCTCAAGAAAGAGAATGAGGAGCTAAAGAAGCAAAACGAGAATCTCAGGACAACTGTATCTATTCTTTCGCAAAAACCGGGAAGACGGGAGCTGCAAAGGCTACAGACATACCAAACAGCTGTTGATCGACTTACAATAAACAGCCCAGGTTTTGGACCTGCTTGGCAAGCTGCACTACAAGAGTCTGAATCAGAGATGCAAAAAATGCTTAGTGGTGTTATACCATTTATAAGAAAGCATATCCCATCTAAAACTGATGCTCAATTGTTGGATGATGAGAATCAATAGTCTTTATTGTTTTTCCTCTAGTTCAATCCATCGTTCGGTTTTTGAGTCGAGCGTTGATTTTGCCTCATTGTATTTTTGAGTCCTTTCCTTTAGTGTCCCAAGTTCTGTAGTTTCTGCTGTTGAGAATGAAGCCTCCAGCTTTGATATCAGGCTCTCGAGCTCTGTGATCTCGCATTCAAGAGCATCAAGTTCTTTCTTTTCCTTAAATGAAAGACCTTTGCTTTCTCTTTGTCTTGGTGCTTTTTTGTTCTCTCTTTGCTCTTGCTTTACGCTGTTTTCTGCCTCTATATCCCTCGTTTCCTTCCACTCTGAGTACGAGCCTGGATACAAAGTGATTCTCTTACCTTCAATTACAAAGAGCATATCTACAGTAATATCAAGGAATGTCCTGTCATGTGATGAGATTATCGCACAGCCAGGAAATGATGAGATGTACTCTTCAAGGTTTTCCATTGTTTCTATATCAAGATCGTTTGTCGGCTCATCGAAGATCAAGAAATTTGGGTTCTTGATCAACCTCGTTATCAAATAGAGCCTGCGTCTTTCTCCTCCTGAGAGCATCGAAATTGGTGTCCTATGCATTGATTGAGGAAATCCGAATAACTCAAGGAATCTTGCAACTGTTACATCCTCCGATGAATATTGGACGCGACTTCCAAAGCTCAATGCATATTCTATTACGCTTTTTTTCGTATCTAAGTCCCGTCCGTTTTGGTCATAATAGCCAAATACAGTATTCTGTCCGACATCAACATAGCCACTGTCGGGCTCTATCCTTTTGACTATGATATCCAAGAGTGTCGATTTCCCTGTTCCATTGTCTCCTATAAGACCGATTTTTTGCCCTTTTGTGAATGAATATGTGAAATCTGAGAAGAGTGTATTGCCATTATAGCTTTTGGAAATATCCTCTATATCGAGTATTTTCTTTCCAAGGCGCCTCTCTAGCGATAGAAATTCTGTTTGCTTGTCATCTCTTACTTTCCTTATTTGCCCTTGCATATTCTCTATTCTGTCTTTTCGATTCTTATCTTTCCCTGTTCTAGCCTTTGGTCCTCTTTTGAGCCATTCAAGTTCACGCCTGAGTATGGATTTTAGCCTTGCTTGCTCTTTCTCATCCATTTGTATCCTTTCTTCTTTTCTTTCAAGATATGCAGAGAAAGATCCAGGATGTCTATAGAAGTGTTTTCGATCAAGTTCCCATATGGTTGAGCAGCATTCGTTTAGAATGTGCCTATCATGCGTAACAATGATGATAGATGCTCTTGAGGCTTTTATCCAGTTTTCTAGATATTCTATAGTCTTTATATCCAGATGGTTTGTTGGTTCATCTAAAAGAAGCAAATCAGGTTTTAATGCCAATGCTCTAGCAATCATCGCTTTTTTCATCTGGCCACCAGAGAGAGTTGAGAAAAGCCTATCATGTTCCAGAATTTCTCCCATATCGGTAAGAAATGCGAAATATGATCTTTCTATATCCCAAAGGTTTTCCTTGTCTATTGTGGCTGACAGCTCTGTATATCTTTTTTGATTGTTCTCCTCCAAGGCTTTTTGGTATTGCTCGAGGATTTTCAGTTTTTTGTTGTTTGCAAGATACAAAAAACTTGATAGTGTCGTATTCTCCTCATATGATGCAAATTGCTCTAGAAAGACTATGTTTGTATTGCTCCTTAAGGCTATTGTTCCTTCATCGGCGGGAGTTTCTGACGCAATCACTTTCAGAAATGTTGATTTCCCAGCACCGTTTTTTCCTACGATTCCGACTTTTTCACCTTCTTCCAGTCCTAATGTGACATTCTCGAAAAGTGGCTCGTCCTTTACTGTCTTTGATATATTCTCTACTGACAAAATATTCATATTTGCATTCTAGAAGTTGTCTTGGCTATCTTCAATAGCTATTGCTTCTTTGCTAAAATCCTTTCTGTGATTAAAGATATAAACCTGGTTGTGTCCCCGATGGACAGCCAAATTGAAAGCCACATTCTTTCTCTTGCATCAAAAAAAGCCAATATCGCAAGAGAGAGCATTACAGGCTATAGGATTGTTAGAGAAAGCATTGATGCAAGACGAAAGGACATTAAGATAAATCTCTCCTTGAGACTATTTGTAGACGAGGATCCAAGGGATTTGTTTGAAAAAGTCGTTTTCCTTGATGTGTCGAATAAAAAGCAAGTAATAGTTGTAGGCTCAGGTCCCGCTGGCCTTTTTGCATCATTGACATTGGTTGAAAATGGCTTAAAACCAATTGTTATCGAGCGAGGCAAGAATGTACATGAAAGAGCAAAGGACTGTGCAAAGCTATCGACATCAGGAATTCTTTCAGAGGATTCCAATTATGCATTTGGCGAGGGTGGTGCAGGCGCCTTTTCGGACGGAAAGCTTTATACGCGCTCTGTAAAAAGAGGCGATGTGAAGAAAGTCTTGTCGCTTTTTGTACAACATGGTGCAAATGATGAGATTCTATACCAATCCCATCCGCATATTGGAAGCGATAAACTTCCGAATGTGATTGAGAATATTAGAAATACGCTTCTATCAGCCGGAGCTGAGGTCCATTTCAATACTAAAGTAATCTCTCTTATAAAAAAGGACGATAGAGTCATTGGTGTAAGGTGCGAGAATGGAGAGGAGTTTTTCGCACCGGTTATTCTTGCAACCGGCCATAGCGCAAAGGATGTTTATTCTTTCTTGGATGCTGGTGCGTTTAGGCTTGAGGCTAAGGATGTTGCTGTAGGAGTTCGCCTTGAGCATCCACAAGCACTGATCGACAGGATGCAATACCATAGCAAGGAAGGCAGAGGAAACTATCTTCCTCCAGCTTCATATTCATTTGTGACGCAAGTCGAGAATAGGGGAGTCTACTCATTTTGTATGTGTCCTGGAGGGGCGATAATACCAGCTTCAACAGAATATGGATACCAAGTTGTTAATGGAATGAGCTCCTCATCGAGACTAGGAAAAAAAGCAAATGCTGCTTTTGTTGTAGAGATCAAAAGAAATGACTTGAGTGAAGATGGACCGCTTTCTATGTTGAGGTACATCGAGGGTATAGAAAAGATGTGCTATATTCCAGGCTTCAAGGCTCCTGGACAGCGAATGGTCGATTTTGTAGAAGGAAGATTCTCTCAAACGATTATTGAAAATACATACAAGCCAGGAGTGGAGTCTGTCGAGATGGACAATGTCCTTCCTCAAATTGTATCAAACTCTCTTCGGGAAGCTTTCAAAAGATTCGGGAAGCTATCACATGGGCTTTTTTTGACAAACGATGCATTGCTTGTTGCAACTGAGACAAGGACATCCAGCCCAGTCAGGATCTTAAGGGATGATGGAATGAGGCAATGCTTAGGGCTTTATCCTGCGGGAGAGGGTGCTGGCTATGCTGGTGGGATTGTGTCTGCGGCAATAGATGGAACAGAGGTAGCAATCAATGTGGCAAACGACATAAAGCGAGGTCTTTATGGCTAGTAGTCGTCTTAATCAAGTAAAGGCTGGGATAGCAGATGGGATTCCAATATTCTTTGGCTATTTCACCACAGCTTTGGCTTTTGGTCTTTTGACTCGTACAAGTGGGCTTTCTTTTGTCCAGTCGCTTGCAATAAGCATGACAAATTATTCAGGCTCTGGGCAGTTCTTGATGATGAATTTATACAATGCAGGTTCTTTCTTGCTGGAAATTGCAATATCTGTTTTCTTTTTGAACTCTCGCTATATCTTCATGGCATCATCGCTATATACAAAGCTTGATGAAAAAAAGAGTATTGCTGGGAGGATTCTTTGTGGCTTTGGTACAACTGATGAGGTTTTTGCTGTTGCTGCATTGAAGGGAAGCAAGATTGGATATCCATATATGAGTGCAATCATATTCACAAGCTATGCAGGGTGGGTAAGTGGTACAGCTGTAGGTTTTGTCTCTGGCACATTCTTGCCACCTGTTGTTCAAAAAGCAGCTGTTATAACTGTCTATGCAATGTTTGCATCATTGTTGGGATCCGAGACGCGAAAAAATGCAAAAGCTTTACTTGTTTTGATAGTATCTGGAGGCGTAAATTCCATTTTGATTATGTTTTTTGGCATCTCTACAGGATTGTCTTTTCTGGTTTCTATGATTCTAGCGACATTATTTGGATTCTTCATTTATACAGATGAGGAGGTTGGTCTATGAACATATGGTTAATGATTGTTGTTTGCTCGATCGTGACGCTTGTTCCAAGAATGGCGCCTTACTTTATGCCATTTCTTGCAAAATTGCCAAAGAAGATCCAGAAATGCATGATTTTGCTACCTGTTGCTGCATTGGGTGCCTTGATCTTTCCTCTTGCTCTTACGGATTTTTCCAATCAGTGGTATGCAGGGCTTGTTGGTGTTATTGTCTCTTTTCTTGTTTCTTATTTCAAGGCGCCAATGATTGTGGCAATTATATGTGCTTTGGTTTTAACGGCAGGAGTGCTTTGCATATGATTGATCTCTACCAAATGATAAGAATGCGAAAATCATTTAATGTGGTTTTATAAAGAAAGGCACAAAATCATTTAAGGTGGTTTTATGAGACAAGAAGCTGACCATTTTTTGTCCTTCTACATTATATAAATGGTCTGTTTAGAGGCATTTTTTTTGTTCTTCATTGTCCGAGTAGCCAAAGGCACTTCGCATCATGTTCTTTGTGTAGCCCATTTGTTCTTTCTAGGATCCCAGAAGAAAGGCTATATTGATGCCATCCCAAATGCTTAATATGGTCTTCGTAAAAGAGCGACAAGTGCCTGATATTCGACTCCTGGCTGTCCGTACCACTCCTCAAGCTTGTCTTCCATTAATGATGCATTCCTGATATGGATTATGCTCCGTAGATCATTGCCAATGCGTAGGCGGAAGCAATAATCTCATCGCTTTTAGTATCTCATCCAAGACTTCCATGCTGTTCTCCTTTCTTTGCCTTCTTCCTGATGTGTTTGTTCTAAGTATTCATATCCAGACTTATTGCTTTACTTTCCTCTTTGCTTCTTCTTCTATTCCTTTTATTGCTTTCAAGTATTCTTCTTCCACTGGAGACAGATTGTTCTGAATATATTTTTTGTATTCTGACTCAGCTTTCGTTATTGCTTGCTTGTGGCTGATTTTTCCTGAATCATCAAGAAGAGGCTTTCCTGTTCCAGCAATCATAGTATCAAGTTGCTTCACATAGTCGCTCATATGCATTTCTATATGTTCTATGGCATTGAGCTCTGCCAAATCAAAGTAGGCTGAAACTAGATTGTTTAGGATTTTCAATTCTTTCTCTGTTGGATAATTCTTGGCAATCACGACATCCTTTCTTATTGGGAAATCCCCAGAAAAAGATGTTAACCCCATAAAATCCTTTTTCGAATCTGCTCGATTGTAAATTACTTCTGCTGCAGTGTTTCCATGTGTTGCATAATGCAATTTATTTTGAACCATCTTGAAGAATGTAATGCTTTCTGGACTTTTAGGATCATAGTCCATGCTTGTTGCATACAAATCCAAGACCTGTCGATACAGAACCTTTTCTGAAGAGCGAATATCTCTGATGCGATCCAGAAGCTCTTTCCAGTAGTTGCCTCCTCCAAGGTTTTTCAATCTTTCATCATCAAGGGTGAAACCTTTGGTCATATATTCTTTTAAGCGTTGGGTAGCCCAAATTCTAAACTGTGTGCCTCTTAGAGATTTTACACGATAGCCAACAGAGATAATGATATCTAAGTTGTAAAATTCAACAGGTCTATCAGAATTAGCAATGTGCAAATTTTGCACAGTACTTTCCTGTGAAAGCTCTCCCTCTTCGAATATGTTCTTTATGTGTCTTGAAATTACTGATCTGTCTCTTTGGAAAAGTTCCGCCATTTGCCCTTTTGTTAGCCAAACGGTATCACCATCAAACTTTGTATCAATTTTAGTCAGACCATCTTCTGTCTGATAGATTATGATTTCGCTTTTGTTTTTTATGTTTTCCATTTTTCTATCTCCTTAGTATTCAGTAATCCACCATGTGGAAGTTCCCAATGAGCTTGCCAAGAGCAAGGACATCATTGGCATCAGCTACCTTTACTGGATAGTTCTTGTTTGCAGAGATTATGCTGATTTCGTTATTCTTCGGGTTAAACGAAATCCTTTTCATAGGCACATCACCAAAGTAGTTGATTACATATGTCTTACAGAAATGCTTAAGATAAAGAAAAGAGGCCTTAATATGTCGTTCTCATTAGGTCTTCTGAGTCTTATTGTAGGCGTTGTATGCATTCTTCAATCTATCAGCTGTTTCAATAACAGCCATTCTTGGAGGAATGGCTCCAATACTTGTTGCCTCAATATCAAGTGTAAAGAACTCAAATGATGATAACTCCAATCAAAAATAATCGCTCTTTTTTATCTATAGATTTCTCTCCTGTGCCCGACATCGATTGCGATAATCACCAACTCAAGATCAATAATATCCACTAGCAATTGATAATCGCCTACCAGATAACGCCACAAACCCTTCAAGTCGCCAGGCAGAAGCTTGCCATGCAATCTTGGATTTTCGGTTTCAATAATATTCTTCTTGACCCACTTCAAGATCATGTGCGAAACCTCTGAGTCTAATTTGTTCAATTTCTTCGCAACATCTTCGCCTAACTCTAATCGGTATCTCATAATGATGACCAATCAAATCCCAGGTCCTTGCAAACTTCCTCAACAGGTTTTGTCTTGTAAGTGCCAGCCTTTTTCTCTTGGAGGTATTCTTTTGCAACACTCAAGTCGTAGTCATCCTCAAGTCTTTCGAAGACTATCTTCTTTATCATCGATGAAATACCGCCAGAATACATTTTCGACGCTTTTTCAAGGATAGACATCTCGTCGTCATTCACTCTTACGCTTATGATACTCATGACTTCCTCCTGTTTTTTATTTATGTATTACTTATGTAATACTGATTTTAGGGTTTGTCAAGCTAGTCTAGAATATCAATGTTCGCGTTCTCATATTTTGATGCTAGGTTTTCGGGAGAGAATGCGGGCCCTGAAGCTTTGGCAAAGGAGACTCATTACTATCTATATGTGGATATTCCTTTGTTTTCTTGAGTTGGCTATGACGCATTATGGCTATTTTATGCAAGAGAACGCTGATTGCTGAGGATAATCTTGTTGCATCCAAGTAGACAAAGGGCCCTCTAAGTTTTATTATCTAACCATTGGAATCGTAGCTCAGCGGGAGAGCACTTCCTTCACACGGAAGGGGTCACCAGTTCAATCCTGGTCGGTTCCAGTTTTTTTATCCAGTTTGCAATCGAATTGATGAGCGTTGTATATATGTTCTCTTGCAAGCTTGTCTATATGAGCAAGACTTGTGACTACAGGCTTGACCTTTGATCTTATATTTGTCTGGTCATATGGGCAAACAGGCTTCACAGTTGGAAGGTCATATAATTCGGTCAGTCGCCTAGTCGTGTTTTCTTTTTGCTCGATCATTGGTCTTATGATATGCATTTTTCCATCGAAGAACTCTTGTACAGGCAGCATTGTTGAGAATTTTCCTCTAAAGCATAGGTTCATTAGTGTTGTCTCCACAAGATCATCCAAGTGATGGCCCATTGCTATGAGTTTTACATCATGTTTGTCTGCATACTCGAAAAGTATCCTTCTTCTGTTTCTTGAGCAAAGATAGCAATTGAAATCGCCATTGAATGAGCTTGGGAATTGCTTTTCGTCAATTATAAGGAAGTTGATATCCAGAGCAGAGAAATAATCCTGGAGCTTCTTTCTGTACTCTTCTTCGATTGGATGTTCGATCCAGTTTATCATCAAGGCATCGATATTGTATGTAACAGGCATCCATTTGCGTCTCAAGGAGAGTGCAAGGGCAAGTGCTAGAGAGTCTTTGCCTCCAGATGCAGCTATTAAGACATTGTCTTTCTCTTGAATCATATTGTATGTGTTTATAGTCTTGCCGACACCTTTTATAAATCGCATGACCCAAGGCGGGATCTTTCCATTGATCAAGTCTGTATATGGCAGTTTATTTTCCATTGTATATCCTTTCAAAAACTTTGCTTGCATCATCTTGCTTGACGTACCCAGGAAGATATAGCGATACCTTCCTAAGGTTTTTCTGGAACTCCTTAGAGACGCTAGATGAGAAGATGAGCCTTTCTTCCTCAATAGGATGAACGCTCTTGTCTGGCATTAGTATGTTTATATGGGTTTCGAAGTTGATATCCTCTGGGATGTCGAGAATGACTTCGTATTCTTTGAGCTTTGGGTATTTTCTTGAAAGCTCCGAGTGGATTTCTCGCTCGAATTTCCTTCTCTCATTCGGTTTTTTGCCTTCTTTCTCTATCAAGCCATTCGAGTTGTAGTCTTTTGAGCACATCAGATCCAGAAGCTGGTTGTGCTCAACTCTGTCGACTAGGAAAAGTGCTTCGCATTTTGCTTCTCTCTCTTTGCAAAGCATGTTGAATTCGAAATCATCAAGGAAATACAGCTCATTGTAGTCTATTGTCTTTTCCTCGATTGCTATTATGAGTGCCTTCTTGATCATCGATGTAGCAGACCTTACACCCTTATGCCAATAAAGTGTTTTATACATCATGTATTTTGAAAACAAAACTTGCTCCACACTCGATATTGCTTCATGGTCAAGGCAAATAGAGCCGTCTGAGAAGGCCAGCGATGATATTATGTAATCTGTATCTTGTTTTCCATATGGCAAACCTGAGAAGAAGCCATCCCTGGAAAGGTAGTCTAGCTTGTCTGGATCCAGAGTTCCGGAAAGGATTCCTCTGTATATATTTGTTTGTTCATCGGATGAAGGTGCATCCTTGTCTATGATATTAGCTACCATTAAGTAGTCAGCACCTGTCTTCTCTATCGCATCCTTGAGCTCTCCATCTTCTTTTATCATCGATGATGCAATCTCCTCATGCTCTCTGATTGCAAGCTCCTTTAAAGAGTGGGCATATGGGAAATGGCCTATATCATGCAAAAGACATGCAACAAGAAAACTCATCATCCCTGTTTTTGTGAGTGGCAAATCCTCACACCTTGATGCAAGCGATATAAGTATTTTTCGCCCAAGGTAGTAAACACCAATCGAATGGTTCAGTCTTGTATGCACAGCTCCAGGGTATATATGGTATGCAGGTCCATTTTGTTTGATCCTTGCAAGTTTTTGTACATCTTTTGTCGAAACAAGATTCTTTAGTGGCTTTGTCATAGCAATGTTTTGCCAAAGCGGATCCTTTATCGAATGGATAAAATCATTATTTAGGAATTCAAGTGCTTCAAATCTTTTCATTGTTCTATAAAATTACCACGAATAGTGCTTTGACAAAATAGCTTTTGGATATGATTATATTTTCTATGAGGAGAATTTTACCGATCATCATAGCCTTAAGCTTGCTCCCGTTGAATGCATCAATAGTGCCACGTAGCGAATCAATTGGTACTGTTTTAGTCAACATTGAAGATGACAGTAGTGCACAGATGGTCCTTAAGGCTTTTTCAGAGGAATATACTCAAGCATGGCTCGATAGCTATGCTGCTTCTGATGAACTTTTCGCTCTTGCGTACACCGATACGCTATCGAAGATCCTTCCTATGTCAAACATGATTGTATCAAGTGATAGAAATACGGTCACTATCTACAGTTTGAACTCAAAGACGACGGTCTCTGTCATCCTTGAGAACAATACTATAGTTGCGGTTTCTCTCAAGGAACAAGAGCCTCAAAACGATCCAGAAGAGACTTGAAGTATTTTGTAGCTTCCTTTACAGGTTCAGTTGTCGACATATCAACTCCAGCTTTCCTCAATGCATCAAGCGGGAATGACGATCCTCCAGATTTCAGAAATGAAAGATAGTCATCCCTTTCTTTTTCTCCTCCGTTTATAACTTTCTCAGATAGTGCAATCGATGCAGAAATTCCTGTCGCATACTTGTAGCAATAGAAAGCACGATAGAAATGAGGAATCCTCAATGCCTCAAGATCGCTTACATCCTCAAGTTTCATTATTGGACCAAAATATTCCTCCAACAGATTTCTGTAGCATTCTCTAAGCCATGATGTAGTTGTAGGAAGTCCGCTCTCTGCTTGCTGGTGTGCCTTTAGTTCAAACTCAGCAAACATTGTTTGCCTATAAAGCGTTGCAACGATATCGTCTAGCTTCTTTGAGATTAGATATGCTTCCTCTTCTTTTGTCTTAGCTTTATCGATCATATAGTGGAAGAGCAAATTCTCATTGAATGTCGATGCGACTTCTGCTTCGAAAATTGTATAGTTGTAGCTCATGAATGGATTGTTTCTGACAGAGTAGTATGAATGCATCGAGTGCCCGCCTTCATGAATCAATGTGAAGACAGAGCTGATAACTTCATCCTCGAAATTCGTAAAGATGTATGGCTTTCCTGTATAGCAGCCGGAGGAAAATGCGCCAGAACGTTTCCCCTTGTTCTCATATTTGTCGACCCAATGCTCAGTCGTAAGCCCATTTATAAGTGTTTCTTGGTATTCTTTGCCAAGCGGAGCAACAGCCTCTTTTATCAATGCGACAGCTTCTTGGTATGTATGTCTTGTCTTTTGCTCTTTCACAAGCGGCAGATATACATCCCAGTGTCTTAGGCTTTCTTTTCCCATTATTCGTGCCCTGATTGAGTAGTATCTATGGAAGATATCGAATGATTGGTGGATTGACTCAATAAGGGATGTATATACGCTTTCTGGGATTTTATCGGCAAAGAGCGCCATTTCAAGAGAACTTTTGTATCCTCGTGCTTTCGACAAGAATATATCGTTCTTTATCGAGGAAGAGTAGAGGCGTGATATTACGCTTTTATGCTTATCATACTCCCCATAGAGTTGCATATATGCCTTCTCTCTTGTCTGATCATCTTCTTCTTGCATGAATGCAGGAAAAGTCGAGTGTGTAAGCTTCTTGCCATTTATATAGCCGAAATCCATGTCGATATTGTTCAAATCCTGGAATGCTTCCTGTGCGCTGTCGGAAAGCGGTGTGTACAGAGCAAGGAGAGACTCTTGCTGCTCTGAAAGGATGTGCTCTTTGAACATTCGGATCTTCTCTATGTATCGTCTGTATTCTTCAAACCTAGGCTCCTTTAGCCATGAAGAGAGCTTTTCATCGTCTATTTGCAATAACTCTGGTTCGAAAAAAGAAAGCGTTGAAGAGAACTCAGCTTCCACTTGCTGGTATATTCCAGCTCTTTTTTGCACATCAGCATTTGTGCTATCTACGCTGTAATTGAGCATTGCCCATGAGCCGAGCCGCTCAAGCTCCATGTAGCAATCCTTTATGTACGATAGTGCCATATAGAGATTGTCAGCAGATAGGGAAAGTCGTCCTTTGTAGCTCTTTGCTTCCGAGGACCTGTTTCTTATCATCTCAATGTCATAATCCCAGTCTTTCCCAGACTTAGATAGTTCTGAAAGATCCCACATGTCATCTTGTTTTTGTTCATTTCTTTCTATCATTGAATTCCTTCTCCAAAAGCATTTTTATGCATCTAGCAGCCTTTGATCTATGAGAGTATTTGTCTTTTTCTCCTTCCTTGAGCTCTGCTGCAATGGATTTTGCATCATTGATATAGAAAACAGGGTCGTACCCAAATCCATTTTCTCCAGATGGGGAAGTTGCTATCTTTCCATCCATGTCTTCCTCGATTACATAGATCCTAGTAGGAGAGAGCATCAAGCAAAGAGCCGCAGTGAATCTTGCTTCTCTCTCTTTTATGCCTTCCATGTTCTTCAGCAGAAGCATGTATTTCTCTTTTGCTGTGAGCTTTCTTCCGGCTTCTTCCTCTCCATATCGAGCTGTATGTATGCCGGGCTCTCCGCCAAGAGCATCAACAATAAGGCCAGAGTCATCCGATAAAACAGGAGCCTTGACAATGTCATAAAGGGCTTTTGCTTTGATTATTGCATTTTCAATGAAGCTCGATCCGTTTTCATCTACATCGAACTCTATTCCTTCCTCTTTCGGCAGGGTAAGCTCAAAGCCTCCCAAAAGCCTAGACATCTCAAGCTTCTTGTGTTCATTTCCAGATGCGAAATATAGTTTCATAGCCCGATTATAAATGTTAAGTCATGTGCAATCAATCTCAGCTAGCGCATCGGTTAGAATCGATTTTGTTTGTTTTATGGCATAGAATACTGAACTGCGCCTAATCCCAAGATGCTCTGCAATCTCATTCTGATTCAAGCCTCTCTTGAGTCTTTTTGACTTTTCAAGGCTTAGGATGTAATAGTTGTATACTTTCGTGTATACGTTGTTCAGGTTTCTGATCTTCTCGCTATCAGCTTCATATGCGATTTGGCCTCTTAGTTTCAAAAGGGTTTTGAAATGCCTTGCGGCGGTATTTTGTTTCTTTTGCCATTTCTCGTTTATTTTTGTGCAAAGCTCGAATTTCAATGCATAGAAATAGGAAAATACCATGGGATCAAGATTCATGACACGAGAAATTGAATCAATGAAATATGGATTCTCCATTTGCGGGAGATACATTAGATATATCATCATGTGTTTTCTGCTGATTCTTTTTTCCAATGACTTTGCAAGCCTGATCTCCCTAGGTGCTAAATCGAGCGCGAAATCATTGCAATCGCTGCTAGAGGAGATAAACTCAACGAGTGCTTTCATGTCCATTGTGTATATTTCAGGTCGGTTTGTGCCATAGAATGGTTCTCTTTCGAAAAATTGAATCGAGTCTCTTGCCTCCAATTCATAAAGAAGATCCGATTTGTAGCTATCTTCGATATTCATACCCGCTTTGTTTCTTTTGTCGAGCGACCGCGCTTTGAATTTGCATATTGATGTTATGTAGCTGTTGTAAGTCTTGCCTATGTAGCGATATGAGTCCACGATTCGTTCCACATCATCTCGCAGACAAAGGTAGATTTCAGCAGCCTCATCTTCATTCAGAAATAGATTTCGAATCGGAAGCTCGTATATCAATATCTGGGTTCTGTCGAAGATGACTTTCTTCATCGACTCCCTCTTGCTCTCTCTAGCATCCATTTGATTGAATTCAACAACGATATTGCTAAATCGTTGATCCTCTTGCAATGAGTAGTAGTTGCAGTTTTTCATTATTCCCTCCAACCCTTGAAATGCAAGAAGTATGCCAAGAAATTGAAGGTATGTATTTTTGATTCAGCTAAAGGATTTTGCTAAAAAGATTTACGCAATAGGAAATAATATTTCCATTTTGATTTGAAATTGTTGCACCGGATGCAAGTCTATGGCCACCACCTCCGATAGAGGCTGCAATCTGGCCAACATCGATGCCTGAATTTCTCTTTGCTCTAAAGCCTAGTTCAAACTTTTCTTGCTTTGTCTTTATAAAGACAACAGCCTTTATTCCATCCACTGTCAGCATCTGCTGGTAGATTGTATCAGATAGACGAGCATATGGAGATTCTTTTCCCTGGTATATTATCGCTAGTTGCCCGTCATAGAAAAGCCTTGAGTTTTCTATAAGCGATGATGCTGTCTTAAGTTCATCGAGGCTCTTTCCATCATTCAAAGTATCGTAGATTTCGTATGGATTAACGCCATATTGAGAAAAAAGCGATGCTTTTTGAAATGCATAAGGCCCAGTCTTGTCAGAAAGGAAGTGGAAAAAGCCTGTATCAGTTGCTAAGCCAATATATAGATATGTTGCAAGCTCTTTATCAAGGTCAATGCCCAGAGCACATCGCAATTCTTCTATCAATAGGGTAGTGGATGGTGATTCGGCAACTATATATGACATCTCTTCAGGAATGAAAAGCTTTCCCGAAGAGTGGTGGTCTATGACAATTGTCGGCAGATCCTCAAGCCCGATATATGCATCTCCAAGCCTGTCAATAGTAGAGCAATCAACAATCGCGACTAAAGGTTTTTTTGCAATAAATTCTCTTGGAGCGCATGGAAGAATATCATTGATAAGGAAAGCAAGCTCCTTTCTTTGGAATGGGCCGGAGTTCAATATTATGGCTTCCTTTCCAAGTTTTCGTGCAATCAATCCAAGAGCTAGGGAAGAAGAGAGAGCATCGCCATCTGGTGCTTTATGCGAAATGATGACAATGCTGTTGTTTTTCTCGATTTCACTAAGAATGCTTTTGGGGATTTCAGCAAATATACTTTCCATCCTTTATTATCCTTGGCGTGGTTTTATTAATTACGTTGTCTTTATCTATTATGACTTCTGATACGCCTTTTTCTGAAGGAATGTCATATGAAATCCCAAGCATTAGATTCTCGACAATCGATCTGAGGCCTCTGGCTCCTGTATTTTGCTCAAATGACTGCTGGGCAATTGCTTCAATTGCATCTTCTGTGAATGTAAGCTTTACATTGTCAAGTGCAAAAGAAGCCTCATATTGCTTTATTATTGAGTTCTTTGGCTCTGTCAAAACCCTTACAAGATCATCCTTTGAAAGATTGTTCAGATATGTATGTATTGGCAATCTTCCAATGAATTCTGGGATCAAACCAAACTTTACAAGATCATCTGGATGCAATTGAGAATACAAAGAACCAAGATCTTTTTCTTTTTTGTCTTTTATTGTTGCGCCAAAACCCATTGCCGATGTCGATATTCTCTTCTCTATGACTTTATCCAAGCCGACAAAAGCTCCACCGCAGATAAAGAGTATATCTTTTGTGTTGATCTTAAGCATCTCTTGGTTTGGGTGCTTTCTTCCGCCTTGGGGAGGTACTGATGCAACTGTTCCTTCGATTATCTTCAACAAGGCTTGTTGTACACCTTCTCCCGATACATCCCTTGTGATCGATACATTCTCACCCTTTTTTGATATTTTATCGATCTCGTCGATGAACACGATGCCTTTCTCAGCCTTCGGAATATCATAATTGGCAGCTTCGATGAGCTTTAGAAGTATGTTCTCGACATCTTCTCCAACATATCCTGCCTCTGTGAGTGTAGTTGCATCTGCAATTGCGAATGGAACATTCAGCTTTCGCGCAAGAGTTCTAGCCAAGAGCGTCTTTCCAGTTCCTGTAGGGCCAATTATGAGAATGTTTGACTTGTCGAGCTCAACTCCCATCTCTTCAACTTTCTTTTGGAACTTGACTCTCTTATAATGGTTGTAAACAGCAACAGACAAGACTTTTTTTGCATCGTCTTGCCCAATTACGTATTGATCAAGGTACTCCTTTATCTCAACAGGTGAGGGGATTACAAGATCGGAGCCCTCGTAGCCAGAGCCACTAGGACTGCTTGTGTTCATTATTTCATTGCATGTTCTGATGCAATCTTCGCATATTGCAACACCTGGTCCTGTTACAACCTTTGTTGTCGCATCTATTGGGCGTCCGCAAAAAGAACAATATTTTACACTTCTTGCCATATTACTTTCTCATCACCTTGTCCACAATACCATACTCGAGTGCTGAATCAGCATCCATGTAGTAGTCTCTTGATATATCTTTCAAGATCTCTCCCTTGCTTTTGCCTGTATGCTCAGAAAGAAGGCGAGTGGTGACTTCCTTGATCCTTTGGAGCTCCTTGCTCGATATTAGGATGTCGCTTGCTTGGCCTTGCGCTCCGCCTGATGGCTGATGGATCATAACTCTTGCATTTGGAAGAATAGCTCTCTTACCATTTTTGCCAGATGCAAGCAAAATAGCAGCCATTGAACAAGCCTGTCCTATGCAAATCGTACATACATCGCAAGAGATGTATTGGATTGTATCATAGATAGCTAGCCCAGCTGTCACAGAACCGCCCGGGCTATTTATATAAAGGTTGATATCCTTTCCGGGTGCTTCGCTTTCAAGAAACAGAAGCTGTGCTACGACCAAGTCTGCCATTGCATCACCGATTTCTCCGTCGATAAAGATTATCCTGTCTTTTAAGAGACGCGAGAAGATATCATATTGTCTTTCGCCAGTGCCAGACTGTTCAATGACATATGGCACTAGTGTATTCAATCTTGGATTGTTCAAGTAATTACTCCTCAATGTTCTTATTCTTGAATTCCTTGTAGCTCAGTTTTTTGCCAATTTTGAATGTGTTCTTCTCAAGAAGGAAAGGGATAACCATCGAGAATTGCATGTTGTCTCTTATTGAGTCTTGATAGTATTTCTTCACATTCTCATCGCTTACGTTTTTGAGTTGCTCTTCGCAAGTCTTATTGTACTCTTCCTCATTTATCTGGAAGTTCTCTTTTTTCTTGATCTCTTCCATTATAAGCTGCTCTTTCAAGTCTTTCTTTACTTCATCTTCCCAGCTCTTGAGAATTCCCTCTTTTGTCTGGTTTTGCATCTTGAAGAATGCCATTAGCTGTTCTTCTGGAAGCTGTGATTGCTGTATGAATCTCTTCCAGCTTTGCTCAAGCTCGAAATCAACCATCGATTGAGGAAGATTTATCTCTGTACTCTCTGAGATCTTTGCAAGAATGGCCTTAGTTTTAGCGTTTTTCTCCTCATTCTCGATCTCTTTCATCAAATCAGCTTTGATTCCTGCTCTTAGATCATCAACAGTCTTGTATTCTTCTTTGACATCTTGAGCAAACTCGTCGTCGATTTCAGGAAGTATGCGAGTCTTGACTTCATCACACTTGACAAGGATCTTTACTGTCTTTCCTTCATAGCCAGGCACATTGTCATCTTCTGTATATGTCTTTTCTACAGTCTTCTCATCACCTTTTGACATGCCAATAACATCATCGTCAAGTTTGTAGAAGTTGTATCCTGAACCGATTGTGAATGTAAAGCCATCTCTTTTTGTGCTCTCAACAGGCTTTTCTTCCTCATCAAGCTCAACATAATCGATTGTGATTATGTCTCCATTCTCGGCCTTGCCGTCTTTTGTCTTGACCATGGAGTTTTGCATTTGCAATTCCTTGATCTTGTCATCGATATCCTGGTCTGTTACTTCAACAGAGTCGATCTCGACATCCAGGCCTGTGTATGCTGGCAATGTAACCTTAGGCAAAGCATCATAGACTACTCTAAATGTTACATCCTTTCCTTTCTCGAATTTCAAGCTCTCTTCATCTTGCAATACTGGAGTGGAAAAAGAGAGAGGCTTCTGGTCGTCTGGCAATGAGTCGATAGCTATCTTAAGCTCTTCTTCCATAGTGTCATAGCTTGCCTCGTTTCTGATTTCGGAACCGAACTTTCTTTCGATTACAGATGTTGGCACATGCCCTTTCCTGAAGCCTGGTACCTCAATGCTCTTTGCATATTTTGCGATTTTCTCCTCGTAAGACTTGTCGAGTGTTGCCGCATCTACAGTGATTGTAAGCTCAATCTGACTATTTTCGAGCTCCTTTACGCTTTTCTCAACGACCATAATTATCATCCTTTAAATAAAATGCTATTTTGTGTTTCAATAACCAACTTAAAATAATAAAAATTAGCAATTTTGTATATAGGTCAAACTCTTTGAGATTCAAAATGGATTAAAGGTTTTGCCACTAAGCTGATTTCTTGTTCAAATGGTGCTCAAAAGCGTAGCAAAAAAATCTCCCCATGTTGATAGGGGAGACAATGGTTTTTAAAAATCTTTTGTTAGAATTCGATATCCATAGACATGTCATCTTCTATGCTTGCATCCGATTCCTCGACTGCTTTCTGAGTCGATACGAACTCTTCTTTCCAGATGCTCTCATCGGCGCCTTTTACGAATGCAGGGATCGAAATAAGTGTCATTTCCTCTCCCACAGGCACCTTGAATTTGGCGCTTTTTATGACTTCATTGCCATTTTCGCTATATTTGACAGTCAAAGTATGCCTTTGTCCTGTTGCATATGAGTTGAGTCTTGTACGCCTTGGTATCTCCAGTGGCTCTTGATCGTCAATGCTTACCTCAACGATGCTAAGAGACGAATAGGTCGAGCCATTTGATTCCTTTGTATTGTTGTCTAGAAGGAACTGGTGTTGCTTGCCTGTGAAAAACAATACCACGGCAAGCAATACGATTAAGACGATAAGCGACAGACGTACAATGAGGCGTGTAGTCATTGAAAAATCCCTATCACTCATATTATGCCTCCCTCTTTTCTTTTGCACTGTTGGCTTGGCTTTCAGCAATGTGCTTGGATTTGATGCTGTTTTCCCTACGTGCTCTTACTTCGTAAAGCACAAGAGCTAGTGTGATTACACCGTATGAGACAAATACTCTGAAATACTCGCCAAGCTGGGCTTGCCCTATGAGATTCTTTCCTGCATATGGGGAAACTATGAACATCGTATGGAAGAGTATTATCCCAAGAAAGACATTTCTTATGTTTGCTTTTGTTACAGATGCTCCGCCAACAAGCAATGCAGCAATCGAGAACATGCCGATTTGCGAGTGTGAGTTGTAAGTATTGAGTGTTCCCATGTTCGACAGATAGATTATCATTCCGAATCCGGCAAGCACTGTCGATATTACAATAGAAAGAATCCTTGTCCTTTCGACATTGATTCCAGCCTCACGAGCCACTTCCATATCTTGTCCTACAGCTCTCATGTCCTGCCCAAGCTTTGTCTTTTTGAACCAAAGTATGAAAAAACACAACAGTACAATGATCAATATTGTCAAGATTGGAATCTGGACCTGGCCGATTTGTATCGATAGGAAATTGTCAAGTGACTTTCTTAACCCAATGGATCCCTTTGCACCTGCAAGGTTGACTGTGTTTCTTACCCCATAACCCCTTGGAAGGATCAATGACGATGAGCGCATTGGAATCAAGCTCCCCATTGCATAGAGCACAATCAGCTGGTATATTCCGTTCATGAAGAAGGAGATTATATATGATGTGACCATCTCTCTTCCCTTTGCTTTGTTGAGCATATGCCCGCAAATCCATCCAAGCATTATTGAAATTGGCACTGATATGATTGCTGCAAGCAACAATCCTGGGATTCCTACAATTGACCAGTCTGTTACGAATATGAGTCCTATCTGGCCTGCCATTGCACCCAGCGTCATTCCGAAGTTCAACCCCATTCCTGCCATAATGGGAATCAAAAGAGAAAGCACAAGGAAGCTGTTTCTGACGATTCTTGTGACTATATCCCTTGCAAGAGATGAAATCGGTTGCCCCGATAGCGGTATGCAAATTGCACAAAGGACAACAAACATCAAAGGAACAGTGTTGTTTATCAAGAATTCCTTTGCATCGAGTTTCTTCATTTTAGGCATTTTCATCTTGTTGCCTCCGTTTTTCTTGTCAAAGCATATAGGATCATGCCGTTTGAGACTATGATTCTGATTACTTCTGACATATCTGTATGGATCAATGAGTTCATTACAGATGGTGTCATTGTCACAATGCCTTGAAAGAGTATGGTTCCTATAATCACATTTGTGATAGAGGCTTTGTTGACACTCGCACCACCAATCAATATTGCTGATACAGCGGGAAGCGCCATGTAAAATGGAGCATTGTAAAGCTGTATGAAGCCGAAACTCTGCTGGTAGACAAGGATGCCCAATGCACCAAGCCATGTGGACATTATTACAGAGAGGGTTCTTGTCCTGTCTATGTCAATTCCTGAGGCACGTGCAAATGTTGCATTTGATCCAACAGCTGTCATTGCTGTTCCTGTCTTTGTATGCAAGAAAGCCCACATCCCCAGAGCCAGAAGCGCGAAGAACAGGATCATGCCAGTTGGTATAGTCAAATGGCTGTTCAGTTTTATTGCTAAGAAATCATTCAGTATATGGTAATAGTAGCCTTCTGTGGAAATAGTTGTCCTTAGTCCGGATCCTGCGTATCCCCAGACCATTGCTGGGTTGGAGTAGGGGAGAAGAAGCCACATCATACACATGAACGATACAGCAGAAAAGCCAACGTATGTAGCAATCATCATCTCTCCGCCCTTTACTTTGTTCAAAAGCTTTCCGTAGCCCCATCCGAACAATAGAGAGATTGGAGTTGCATACAAAATCGCTAGCCAGAAAGAGACCGGGCCTGCGATGTTCGTTTGGAGCGAAAGAGTTGCACCTAAAAGTCCAGCTATTATCCCAAGGGGCAAGCCGAAATTCAAGCCGCATCCGGAATGGATCATTGGCACCATTGCAAGTACCATTACAGCGTTCATTCCAAATCTGTTGAGAACATCGGAAAGCGATGTTGAAATGCTTACACCCGCAAATGGTGCGATTATAAACAGAACAAGCAGAAAGCATGCGATTATCAGTCTCGGAAGACCAAAATCCCTAAGAGCTTTAACAAATTTGTTTTCATTCGATATTGTTTGCATTTATCTACTTTCCCCTTTCTTCCCAACCATTAGAAGCCCGAATTCGGAGGAAGGCTCAGAGGCGGGGAGAATGCCAGCGATTTTGCCATCCGTGACTATTGCGATTCTATCGCAACATTGCCTAAGTTCTTCAAGCTCTGATGAGATCATGATTATTGTCGTTCCCATTTTCCTGTTGTATTGTCTCAAGGCATCAAGCACCAGAGCCTTGGCGCCTATATCTATTCCTCTTGTTGGCTCTGAGACGAACATCAGGCTTGGCTCAAGTGCAAATGTCTTTGCAAGGCATATCTTTTGCTGGTTGCCACCAGAGAGTTCCTTTGCCTTTTGCTTTGATGATGTGCATTTGATTTGCAATTGCTTTATGTATTTCTCTGTTACTTGTTCGATTGCTTTGTTGTCTCTCCATTTTATAAACAGATATTTTTTCAGGAACATGTTTTGGCTTTGCATGGCCGTGAATGATATGTTCCATTCAAGGCTTTCATCCAGTAGCAATCCGACTCCGCGCCTGTCTTCGGAAACAAATGCAAGCCGATGGTCAAGGCATGATTTCGGATTGTTCAAAGGTATTTTCTCTCCCTTGAACTCTATATTGCCGCCAGCGGGGTAGAGCCCCATGATGCCATTTGGAATTCCGAGTTTTCCTTGGCCGGCAAGACCGCCTATTCCAAAGATCTCGCCTTCCTTTACATCAAGCTCTACGTTCTTTACGGTCTCTCCAGGCATGTCGACCCAAAGATTTGATATTTTCAGGATGGTTTTCCCAGGCGCACGTCTCTCCTCTTCTTCTTTCTTGCTGTAAGACGAGATTTCGCGTCCCACCATCAATTTTGCCATTTCTGTTATCGATGTATCTTTTGCATTGAGCTCTGCACAAATCTTGCCATCTCTCATTACGATGACTTTGTCCGATACATCAAGTATTTCTTGAAGCCTATGTGTTATGAATATTACAGCAATCCCAGCCTTTGAGAGTTTTTTGATTGACTCTAAGAGTGCATCTGCTTCTTTTTCTGCAAGTACAGCAGTCGGTTCATCCAAGACGAGAAGCTTTATATTAGGCTTCGATATCTCTCTTGAGATTTCTGTAAATTGCTTATGGCCAACAGGCATAGATGAAACAAGCATGTCGGGATCCAGATCAACTCCGAGCTTCTCTATTGCCTCTATTGCAATCCTGTGCATTTCCTTTCTATCAAGAGTGTCGACTCTTTTGCCAAAGACGATATCCAGTATATTTCTTTTTTCAGGTTCCCTGTTCAGAACGATATTCTCTGTTGCGGAGAAATCGGGAAGCAATGAAAATTCTTGGTGCACCATCCCGATTCCAGACTTCAAGGCATCATGAGGAGAAGAAAAATGCACAACTTTTCCCTCGATCAGCATCTCGCCGCCATATCCTCCTGTATCTTTTATCACGTTCATTCCAAAGAGGATGTTCATCAAAGTGCTTTTCCCAGCACCATTCTCGCCAACAAGGCCTATTACCTCGCCTGGTTTAACTTGGAAGGAAATATCCTTTAGGACAACATTGCCATTGAAATCCTTGCTGATATTCCGCATTTCCAATAGATTTTCGCTTGTATTGCTCATTATTTATCCTTGAAAATAGATCAAAAGGGGGAGGAAAATCCTCCCCAAGGTTTTTGATGTTGTCTTTACTTTATTGTGAAGTACTTCTCTGGAATTTCGATATCAGCATTTCCCATGAAGCCTCTTCCGCCCATTATATAAGTATCCTGGTAGATAAGGACGTGGTTAGGAGCCGATACGCCTGTGTTTACATCTGTGTAGAATGAACCGTTCCACTTTGCGCCTGGTGTATATTTGCCATATGCCTTCATCAAATCAGAGAGCTTTAGTAGCTCTGACTCTCCATTAAGGACGTTTATAGCATGCTGGCCAAGGCCTGCTGATGTGGTATAGCCATAGCTGTATGCCCATGTGCCAAAGCGGTTTGCTCCGCCTTTTGCAACAATTGCTTGCTCGACTTTTGCAAGAATAGCTTGGAAGTCACCAGCTTCTTGTGACAAATCAAGGCCGAGAGCGCCAGGATAACCCATCAAAGGAGAAGGAAGATCTGCTTCGATGAAGTATCCACCGTATGTGAGGAGCTGTCTTAAGAGAGGCTCTGTATGAGCATCATTTGTACAGAAATATGCTGTGTTCTGTCCATATTGCTCAACCCATGCTGGGACCTTCTCCAGAATATATTGCTGTGCACCTGCAACTCCGACATCAGATGTAGGATCTGGAGCTGTCTCAAGTACAAACTTCATTCCGAAGTCTTTGCAAGCTTCTTGCATGATTGCAGCTCTTCTTGAGATTGTCTCATATGACATATGACGAGGGAATGAGATGTGTACGAAAGTGTCGCATCCTAGCTCATGAGCTGTCCTGATGATAAGATATCCTCTTGCGACGAAGTCATTGTTTACAGCAAGATCTGCAGCTGTCTGGATTACGCCTGGATCCTCATGTGCCTCTCCGGCAAGTGTGATGATATCAGGGCGAGCTTCCTTGATCTGGCGGAAAGCCTCAGTTGTTCCAGGAACAGCTTGGTTTACGATAACAGCCTTCATCAACGGATCATTTGCAAGTCCTGCAATTACAGCAATTGTTGTCTCAGCCTCTTCCATGAAGTTGTCTGGATATGTGACATGTTGTATGATTCCACCATCTGCAACAGAACCGTACTCAGCAATCAATGCCTCAGCACCTCTGAGATCATCCTCTGATTGTGATACTGTTCCTGTGACGATGCCTATGTGGTATGCCGAAGTCTTCTCTGCTGACTGTGTTGTAGCATTAGCGCTTTCCTTGCTTCCATTAGCAAATACCAATGAGCTTATGGCAAGCAAAACCAATAAGGTTACCATGATTTTTTTCATTTTAACCACTGCCTCCCTAATTCAAAATATGTTTAAGCCTATACCGCAAAGTGTATTTAAATCAATAGTAAAATTCTTTTCTTTGCATTTTTTGAATATTTATTCGAGTTCCATTCAAAAATCGAAGTTGTTAGGTATCTATGCAAACTTTATAATCCTTGATTGTAGCATCAACTTGATTTTATTTTCATTTTTGTCGAATATTTCCTTGAAAATTGATGTAAGGTTAAAATGAGTACTATTATTATTACAGCGGTTTCTTATTTGTTGATGATTTCCTTAGGATATCTTTTCAAGTGCCTTGGGCTTGTAAGAGAGGAGGATGGCAAGGCCCTTGCCCAGCTTGTGATGAAGCTTACGCTGCCAGCTGCGATTGTCGCATCGTTTGCAACATTCAAGGTCGATTTCTCTCTGTTCATCATAATCCTTTTCGGATTCATGGGAAATGTCATACATGTGTCTGCGGGCTACTTTATATCAAGGAAGATGAATCGCAAGGAAAAGGTGTTCTACATAGCGGATGCAGGATACAATATAGGCAATTTCACGCTCCCTTTCACATCTTCCTTCTCCGGCCCCTTGGGCACAATTGCTACGAGTCTTTATGATTGTGGAAATGCCATAATGTTGCTGGGTTTTAACTATACTATTGCTGAGACAGCAGCAAATGGCAAAAGAACGAGAATGAGTATTGGCAAGATAGTGAAGACATTCCTTTCGGTTCCAGCGTTTGATGCATACCTATTGATGATGGCTATTGTTCTCCCGGGAGGCAGTGTCCCGTCCTTTGTTATCTTGATTGCACAGGAAATTGCAAAGGCGAACGGCCCTATGGCTATGTTCATGATTGGTATAATGCTTAAAATAAGCTTCTCGAGGAAATACTTGAAAGGCGCTGCAATAATAATGGGTATAAGATGTCTGGTGGCAATTGTATTTTCTTTTATACTGGCCTCCATTGACTTCCTGCCACTGGAAGCGAGAAAGTCAGCTATAATCGTCTCATGGTCGCCGATTGCGTCAGCATCTCCTGCTTATGTTGCACTTTTAAATGGCGACGAGGAACTCGCATCTTTTGTGAACACAGTCTCGATAATCTTTTCCATTATATTGATTCCTGTATTGGCGATTGTCTTGTAAGTGATTATCTTCCAGTAAATGTATTTTGATTTGGGGAGGATCATATGGCTGGATTTTACAAATGCCCGGAGTGTGGCACAGTTGTTTATGTTTTGTCAGGCGATGGCTCGAAGTTGCCACTAAAGAATCTTGTTGCGAATTCAATTGATGCATCGAAGGAAAAGCATGTCCCATTTGTCACGGTTGAAGAGAACAAGATAAAAGTTCAAGTGGGTGAGGTTTTGCATCCTATGCTTGCTGAGCACTATATAGAATGGATTGCAGCAGAGGGCGATGATGGAATGAAGATTTCCTATTTGAAACCAGGAGAGAGGCCAGAAGCAACATTTTGCAATAAGAACAACTGGATCAAGAGAGTATATGCATATTGCAATCTTCATGGGCTTTGGGTCAAAGAGCTTTGATGCATAGCAATTTGATTCAACACATTTGATTTCGGATGGATTTACATCTAATATTGTAGTGTGTTGAAGCGTAATTGGTTTTTATTGGCGTTTATCTTAGTCGTTCTCTTTTTTTCATGCCAGAGCAACAAGGCTAATTTAAATGATAGTGAGCATAGAGAAAGAGCATCAGAGGCAATAAGGCAACTTGGAATCGACATGCTTTCAGATTTGGATGTTGCTGTTCCTTCTAGTGCTCTTTCATCCTCGATTCCTCAAAGCTACAAAATATATAAGCAATATGTACCTCTTTATGATGAGTATGAAAGTAGCTATCTTGATGGGGTTGCTGATGTAGTTAGGACTCTTATTCCGTCTTTATATGATTATATTGAGCAAGAGATAAATAGCCTTTCCGAAAATGGAGAGGATTTTATCTATGATGATACATCTGTGACTCAAGCACTTAGAAGTGATACAAGGAATCATTTGATCGATTTAATGATTGATGTACTTTCAGGTAAAGGTGCGGAGCTTGATGATGTTTTTGCCCCTTCACTGAAGGAGTTCATGTCAACTAGGAGCGCTTTTTTGAATCTTTCGGCAATTGAGATCAAAGAGGAATTGCCAATACCGGATCAGATTGGTATCGACTCGATTGCAACAGCTTCCGTTGATGCCCTTTTCGATTCCCTTGCGCAATCTGAGCGTATTTTGAAAAACAGGATTATCGATCGCTCGTCGGACTCTGTCTATTCGATTTTCTGGGAGGTCAGGTAATGAGTGACCTTTTTTATTCTTCTTCAAACTCAAACGAACCTCTTGCGGCAAGAATGAGGCCTCGAAATCTGTCTGAGTATATTGGCCAGGATCATATTCTAGGAAAGGGAAGGCTCTTAAGGAGAGCAATCCAAGCAGATCAGCTTTCATCTGTAATCTTCTATGGTCCGCCTGGAACCGGAAAAACTACTCTTGCAAGAGTGATTGCGAATACTACCAAAAGCCATTTTACTTCATTGAATGCTGTGCTATCCGGTGTAAAGGAGCTTCGTACTGAAATCGATGAAGCTAGAGAAAGACTAGCTCATTTTGGTATTAGAACCATATTGTTTGTTGATGAAGTGCATAGATGGAATAAAAGCCAGCAAGATGCACTCTTGCCATGGGTTGAAAATGGTACATTCATACTGATTGGAGCAACTACTGAAAACCCATATTTTGAAGTTAATGCTGCATTGGTATCGCGCTCTAGGATATTCCAACTCAAAAAGCTATCAGATGATGACTTGTTTAAAATAGCTCATCAAGCTCTAAGCGATAAGGAGCGGGGCTATGGCAAGTACAGGGTCGTCTTTGAAGATGGTGCACTTGAGCATCTTGTCAATGTTGCATCCGGAGATGCAAGATCGCTTTTGAATGCACTGGAGCTTGCTGTCGAGACCACTCCTGATTTTTTCCCACCGGAAGAGGGATGTGAGATATTCATATCAAAAGAGACAGCAGAGGAGTCTATTCAGAAGAAGGCTGTTCTCTATGACAAGGAAGGTGATTACCACTTTGATGTTATTTCTGCTTTCATAAAATCACTTCGTGGCTCGGATCCTGATGCATCTCTATATTGGCTTGCCAGAATGGTTTTTGCTGGAGAGGATCCTCGTTTTATATTCCGAAGAATGTTGATTCTAGCTTGTGAGGATGTCGGGCTTGCTGATCCTAATGCCATAACAGTTGTAGAGGCAGATGCATCAGCTTTTGACCGCATTGGTCTTCCAGAGGGTAGATTCCATCTTGCACATGCAGCTCTATATCTTGCTACTTGCCCCAAAAGCAATAGTACGCTTGCTTTCTTTGACGCTCTTAAGGATGTTGAGAACGAGAAGTCAGAGGAAGTTCCTAATCATTTAAGGGATGCATCCCGTGATCAAAAAGGATTTGGTCATGGGCAAGGTTATATGTATCCTCATTCATACAAGGACCATTGGGTTGCCCAGCAATATCTTCCATCTGCTTTGCAAGGCAAAGTCTACTACAAACCTTCAGATATGGGATATGAGGCCGAGATTAAAGAAGAAGTGACACTCAAGAGAGAAGCGCAACTGGAGGCTGTTACAGAGGATCTGTTTCAAGAGAACTTGACATTTTCTCCTGGCGATAGCACCAGAGCAAAATGGGCTGAGCGTGCGATGTCTACAAGATCGGGGATGCTATTGAGACTTGTCAAGGAGCTTTATGATGACGTTTCAATCATGCGCTATCAAAATGTTCTTGTTCTTAATGCATCTCATGGTCTTCTCCTTTGGCCCTTGATGAAGATGAATCCAGAAGGCTCTTCTTTCGCACAGGTAAGGACGATAAGGGAAAAGGAGGTTATTGAGCATTTTTCATCGGAGCTGGAGGAGCTGTTGCGTCCAACTGTTATTGTCGCAACTAGCAAAGATGCCCTTTTGAATCTAGAGGAGGGGATGAAGTTTGGTGTAATTGCTGCCAGGAATATCCTCTCCAGGCTGGATGATGACAAAATTTTGCTTTCATATATGAAAAATGCTCTGGATGAAGGTGGTTACATTAGGCTGATCGAGGCAATACCATCACTTTCATCTCGCCTGTCCGATTTTTCATCAGAGAAGTTGAGAAACAATTTGCTAAACGCAGAAAGAAAAATATATAGCAATGGAAACAAACTTACAAATTGGGGAAAGAAAGAGCTTGAAAAGGAAGTGAAAGCATATTTCCCAGATGCAAAGATCTCATACTCGTATGAGAAAGAGGAGAGGAAATTATCAAGCGAGAACTTATCTTCCTGGTACGATAATTCTTATTTCGATTCTGGAGTTGACAAAGAAAGCTTCATAGCTGATTTCTCTGACAAGAGTTTTGTTTGGACCAATGTTATTGCAATCATCAAAAGTGGTTTTTCCAGTATAGAAAGAGCAAAGGTGCAAGATGATTGGAAGGAAGTTGTCGATAAAACACACTAGAGACAATTGTCTAGATTGCAATGAATTGCTTTGGCTTATTCTTTGTTAATTCAAATATTTTAATTTTTTTATGCTAAAAGCTGTTGACAATTTTTCTTGTTTATTGATATAGTCTTGCATGTTGAAATTGCAGTGCAATCGCAATGCTTTCCATAATGGTGGAAGTAGTTCAGCGGTAGAGCGGCAGATTGTGGATCTGCTTGTCGAGGGTTCGATCCCCTTCTTCCACCCTATCTTTCCCATAAGGAGAGAATGCGCTCTTAGCTCAATTGGATAGAGCGTCAGACTTCGAATCTGCAGGTTGCAAGTTCGAGTCTTGCAGGGCGCAGCAATTTTGAGGGCCGCTAGCTCAGCTGGTAGAGCAACAGACTCTTAATCTGTGGGTCAAAGGTTCGATCCCTTTGCGGCTCATGAACCTAAATGCGAGCGTGGTGAAATTGGTATACACGCTAGACTTAGGATCTAGTGCCTTGGCGTGAGAGTTCGAGTCTCTCCGCTCGCAATCCAGAACCTAAGGTTGTGTAGGTTCTTATGCGAAAGTAGCCTAGTGGTTAGGCACCACCTTGCCAAGGTGGTTCACACGGGTTCGATTCCCGCCTTTCGCTTTTTGAAATGCAACTTCTTATAGTGGAGGTTGCATTTTTTTCTCTTATTTAAATAGATTCCATCAATCGATTGCTTTTTATGGGTTTCACAAAATGTCGAAAAGTCATAGATTGTTGCTATGATTATTCGAACTGTGACAAAAGATGATGCTAGTGCAATTCTCGATATTTACTCATATTATATTCTGAACACAGCAATTACTTTTGAGTGGACTGTTCCTTCGATAAGCGAATTCAAAGAGAGAATAAGTGAAATATCATCAAACTATCCATATCTTGTCGCACAGGATGATGAATACAATATTATTGGTTATGCATATCTTTCCAGGTACAACAAGCGTGAGGCTTTCTCTTGGTGTGCTGAGCTATCTATCTATATTGATAAAAACAATAGATCAAAAGGGCTAGGCAGAATTCTATACAAAGCATTGGAAGAAGAAGCAAGAAAAAGGAGTTTATTGAAGATTCTTTCATGTATAGCTTATTCTGAAAATGATAGTGTTTACCTTCCAAGTGCGAGTATTCCTTTTCATGAAAGCATCGGTTTTGAAAAGTGCGGATTTGTCGAAAATGCTGGTTTTAAGTTTAGCAAGTGGTGGGATATTGTCTGGATGGAGAAGAATATAGGTAATTATTCCCAAAAACCAATGCCATATTTGAAACAAATATAGAGCTATTTGAAGATTAAGAGAGAATTAGAGAATGTGCTATGAAAACATAATGAATATGTTTGAGCCTGAAATGGCTATAATTTCCTTGATTGCATCGCTTTTAGAAACTATGAGCATTGAAGAGCTTTCAGATTTATCTGAAATAAAGCCGGAAAGGATAAATAAAATTCTTTCTTTGGAAGGAAATCCGACATTGGGAGAAATCAAGAATCTAGCTAGAGCAGGCAAAAAAAAGAGTCGAAATCGAATTTATACAGACTCAAGGCTGACTTCTTTTTCAAGAACCACAGCTGTCCCATAAAACAGACAGCTATCTATGTAGTTTCCTTGCTGTATGATATGTAGATCAAGAATTGCATTTGCACCCATGTCATATGCCCTCTTTGAAATGTGTTTTATGGAGTCAGTCATCCATTGATCATAGCTTGTCATCAAAATATCATCCTGCCTTGGATTCATATAGACAAAACCGATAGTCTTTTTTATTGTATAGCCTGCGCGTGATTGTAGAGTCCCTACATAAAACCCCTTTATGTTTTCATCAGCTTCATGCCTTTCCCGTTCTTTCAGAGCTTGCTCTTCAAAAGCATCCTCAAGGATTTTGTTTACATGCAAAAGATCCGAACGAGTCTTTTCTGAAATCCCATGCCTATTTAGCATGGAATCTATGCCTTCAATCTTTGCTTTTATCGCCTCAGAGCTTAGAGACGAAAGGAAATCTGTGTCTGTAAGCTTATGACACTCGAAGCAAATTGTTTGGTTATAGAAGTTATAGCCTTCCATAAATGATATTTTCCTTCCACACACTGGGCAGTTAGCCATTTTGTATTCCTCGTTTTTTTATTGAACAACATTCGTCCTCAAGTATACATCAAAAATTTTTTTATGACTTCTTTTCTCCTTATTGCTTTGGGAAAAATGCTGGAACATTCGATAGATCTATTATGATCTAGCATGTTTTTCTGATGTATATTATGGCAAATAGGCTTTCCAAATAAAATTTGCAATTAAAGGCTATCAATTAATTGAGAAAGTTGGTACTATCGATTCGCGGCTTTTGAAATCGCACAAACTTGGTTTAAAACCAAAGGCTGGCATTGCCAGATAAGTATTATGGAGTAAAAGGAAAAGAGAAGAGTAATGAACAAGATTATGTCAAACCAGTACTTCACAGATCGTCAGAACGACTTTGAGTCTTCTGCTAGAAGCTACCCACGTAAATTCCCGTTTGCATTGAAGAGAGCAAAGGGGAGCTGGATTGAGGATGTTGAGGGCAATAAGTACCTTGATTTTCTTTGTGGCGCAGGAACGCTTGCGCTTGGACACAATGATGATGATGTGAATAGAGCAATGGTTGACTTGATCTCATCGGATGCTCCTCTTCATACTCTGGATCTAACTACTCCTGTGAAAGATAAGTTCGTTGAGGAGATATTCTCTCTTCTTCCTGAAGCGCTTCGAGAGAATGCCAAGATTCAGTTTTGCTCTCCATCAGGAACAGATGCAACAGATGCTGCAATAAAGCTTTGCAAGACAGCAACAGGCAGAGGTAATGTAATTGCTTTCTCTGGTGGCTATCATGGGATGGGGCATGGAGCCTTGGCTCTTACTGGAAACCAAAACGCTAAAAATCATGTTCAGAATCTGATGCCTGGCGTTCAATTTATGCCATACCCATATTCCTACAGGTGCCCTTTTGGCCTTGGTGGCGAAAGCGGCGTTGATGCTTGCTGTGCATATTTTGAAAGAATGCTAAAGGATCCAGAGAGTGGAGTTGTCAAACCTGCTGCAGTGATTATTGAGCCAATACAAGGAGAGGGTGGAGTGATTCCAGCTCCGATTAAGTTCTTGCAAACAGT
Organism: Spirochaetales bacterium UBA6872; assembly: GCA_002452215.1. Lineage (GTDB taxonomy): Bacteria > Spirochaetota > Spirochaetia > Sphaerochaetales > Sphaerochaetaceae > Ornithospirochaeta. The sequence continues at coordinate 35,093 of DKCO01000045.1, forward strand.
TCGCCGTGTTACTAAAGAGCTCGATATTCCGATGATTGTAGACGAAATACAATGTGGAATGGGCAGAAGCGGTAGAGTTTTTGCATTCGAGCATGCTGGTATTGTTCCAGATGTCATCCTTGCATCAAAAGCGATTGGTGGATCTCAGCCAATGAGTGTTGTAATTTATAACAAGGCTCTTGATAAGTGGACAGCTGGCGCTCATGCTGGTACATTCAGGGGAAATCAACTTGCAATGGCTGCAGGTACTGTTGTGATAGAGAAAATAAAGAAGCCTGAATTCCTTTCTGAAGTAGTAAGAAAGGGAGAAAAGATAAAGAAAGCTTTTGAGGATTTAAAAAATGAAGTCTCTATCATTGGGGATGTCAGAGGGAAAGGATTGATGCTCGGTGTTGAATTCATCGATCCAAATGGTCCGAAGGATATAATGGGCAATCCGGAACCTTCTGGAACTATTGCTGCAAATGTACAGCACCTTTGCTTTGAAAACAAGCTAGTAATGGAAAAGGGCGGAAGAAATGGATCTGTCATGCGATGCCTTTGTGCATTGAATGTTTCCGATTCAGATATTGATATAATGCTCTCTATCTTTGAAAAGGTAGTTAAAGAGGTAGATAAGAGTGTCAGATAGCCTAATTCTATCTAATCTTGAACTTGATAGGGCGAATTATAGAGAAGCTATCGAGAAGAGTTTGGATGCAATACTCTCATCTTTCTCCGATGAGAGTGCATTCTCTGGAATAGATCCTTATGATTTGAGAAAGCAAATCTCATCAGAAACAATCCTTGAAAAGAAAGGCATTGGCTTTGACAGTACCTTAGAGATTGTCAGAAAAGCGATAATGCCAAATCTGCTTAGGACTTGGTCTACAGATTACATGCCTCATCTCCATTCGCCTGCTTTGATAGAAAGTATCGCTTCAGAACTTATAATAGCTACTTTCAATGATTCGATGGATAGTTGGGACCAGGGGCCAGCTGCCACCGAGATAGAACTTTCCGTTATAAGGGATCTATGCACATTATTCGGGTATGAAGAAGGATCTGATGGCGCATTCACATCTGGTGGCAGCCAGTCCAATCTTAGTGCCATCATAGCTCATAGGGATATGTTTTGCTCGAGGGCTTTATCTTGGGATGTCAAAAAGAAAGGACTTCCAGATTGCTATAGGAAATTGCGTCTTTACACTTCTGAGATTTCTCATTTTTCGATGGAGAAGAGTGCTCATTTGCTTGGGCTTGGTTATGATGCTGTTGTGAAGGTGCCTGTTGATTCGTCATGCAGAATCGATATAGATAAATTCCGCAATATTGTGAAGGAAGATGTCAAAGCAGGATACATCCCATTTGCCGCTGTAGCAACAATTGGAACGACTGATTTTGGTTCTATTGATAATGTGGAGGAGATGAGAAAGATTTGCAATGAGTACGGGATGTACCTCCATGCTGATGCAGCTTATGGTTCAGCTTTGGTCCTTAGCAAGAAGTACTCGAATCGTATTGGCAAACTCGCTCTTTGTGATTCTATTACAGTCGATTTTCATAAGATGTTTCTCTTGCCTATATCATGCTCAGCATTGCTTGTAAAAGATCATTCTAGCTTGGATTGCTTTGAGCTTCATGCCGATTATCTGAATAGGGAAGAGGATGAGGAAGATGGCTATATCAATCTTGTTGGTAAAGGAATACAAACAACAAGGCGATTCGATGCTTTGAAGGTTTTTGTTTCATTCAAGACGAGGGGATTGGATGGATATTCAAAAATAATAGACAAAGTTGTTGATAATGCAAACTACTTCCATTCAAAGATATCTAATGACCCGTGTTTCCTAGTCGCATTAAAGCCTGAGATATCGAGCGTTGTCTTCAAGGTTAAAGGCTCGGATGACTTGAACAAAAAGATACGTAGATCGCTTTTAAGTGATGGCATTGTCATAGGACAAACAACAAAAGACAATGAAACAATGCTCAAATTTACTCTCCTTAATCCTAAGCTTGATGAGAATAAAATTGACTTTCTAATATCTCTAATCAAGAAGAAAGCGGATGAATTTCGTTAAAGTACAATAGCTTTTCCTCCTTTGTTTATTCAGGAGGAAAGCTGGTGCTTGGATTATTTCCTAAAAACAAAAAGATACTCATGAGCTATCAAGAGGAAGTTGAATTTAATGCTATTGGTTTTCCAGTAGCCTGTAGCTTTGCAATTATGCTGTTCTTTAATAATTATCTCTTTTAGCTTGAATCCAGCACTTTCAAAGATACGCATTACTTCGAATGAAAGAGGAACCATATGTCCTTTTTGGCGAGTGTCACCCATCAAAATTGCACAAAATTTATCTTTTTTCAAAACACGATAGCACTCATTGGCTACTGCTTTCATCTCTTCTAAGAAATCTTTTGTCTTTAGATGAGACAAGTCTTCTTCTATATCTTCGCTGTACTGTATAATGTTAGCATATGGTGGATGAGTGCAAATCAAGTCGATGCTTTCATCTTCTATATCATCCAGGTGCCTAGCATCTCCCTTTTTAATTTCAACTTTGCCATTTGCACCTTCATGTTCGAAATTTGTCTTTTCTTTGCATCTGGCTATTGCTTCATCGTTGACATCTAGGCCTATTATGTTGCGGTTAAGTAGTTTAGCTTCTACAAGTGTAGTCCCACCTCCTGCAAATTGATCAAGAACCAGATCTCCTTCTTTTGAATATCTTAACAAAATATTTCTTGGTATATATGGAGACCAATTTCCTCTCCATTTGGCGTCATGAGTAGCCCAGTCTCCCCGAATTGGAAAAGACCAATGGGTTGTCATCTCCAATTCGAAATTCTCAGGTTGCCATTTCTTTATTGTCTTTGGTTTCATTTAAAAACCTCATTTATGATACCATTTTCCAAATCTGCGATATTGTAGATGTGTTCCATTACGTCAAAGGTTTCCTCCAGATTGTTTCTTGCACTGATCCATCCCTTGCCATCCGTGAACCAAACAAATGAGAATCCTTTGATTTTATTAGATTCCAATGCAATGGTTTTATAGCTTCGGGATGTTTCGTTGAGTTTGCTTCCGCCACTACTGTAGAAATTGGTTTCTATGCCATAAACCATAGTCGGAGTCTTTACTACAAAATCAAAACGTTTTTCAGCTTTTCCTTGATTAGAGATCTCTGAAAGGTCGATCCCCCATTTATCGGTTATGTATTGATTTGTAATTTCTTTAAAATAGTTTATATCTCTTGTGAAGCCAGCTTTTTTTATGAATGCTTCAACTAAATCTTCCATTAGATGGCCACCTCTGTTTTTTCTGCCATTGGAATCAAGTCCTGTTTCAACGCCAGTTACATAGTCAACAAGATTATTTATTATATGGTTCTGTAACAAATCAAATAGCCCTGTGTGTTCCATGAAATATGCATATTGCTCATTTTTAATATCTTCCATCGATGCAAAATCCTTGGCTTTAAAGTTATAAAGGTATCCACCATTTTCATCTTGGCAATATATTTCATTGGCTCTTACAGCAAGCAAAATTGGAATGCATTTTATAGTCTCAGGATATTTTTGTATCAATGTCATAAAGTCGCTTTTTATGTTCCTCGAGCCAATGAGAGAATTGAGGATGTTTAGCTCAACTCTTATGTCATCAACATTTCGATATACTTTATCGAAATCTATGTAGTAGCCATAATCAGCAATGCTGTTACGAAAGGTTGATAGCCAAGTATTGAAGTCTCTTTTCATATTATTCTCCTTTTCATTTTGTAGAGTTTATAATAACACTATAGCCTTTCATTTTCCCAGATGATATAAAAGTGTTTTCTATTCTATATATGGCGTTTCCAGCATTTTCTGCTAAAACTTTTAAAAATTGCTTATTAGCAATTCCTTTATTTTCCCTCTAGCTTCGCTGTTGCAATTTATCATTCGAGTTGCGTCTACACGATTTATTTTATGAGATGAGTAAATGTCATCAAAGAAATTGTCATCTGGATTATTATTTTTTGGATCAGAGTTGCTGATTACGATTTTTGCTCCTTTCTTGTTCATCATATCAACAAAGCTTGCAAGCTCTATCTGATCGTTATCTGTAAAGAGGTTTTCAGTATATGCAGTAAAGCTTGATGTATCAGTAATAGGGCGATAGGGTGGATCAAAATAAACAAATGTATTTTCATCTATGAAATCACCAGAATCTCTGTAATCTCCGCATGATATGATCACATTCTTTAGTTTTCCTGATACAGCCATTATATTTTCTTCATCGCAAATGAGAGGATTTTTGTAACTTCCCATAGGAACATTGAACAACCCCTTTTTGTTTACACGATATAGTCCATTGAAACATGTTTTGTTCAAAAAAATCATCAATGCAGCTTTTTTGATATTTATCTTCTCGTTATCGCTTATTTTTAAATCGTTAAAATGTTCGCGTTTTGCCAAATAATAGACTTTTCGTTCTTCATTGCTCATTGGCAAAAAATCTTTTTGCATATCCAAGAGCATGGCAATTAACTTATCGACATTGTCCCTAATTACTTTATATGTATTGATCAGCTCAGCGTTGATGTCATTGATATAGACAGCTTTTAGATTATATTTGCTTAGTATGTCAAAAAGAACAGCACCACCCCCGACAAAAGGTTCTGCATATTTGTTGATTTCTTTATTTTCAAATGGATAATATTTTTCAATTTCTGATAGTAATTGGCTTTTTCCACCTGCCCATTTTAGAAATGGTTTTATCTTTTTTTTGTCTTTTTCCATAGTATATCGAGTACTCCTTGCGTCAATTGGTTTTACAGCTGTGGTTGGTATAATCCACATATTGCCTAGCATTGTTGCATTTTCAATTCTATTTTCTGAACACAGAATCGCAACTCTTCGTTGTGAAATACCCCATTTGTTGGCAGCATCTTTTGCTGACATAAAGTCCATATTGAAGTCTCCGAATTGTATTGATTTATTCTATATCTAGAATAATAGCTATTTAATTCTGTGTAAATGACAATAAACATAGTTTGAAGTCTCATATACTTTTTGTGTATTCAAAAGCATATTGAGAGTCCAGATAAAATGTTTATTAATTAAGCTCTCAAATATAACACCTGAGCAATGATAGCATTTTCTGTGTTAAGCTATTTGAGGAGGTGCTTATGTTTCTTAGTATCAAATCAATTGCAAAAGTAGATACTGCCAATCTCTATTTAGACTCGATATCTGTAATTGCAGGTTACAATGGCTCTGGTAAAACAACGATCTCTAAATGTCTTTATGGAATGCTCGAAATAGCATCTGACGCCTCTTTTACAGAAAGCAAAGCAAAAAAATCCTTTTCTTCTCTTTTCTCAAGCCAGATTGCAACATTTGGCTATGATGATCTTGCATCAATAAAATTGCAAGAGAACGATGATTTTTTGATTTCTTTTGTCCCAAGTTGTGAAGAAAGCTTCTCTTTTTCAAAAAGTAGGAAATGCAAGATTCCTGATGTTGTATATTTGCGAAGTCCATCTCGTTGGTCCGATTCTTTCTCTGACAAGCTCAGGTCGCAACTTGAAAGACCTGTTGTAAATATAGATGCAAATCAAACTCAGGTAGTGGATATTCTTAACAAGGCTGCTAGCGGATTCATGGATTCAGATGGGGATAATTATCTCTATAGGGATGAGGATTTCCCACGCTATGGTGTTTCGATTGACAATACAGCATCTGGACTTATGATTTTTCTTGAACTGTCGCGCTTGATAGGAAATGGAACAATAAAAGCCAACTCTGTTCTGATTATTGATGAGCCTGATTCGAATTTGCATCCATCAAAGCAAGTAATGCTTGCAAAAGCTCTAGTTGAGATTTCAGAGAAAATGCAAATAAAGATGCTTTTAACATCGCATAATATATATTTCATAAGAGCCTTGGAGGTCTCTCTTTTGGAATCGACTCTCAAGGACTTCAGATTTTATACAATGAAGCAAGATGCGAAAACAAAGCTCTATAGCTCTTTCGATGCAACAGAAAATACAGATGTAATCTATAGCGAGCTTTATAAACCTTTGGAGGACCTTTGATGGAAGTCGATTTGGAAAAATATGCATCGACTTTTTCAAAAACAAGCTACGATGGAATGAAGAAAGAGTCGCTGGTGAAAGAGGATTATAGAGTAGTGTATAACTTCGATGATATAGCCAAAGACATTTGCCAAGAATATAGGGCAGGCGAATATCTGTCTTCTGCAGATGCCCTTTCTTTTAGTAACGGTCTTATATACTTGATTGAATTCAAAAACCAACCAACGAGGAATATTGACAGACGAGTTATCCAAAAGAAGGCTTTTGATTCAATATATTTGTTGCAACAGGCTGTTTTCAATAATATCAGCATTGAGGACATAAAAAAGAGAACTTTGTTTTATGTAATACATGCAGGTTCATCATCTCCATCCTTTGATTCTTTCAAGAAAAAAGCAAGCACGCTTGCCAAGCAAAATGCTGAGATAGTGGATTTTGGGCTATCCAAGTATTCTTGTTTTTACAAGGAAATACATACATTATCTAGCAAGGAGTTTGTAAAAGAACATCTTTATAAAATCACTTGAGTTGCGAGAGTGTGTTTTTATCTTTCAATATGGAATCAGGAGGTATAAATCCTCTAACAGAACACAAAGGATACACCCTGGATCTTCTAGAGATAATGCATCCAGGATTCAAGACACAATTGGAGCCGACTTCTGCACAGTCAGCAATCATGGCCCCAAGCTTCATCATTCCACTATCAATAATAGTTGATGAAAGGCTAACTTTAACATTCGACTTGTCGATTTTGACATTTGATGTGATTGTTCCTCCGCCAAGATGTGCTTTGTATCCTAATATAGAGTCCCCAACATAGTTGAAATGCGGAACCTCAGCAAAATCGAAGATGATTGAATTCTTTATCTCTACACAGTTTCCTATTGTGGTATTTTTGCCAATTATTGCATTTCCTCTTATGAATGCTGAGTGGCGCAGCGTTGCATTTTCATCAATAATGCAAGGCGCGATTATTTCAGCTGATGGCGATATCGTTGCATTATTTGCAATCCATATTCCCTTGCTTCTTTCATTGAATTTCGACATGTCAAGTTGAGATGCAATTTGTTCTATGATATAAGAAGTTTGGGAAAGAATTTCCCATGGATAATTGAAGCTGGATATGTATTTGCCAGCAATGGATTTCTCTAAATCAAAAAGCTCGAAAGTTAATTTAGCCATGAGAGGAGTATGATATATTGGAATCCAAATTTCAATAAAACATACAAAAATTCGTTATAATCTTGTGCTTTATAATTGATAATCACTCAATTATGGTATATTTTATAACAAATGGAGATTAACTTATGCTTTCATTTATTCATGTGAAAAATTTTAGATCGCTCCCAGATGTAACATTGGATTTAACTGATGGCCATGGTGGTGTCAAATCATCAGCTTATATCTATGGAGAGAATGGGGCAGGAAAATCGAATCTTGTCTCAGCTCTTTATTTTCTTTGCCGTACATTCAGAACCATAAAGGATGAAGATGCTATCAGAGAGCTTCCGTCAAGACCACAAGGGTTCTATCCAGAGCTTTCGAGTGAAGAAGTGGATTTCAGAATCAAGAATTCGATGCAAGATCTGTCGCAGCTTCTGCGTACAGCAAGGCGAATTGGTGTCGACGATCCATTGCAAATAGAGGTAGGGTTTGTAATCGATGGCAAACCAGGTACGTATTCACTTGAATTTGATTTTGACTCTGTAATTTCTGAAAAATTGACATACAGGATAGGAAACAGAAATGGCGTTGTATATTCAATCAATGAAGACGAGTGGTTCTTGAGTCCCTCAATATTTACAGACAGGGACTATAGAAGCGAGCTTTATGACAATATGCAACGATATTTTGGCTCTCAGACTTTCATGTCAATGCTAATGGCTGAACGCCATAGGATCAACAAAGGCCTGTTTGAGAATATGGTTGGTGACAACCTTATCAAAGTCATGGATGGTTTGTGGAATATTTCTGTTTATTCAGAGGATGGCAAGATATACCCAAGTAATTTTATGTCGAAGAACATTGCATTCGGATTCTCCGATCGCCTTGGAGATGATGGCATGGATGCAATGGAGAAGCTTCTCAACTCATACTATACGAAACTGTTTCAGGATATAAAGCGTGTTTACTATAGAACATCATTGATAGGAAAGAGGTTGTGCTATGAGCTTGTATTTGTTCGAGAGCTCGCCGGACGCGTGATAGAAGTTCCATATGAGATGGAATCTACAGGGATAAAGAAGCTTGCTGAGCTATTTCCTTACATGCTTTCGGCTGTGATGGGCGAGACAGCATTTGTAGATGAGGCTGGAAGCGGGCTTCATGATATAGTGCTGCTTGAGCTGTCAAAGAATATGCTTAAATCGATCAGTGGACAATTTGTTGCAACTATCCATAACACGCAATTGATGAAGGAGTTGCCACAGCAATTTGTATATATAATCAAGCTTGATAGCCATGGAAACAAGACAATCTCTAGCATAAAAGATTATTCGTTCAGAACACAAAAGACGAACAATGTTCAAAACAAATACCTTGCAGGAGATTATGATGGCATCCCTTTGATAAGTGCATTGAATCTTTCGGCTCTTGCAGCAGAGGCAACATTGTCACTCATAGACCATGATGGAAAACTTGATTGATATGAACTGTTTCAATCGACAAGGATTCTAAAAACTTGTCTTTTCCTGTATTATCCGAGTGATAATGTTTTATAACAGATTAGAGGAGTCTTTTATGCATAATACACGTTTAGTTGCCACGGATATATTTTATGTCGGATCAAGCGATAGGCGTCTTGCTCTTTTCGAGAATGTTTATCCGATAGAGAGGGGCGTGAGCTATAATTCTTACTTGGTTTTGGATGAGAAGACTATGCTTCTCGATACTGTGGATCATAGTGTTTCGAAGCAGTTCTTTGAAAACATCGATTTTGTTCTTAATGGAAGAGCACTTGATTATCTTGTTGTCCATCATATGGAGCCAGATCATTGCGCAATGATTGAAAGCCTTGTTTCGAAACATCCAGAGCTGAAGATTATTGGTAATGCGAAAACCATTCAGATGATAAAGCAGTTCTTTGATTTCGATATAGACTCTAGAGCGATAACAGTTAAGGAAGGCGATAGCATCTCCACAGGAAAACATACATTCAGCTTTGTTTTTGCTCCGATGGTGCATTGGCCGGAGGTAATGGTTTCATTCGATAGCTTCACAGGATGCCTTTTCAGCGCAGATGCGTTTGGAACATTTGGTGCTTTGACAGGCAATCTGTTTGCTGACGAATATGATTTCGAATCGGAGTGGCTGGATGATGCAAGGCGTTATTTCATCAACATCGTTGGAAAGTATGGCATCCAGACAATGAACCTTCTGAAGAAGGCTGGAACTCTTCCGATCAAGATGATTTGTCCTTTGCATGGCCCTATCTGGAGAGATGAAGATGGGATTAAATGGTATATATCAAAGCATGTTACATGGGCATCCTATCAAGCAGAGACAAAAGGCGTATTGATTCTCTATGGAACAATTTATGGTGATACTGAGAATGCTGCCATGGTTCTTGGCTCAATGCTCTCTGAACGTGGAATAAGGAATATCCATATGTATGATGTTTCAAAAACAGATATTTCCGAGCTGGTTTCCGAAGCATTCAGATATTCGACTATAGTCTTTATGTCGCCAACGTATAACATGGAGATATTCACACCGATGGAGAGGCTCTTAGTTGATCTTAAGGAGCACAATTGGCAAAACAGAAGCGTTGCTCTAGTTGAGAACGGATCGTGGGCTCCTGTTAGCGGAAAGAAAATGATGGAGATTCTCTCTTCTCTTAAAGAAATCGATATTTTAAACAACACAATTACAATTAAGAGCTCCTTGAAGGAAAGCCAGCTTCCTCTTTTGGAGGAGCTTGCGGATGCAATCAAAGAGTCATTGGACAGATAGGGGTGCTTCGTTGCAATCGGAGGGTATTTGACGTTTACCCTCCTTTTTTTATAATTGGGCTATGATTGTTTTCGATACTTTGGATGAATTGGAGAGCTACAAGCTTGCCATTGTTGATATAAATACCGTAATTGATGTAATGGATCATTCCACGCCATATGACGAGAAACTTGGAGAGTATGAGAATCCCAAGAAGAATGGAATTCATATCGTTGAGGCATTCTTGACATCAGACAATGGTTTCGAGACAAAGACAGAAGCTGGGAAACTCTATGTTGAGATCTGTCTGGAAGGCGAGGAGATAGTCAATGTGGATGGATCAGTCTTCAAACTTTCGCCAGGGCGTTTCATTGCATATAAAGACAAAGAAAACGTGAAACGTGGAGTCATGTTCTCTCTTCCTGTCGCTACTAAAACTGTTAGATTCGTATTCTAGCTCTCAGTTAGAAAAGGGGAAGCAAAAACTTGCTTCCCCATGTTTGATGTTCTTCTTTTATTCTTCAACAATCGATTTGAGATAGATTGTGTAAATAAGAAGCTGGTTTGGTCCAATGATATCGCCAGCACCATTCTCACCATAGCCAAGCTCAGGTGGTATATAGACAGTAGCTGTATCGCCAACATGCATATTTGTAACAGCATCGACAAAACCAGGAATCAATGAATCAAGGTCAAATGTTATATCTTGGTTCTCATCTACAACTGTACCATCTGGCAATGAAAGTTTGTAATCTACAACTACGCTATCGTCTTTTTCAGGAATCGCTCCAGGTTCTGCATCTTGGCTTGTTATCTCGATTTGCACTCCAGAAGGTAGAGTTGCAACTCCATCTTTTTTGCCATTTTCCTCTAGAAGTTTATTTGCTTCCTCCAAGTTGGCACTTTTAAGCTCTTCCAAATACTCGCTATAGAGATTTGATAGATAGCTGTTGTATTCATCGAGTGCGCCATCCATTTGCTCATCGCTCATGATTGGATCTATTTCATAGAGAGCATAAAGGGAACCGGAGGCAAAGTCTGGAACAACAATATCATAACCTTGGTAAAGAAGATCCAGAGTTGTTAGGTATCCATAGGAGTAGGAGAACTGCTCTGCGAGAGATGTTGGCTCAGTGAGGGATGAAATCTCTTCTTCGGTTGTATATACATCTCCGATTTCCTTTGGCATTGAGCTTTCATTTTGATATTGGGAGACGAATTGCTCTACATAGCTATACATCTCTTCCATTGTAAAAAATGGCTCGATATCGCCATATGCCCAAGCATCAAACATGCCTTTAGCATAGTAGCCAGCATTGAAATAGACTCCATTTAGCATGTAGTTCTTGCTTGTCAAATAGCCATATGCATAGCTGAATTTAGAAAATAGATCATCAAGATTTGTCTCTGAAATCTTCAATTCAACTTTCTTTGGAGCAAAAACTGTGTCAATAACGCCACCCTTGACAGCCATTGTAACGTCTCTGATTGCTACAGCTGGAGATTGGGGAGGAATAGACATGGTCATTATGCCATTGTCTTTGACATAGAGATACATCCCAGCATAGATGTTCTCTATTGGAAAGTCGATCTCAGCATCCGGAGCAACATGGTAGATTATAGTCTTGCCATCTTCCAAAAGTCCTGTTATGTCATAGTAGCCATCTTCGGTCTTGTCCAACGAAACAACCTGTATAAGTTTCTCGTTCTCGCTCTTTTCTGAAGCACCTTGAGCAAAAAGCAAAGAGCTTGTTGCAATAAAAACCAAAAGTGCAATGATGATTTTTCTTATCTTCATATCCTTTGTCCTTTTTTGTTAATTAAAATTACGTAATAAATGATAGCACAATTGTTGTGTGTTTTGCATTTCTATATATGAAGATTTGGTGTAATCTCTAAGATTGCTTGGATTGTTGGTATTGTCTAGAATATCTAAAAACATTGCGTTTCTATGCAAAAGGGAGGTCTCGTTGTCTTCAAATGAATCTATTAATGGAAATGGTATAATGACTTTTGGACTGTCTTTGGATTTGCCATATATATTGAGGCATGAGAATATTGCGTACATAAAAGATGATTGCGTATATATAGGCGACAGAAGATCGTTTCCGTTTAAGAAAGACAAGGTATGTTGCCATGACTACAAAGAGTGTGCAAAAGCAATCAAAGACATGGTTACGCAAGGAGGAGGGCCATTGGAAGTGGCATTGAATGCCATGCTTTTGACATATATGAAAGACAAAGAGAATCTTGGAGAAGCGCAAGAAGTGCTTTCGAAAGCAAGAGAGACAAACACTACAATGAAAAAAGCTATCTCTTCTCTTATGGATAGATATAAATCGGGAGAGGATTTTGAGTGTGTCATAAATGATATTTTTCTCTCATTCGATATTCGTTATGACAAAATGTCTGACTTTGGCGAGTCTCTTATCAAAGATGGAATGGGTATTCTCACGACATGCTTTGCCGAGCATTCATTTATCCTTTCGCTTGCAAAGGCAAAAGAACATGGCAAAAACATCAGAGTATATGTGCCAGAGACAAGACCATATTTCCAAGGTGCCCATTTGACAGAGCCGTCGTTAAGGGAGATGGGCATCGAGACTTATTTGATTACAGATGCTATGCCAGCGTACTTCATGGCCAAAGGCGATATAGATATCTACATGACAGCCTCTGATATGGCTTTGGATGACAGGACAGTAGTCAATAAGACAGGAACACTTTCCAATGCAATTTGCTCAAAGCACTTTTCAATACCTTATTATGCTTTCTCTGCAGGAATAGATCATACAAAAACTATAGATGACATAAAGCTTGAGGATAGGGATGCGCGTGAGATAAAGACTTACAAAGGAGTAGAGATTGCAGATGAAAATGCAAATGCACTATATCCATGCTTTGATATAATCCCAGCAGATCTTGTAAAAGGCATAATAACGGAGGACGGAATATTATGAGAAGAGTTGCTATAATTGGCGGGACAGGAATAGATGAACTTGATGATTTCTCAAGTTGCTTGCAAGAAATACGAAATGAGTATGGTAGTGTCTTCTACAAGGAAAGAGATGGGATAATCTTTCTTCCCCGTCATTCGAAAAGCCATGTATATCCTCCTCACTTGATTAACTACAAGGCAAACATAGAGGCTTTGAGGCAACTTGGCGTTTGTAAAGCCATTACAATATATGCAGTTGGTTCCATTACAGAAAAACTCAAGCCAATGGAGTGGGGCATCGTTGATGATTTTATCGACATATCAGGCCATTCGGAGACATTCTTCACAGGCTTGGATAAAGGTGTCAAGCATGTAGATATGACAGAACCTTTCGACATTGAGTTGAAGAAGAGAATCGAGTCTATATCTGGGGTAAAAAGCCACGTTGTCTATATAACAACAGTGGGACCAAGACTGGAGACGAAAGCAGAGATAAGAGCTTACAGAAACATGGGAGCCGATGTTGTAGGGATGACGCTATCTTCAGAAGCGATTCTATTAAAAGAGGCTGGAATAAAGAACGCATCAATCTCTTATTCAATCAATTGGGCTGCAGGTGTCTCGGATTCTATCAAATTCGTCTCAGACAATGAGATAAAGAAATTGACAGACGAGATTGTGGCTGTCGCAATCAAAGCTCTCAATTGAATTCCTTATGTCGATGCCGCGACTGTCTTTAGAAATCGCTTGAAAACAATAGTCAGCAACATCACAGCAAGTATTATTATGAATGAAAGTGCATTTATTACTGGACTTACACCATAGCGAATCGATGAATAAACATATAGTGGAAGAGTTGATGAGCCTGGACCCGATACAAAGAATGTTATTACAAAATCCTCCAGAGACATTGTTACTGATATAAGCAAGCTGGATGAGATTGCTGGCAAGATCGATGGGATTATAACCTTGAAAAGGGTTTGTCGCTCCGTTGCTCCAAGATCTCTTGCAGCTTCTACAGTAGAATAGTCGAATTCATCTAACCTTGCTGTCACTAGCATGAACACAAATGGCAAATTGAATGTAGCATGAGCAAGGTAGATTGAGAATTTGCCAAGAGGTATATTCACAGCAGAAAAGAATATGAGCATCGATATTCCAATGATTACTTCTGGCAAGATCATTGGAAGAATGGCAATTGCTGAGAGGACTCTTTTCCCTCTGTACTCATACCATTTAATTCCAATTGATGCCAATGTGCCCAAAGCTGTTGCTGTGATGCTACTTGTGAGAGCAATGACAATCGAGTTGAGAAACGAAGTCCAAAGATCCGGGGAAGCTGTGAAAAGCTCTTTGTACCATTTTAGGGAAAAACCTGTCCATATCATGCCTTTATCTGCATTGAATGAGTAGATTGTTACAACTACAAGTGGCATAAACAGGAAAATCATCGTAAAGAAAAGGATAAGATTGGAATATGAAAAAAAGCTGTTTCTCTTAGTGGAATATGCTTTCTCGCTCATTATCTTGCCTCCTTTTTTTCTTTTGTATGTGAGCTTGACTTCCTTTGCTCTTCATCTTTTGAGGATGTTCTCATCATCCATAAGACACCAATCATGGAAAGCATTGTAAGAACTACAGAAAAGGCAGCAGCAACAGGCCAGTTTCTTGTCTTTTGCACCTGGTCTACGATTACGTTGCCAAGCATAGTAGAGTCCATTCCTCCGACTAAAAGAGGTACTGTATAAGCTCCAAAAATTGGCATGAATGTAAAGATCAATGATGTTGATATCCCAGATTTGATATTAGGAATCAATATGCGAATGAATGCTGTGAATTTCTTTGCTCCAAGATCTCTTGCTGCATCGAGGAGCGAGAAATCAAATTTATCTATGATTGTAAAAAGCGGTAGTATTGCATATGGCAAATACATGTAAATAAGAACCAAAATCACAGACCCATGATTGTATATAAGAGAGAGTGGCGAGTCTATTATCGACAGTTTCAGCAAGAGATTGTTTATGAAACCTTCTGTAGATAGGATATTGATCCAAGCATAGATTCTTATCAAGGAGTTTGTCCAAAACGGTATTATAACCATTGCCAGAAGGAGTGTTTGGTGCTTTGACCTTGCCATTGCATAGCCACAAGGAATAGCCAGAAAAAGGCAAATAGCCGTCGAGAGTACGCTAATCCATATCGTTCTCCACGTCAGGAGAAGAAAGCTTGGATTGAATATCTGCCCATATGCTGATAGCGAAAAATGGTTTGTAACACCACCATATAAGCCCTTTTTAAGAAAGGAATATGTAACGATTATGCAAATAGGGACTACAAAGAATACAATCAACCAAAGCCCCATAGGAAAAGAGTAGATATAACCAAGCAAGCTCGATCTTTTTTTATCAATTCTGTTCCCCATTAGTCTTTCTCCTTCACAAGGTAGCCGTCAACAGCACGCCATCCGATTGAAACAGCATCTTTCCATTCAATCTCAGGTCCATCATCCAAGTATGTTGTATGTTGCTTAAAGACTTTGATTATTTCGCCATTGTGCAATTTTACGAAGAACTTTGACTGGAATCCGGAATATACAGGCTCATCGACTATACCATGGAAAATATTCATGTTATCGTTGTGCGTGATTTTTTCATCGCTTAGCACAATTTGTATTTTCTCTGGTCTTATAGTGAATTGCAACTTTGCGCCCACTGCTTGAGGCTCTGAATCTGTGACAAGAACCTCTGCTTTAAGTTTAGGCACATAGACTTTGCACATGTACTCATCTTTGTAAGCTTCGCATGAGAGTACTTCGCAATCAAAAATGTTTGTCTCGCCTATGAATCTTGCAACAAACTCTGTGGCAGGTGCCTCATAGATTTCATATGGAGTTCCGATTTGCAATGCTTTGCCATGATTCATGACAGCTATTCTATCCGATACAGACAAGGCCTCCGATTGGTCATGTGTCACATATATGAATGTGATGCCGACTTTATCATGGATTCTATCTAGCTCAACAAGCAAATTCTGTCTCAGTTTTGCATCCAATGCCGACAGTGGCTCATCTAAAAGAAGAACAGAAGGTTCGTTTATCAGTGCTCTTGCAATTGCCACTCTTTGCTTTTGGCCACCAGATAGCATATTCGGTTTTTTGTCGATATGCTCCTCAAGTTGAACAAGCTTCACATAGCTTCTTACTTTTTCATCGATAGACTTCTTGTCGATCTTCTTGAGCTTTAATGGAAAAGCAATATTGTCATAGACTGTCAAATGAGGAAAAAGGGCATATGTCTGGAAGACAGTATTGCTGCTTCTCTTCTCAGGAGGAAGCGATAGTATATTCTTGTCATCAAACAAGACTGAACCACTATCTGGGGAATCAAAGCCAGCTATAATTCTTAAAAGGGTAGTCTTGCCACATCCAGATGGCCCTAGAAGCGAAAAGAATTCACCCTTTTCTATCCTCATGCTTACACTGTCCAAGGCTTTAAAGCCATCCTCATATTCCCTCGTGACATTTATCACAGTTACTGCCACGCCTTTCTTGACATTAGAGACAGAGTTGTTATCCATTTCCCCATCCCCCTAAACACTAAGATTGGAAGCTTTGATAATGTCTAAGCTACAGTGCATTTATGCGCTAATTAACAACTTATGTCAATAAAAAAAGCCAAAATATGCAATCTATGTTTATTAAACTGATTATCTTCTTTTAGCAAAAAGAATTATGTGTATAGCAATTTGGATAACCAAAATTTCAACTTTGTTTGATTGGGTTTTTCGATTATAATTTTTCATATGAAGACACATCTTGGACAATGGATTGAGGATAACGCGGGGCTTTTTCGTTATGCATCTGATGTTAAAGTCATGAAAGAAAGTGCAAATAAGATACTTCTTTCTGGTGGAGTATCAGCAATGATGGCTGGAGTTTATCGAACACTGTATCCACAGGCAGAGATTGATACTGTGGATATTAGGGATGACTATCTTTCGGACGCAAAGTCTGAGTGTCATGATGCGATTGTCATAAATGAGCCATTCAATGGCTATTACTCTAAGGATACATATGATATAGTGCTGTCGCTATTGGCGATAAACACATTGGATACAAGGGAGCTGACACCTTATCTATACAATATTCATGATTCGCTAAAAGTTGGTGGATGTCTTTACCTTTCTTTTCCAGATGCTGTTGCACCGACTGCTATGGAGAAAAACCTCTATCCAGCTTGGTATTCCATGGATGAGGAAATCTATATGAAATACTATATGGCTGACGATGTGGTAAGGGCATTGTCTATTATCGGTTTTGATATCAAAGCAATCGAAGCTGACAAGAATCCAGAGCTGGATCATGTGGTTTCAGTCATTGCTGTGAAGAAATGAACTATTGACCGTTTTTGATACTTAAGCTAAGATTTTCAACAGTCAATTCATTACAAGGAGCGAGAAATGTCCAAAGCACATAGAGGAACAGGTATAAGAGATCAATTCAACAACGGAAGAGGTGAGTGTCCAGTTTGCAAGAGAACAGCAATCAAATGCCTATATGAGAAAGAAATCGATGGAGCTAAGGTTAAGATTTGCAAAGAGTGCAATTCGAAGCTATCAAAGTAGTTTTTTTCTATGTTTAAGCTGTTTGGTAATAAGAGAAAATGCAAATTACCAGATGAAGTGAGGGTGCAATATTCTGCATCCTCGTTTTCTTTCACAGAGGGTGATGTTTTTTCATGCTCTTGTGCCGATGACGCAAAAGATGTGATGAAAGAGAAACAAGGCTATGCTGTCATTCTCATTCCTGGTTTGGATCTTCTCTCTGAGCCAAAACCTTGGGTCAGAGTGCTTTCGATGGCTAGTTTTGTTCTCGTACTTGGCAACAAAGATGAAAAGTATCTTAAGAGGTTTCTATCTCTTCTCGATGCGCAAGTTTTTTCACCACTGCCTAAAGCTCTTTCCGGATCGATATGTGTAAATGACCAGGAAGAAGCACGAGATATCATTCAAGCATTGCCATACAGCGAAAAATGCATAACGATTATATCGGAGTAAAATATGAAATCGATGACTGGCTATGGCTATGGCCTATTCAAAAACGATGACTATTGCATAGAGATAGAGATTAAGAGCTACAATAATCGCTATCTTGATACATGCTTTAGTTTGAATCCTCTATTATCTTCTTTTGAATCATATATTCAACAAGAGATAAAAAAGGTCGCATCTCGTGGACATCTGGATATATTGGTTAAACTGAGGGTTATTCATTCTGGCACGACTCTTTCTCTTGATGAAGCTTTGCTTGGAGAATATAAGAATGTCTACAATGAAATTTCAAGGATAACAGAGCAAAGGCCATCTTTCAGTGATTATGCCAATATCGAAAATCTGATTGTTGTCGAGAAATCAAGTGACCAATCAGTTTATCAAGAAGGTGTAGAAAGCGCGCTTTCTGATGCTTTGAAGATGTTGGAAGAGTCGAAAGAAAGGGATGGTATTGGTACAAGAAAAGATCTTGTTAGACTTGGTCGGAATTTCTCGAATGCTGTTGATTTTGTTTATAGCAAATCAGGTGAGCTGGAGAATTTCTTCAAAGATATACTTTTGAAAAAATTCAATGAGCTTGTAGCCGAATTCAGCTCTGATGATCCACGATTTCTTTCTGAAGTTGCAGCTCTTCTAGTAAAATATTCAATCAACGAAGAGATATCTAGGCTTAAAGTGCATATTGAAGAATACAATAGGCTATTGTTTTTAGATGAGCCTGTTGGCAAGAAGCTTGATTTTCTTTGCCAAGAGATGAACAGAGAGTGCAATACAATTGCATCCAAATCGCAACTTGCTGAGATAAACTTGAAAGTTGTGGAAATGAAGGATAACCTCGAGAACATCAGAGAACAAATAAGGAACATAGAATGAGAATAGCGATCTCCTCGAAATCAGGTTGTGGAAATACTACTGTAACAACTCTTCTTTCAAAACGACTTGGATATCCAATGGTCAACTTCACTTTCAGGCAGATGGCAGCTGAGAGAGGAATTGATTTTTGGGATTTTTGCAAACTTGCTGAGAAGGATTTTGAAATAGACAGAGAGCTCGATAGAAGACAAGTTGAGATGGCTATGAAAGAAGATAATTGTATTCTAGGCTCTCGACTTGCAATCTGGATGCTAAAAGATGCTGACTTGAAGGTTTATCTCACGGCTAGCGAAGAAACTCGTGCCAGCAGAGTCCTTAAGCGTGAGGGAGGGACTTTCGAAGAGAGGTATAATCAAACAGTAAGAAGGGACAATAACGATACAAAGCGTTATAAAGCTATATACGGAATTGATAATACAAGTGCAGACGAAGTTGCTGATCTTGTGATTTCAACAGATGACAAGACTCCGGAGGAGATAGTAGACTTGATCATCGATAAAATTAAAACAATTAAATAGCCACTTGAAGACACATAAGTATTTTGAGTATTATAATAAAGTTATAAATCTAAGGAGCAATGATGAGCATTCCACTAAATACACTAATTGATAATGAATCCAATGTTTACGAGATGACTTGTGTAGCAATAAAGGAAGCTGATATCTATTCATCTACAGATATGAGAGAAGATATTGAAAAGAAAGGTGAGAAGGTTGTTTCGGTTGTTCTCACACGTGCACTCAATAATGAAATAGAGTATACAGAGGGTGAAAACTAAACCAAAAGCCATCGCTTTGTTTGGGCCTACCGCCGTTGGAAAGACCGCGCTGACAGAGGTGCTTTTCTCTTCTGGCTATGAGATTATCAATTGCGATTCGGTCCAAGTCTATAAGGGACTTGATATTGGTTCTGCAAAGCCTGAAAAGGAACTTCAAAAGAAGATAGTACATCATCTATTGGATATAAGAGAACCCCACCAGCAATATACTGTTGGGGATTTTCTTAATGACGCTGAGACACTTGTAAAAGAGATAAATGAAAGAGGCAAAATTCCAATTTTGACTGGAGGAACAGCCTACTATTTCAAACAATTCATATATGGGCAGGCAAAGACACCTGCTGTCGATATCAATATAAGAGAAAAAGTCAGGGATTTGATTGCTCAAAATGGAAACCAATGGGCTTATTCAGAGCTTAGGAAAGTCGATTTTATCTCCTATGAACGAATAAACAAAAACGACATCTATAGGCTTTCAAGAGCATTGGAGGTTTTCTATCAGACAGGGAAACCGCTTTCTTCGTTTCCCCTTGGAAGTGAGATCAGAGAAGATATCGATTTTTTGATAATCGGACTTTCGAGGGAGAAAAAGATCCTTGATGAGAGAATCGACTTCCGTGTCGAGCAAATGTTCAATGATGGTCTATATGGAGAGGTCAAGGGTTTGATTGCGAATGGAGCAGATGCAACAATGCCAGCAATGAAAGCAATTGGATACAAGGAGTTCTTCGTTGCAAAAGAAAGTGGAGAGATGAATATCAGCGAGATTAAAGCTTTGATTGCCAAGAATTCTCGCCAATATGCAAAGAGGCAAATGACATTCTTTCGTTCATTCAAAGATGCATTATTCTTCTCTCCTGATGATGTCCAAGCGATTGATAGTGCCGTTAAGAATTTTCTAAGTTGATCCTAGCAATTTCTCCATTGCGCTTTGCTCTGCATATGTCTCAACAAGTTCATATCCGATGTACTCATATTTAGATATCTCTATTTCAGTTACAGTCCACCATCCTCGTTTGGACCATTCGAATGTGAAATCCTCGTCTACATCATACATGTATACAACTGTATATCCTTCTGGAATATCGATTTTAAGGCTATCATCATCGCTGTATGGCGAATACCAAGTGCCGCTTGCTCTTACTTTGTTATCGCCAATTGTTGTTATTTCATTTATATCAGCACCGTAAATGAAACTTGTGGATGGTATTGCTGGTTTTCCTTCATCGAGCCATGAGTCGAGATTTACAGCTGGATTTATAGACTCGTATGCAGCTCTTGTTTGCTTGTTCACATAAAGTCCCATCACAGCATTGTATTGAGGTGCTTGGGCTTTGAATGCATTGTTTTCCATGTTTGATGGATCAATGTTGTTCATATTCTTGAAGAAGTTTTCAACAATTTCAATTTGGCTCATGTCTCTCGTATATGGGGCCGATAGCTTTGACTTCAAAATTGTTCCAGCGATTGTAGATACAACTAGTAAAACCGCAACAAGCGAAAGTATCAAAGTGCCTTTGATTCTCCAGAAATTCCTTTTTTTGGCTTTTGTTTCTATCTTCTTGAAAAAATGCTTGAACTGTTCTGTTTCCTCGCATTTATCTATCGCTTCTTCCCTCTCTTCTAAGGTCCTGTTTTTGAAATCCCAGCTAAGGCTATCACATCTTTTTATGAACCAGGAGAGATTTTCATTGGCTTTTCTGTTTCCTGATATATCTCTCATCTGGCGCTCCTTCGCATGCAAAATAAACTCTATGAAGCCCAGTACCTTCCCATCTATCTTTGGTTCATACCACGATAGTGGAACTTCATCATAGTCCGATATCCTTATGTCTTTGTTTTCGTAAGGAAGTCTTCCTGAAATGGACCAGTACATGAGTTCAGCCATCTCTTGGATAAGAGTAAATCCTTTCTCTGTATTCTTTTTTTTCAAGGCGCCTAGATCTTTATCCCAGCAATCGCCGATTTTAGAGATTGCTATCAACGCACCCATATCAGGTGGGAGAATAAGGATTTTTCTTTCATCAATGATATATACTCTGTACAATGGAAAAACGCCAACAGCCATATCCAAAAAGTCATTGCTTGCTTTCATGATGCCATATGCAAGATCCCTGATAAGAGAGAGTGCTATCTCTCTATGCTTTGTCGTTATTGTCTCGAATGGCTCTATGTTTGCCTTGTCGAAGTAGACATATTGGTATTTTTGATCTTTTGTTACACCTCTCCAATAAAAAGGCCTTATCTCTTCTCTGTCAATAATCATGCCATTTTGTCTTTCAGCTTGCATGATGTGCTTTGGTACTCCGCTTGCCTCTGGCCCGATATTGATTGCAGAATACTCTATACCATTTAGGTTTATCGTAGTTATATTGTTTTCGATAGTTCTTGTTTCTTTCATCTTAGTTTGATTCCTTGCAAAATGATGCATGGCCGGTTATCGTGTCATCATCGATTGAGACTAGCATTCTCCACTTTCCTGGTATAACCCTTGAAAGTGCATCGATAATTGCACTTGCGCATATGCCATTTTGTCCTTTTCTATAGCTGTCGAGAAGATTTTGTCCATTTTCCAGCATTGAAATCGACTTTTCTTTCTCTTTTTTTAAATCCTCACTAGCAACTATACCAGTCAAATTTGAGGAAATTATGAAGAATGTGTTGTTATTGTCCCATCTTTTGATCAGATGAGCAACTTTTTTGCTTTCAGATGCGTCTTTTGCACTTACATAGACTAGCGCTAGTGTTGAGTGAGGACAGGATGTTTGCACAAATGGGATAATAAGCTCTGCAGAATATTCCTCTTCTCTATAATAATGGCATTTTTTCAATCCTAAATCCTCAAGCTCTATGGTTCCAAGCGGTGTTTCAATCTTGTCATCCGATTCGAAGGCAATATAGTCACTATCTTGCAAAAGCTTCTCCGAGTGCAACGGCAAGAGAGCAATAATTCTCGAGTTGTCGGGAATGTGGCTAAAAACTTCTTGATATGATTTGTAGCATTTCCTTAAATCTTGATGGGGAACAATGAATGCTCTTTTTTTCTCTTTTTTCTCAAGGGGAAAGCAAAGATCTAGAAGTTGCTTTTTTTCAGAAGGGTAGAATATGCTCTCATGATATGTCTTTCTCATTGTTTTTCTCCTAGTAGTTTTTCCACTCTCTTTTCATCAAGTACAACTTGCATGTTTTTTTCTTGTGTTGGAATAATCATGCCTGTCTTTGCTCCTTTGATTCTTCTAAGATACTTTGCTTCAGTGTAATATAAGTCAGCTTTTTTGTTTTTCTTTGCTTTTGAAAAGTGTATTGCAAGTGAAGCTGCATCCAGAAGAACAGGAAGTGGAACGCTCTTGCCTCGAATAGCTTTTATAAATACATATCCACCAGCATAGTCTCTTGTATGCATCCATAAATCAGAGCCCTTTATATTTGAGCGAAGGATTTGATCGTTTTCTTTTGCATTTCGGCCAACAATTAGATCCCAGCCATTGGATTTCAAGTATAAGCCAACTCGTCCACTTGATTGTATTTGTTTTTGTCCGTTTATTTCGCATTCTTTCTTGAGTTTTTGTAGATTGTCTGAGGAGAGTAGCTCGTCCCAATATGCTTTTCTTTCGTCAATCTCTTCCTTTTTCTTCTCTATCTCTTCTCTTGCAAGCTCATAGCTTTTCTTGTCTTTTCTGTATCTTGAATAGTATTTTTCAAGGTTTTCATTTGGCGTTAGCGAAGGATCAAGCGAGAGTGTCGTTTCTCCTCCGTCTTCCCAGTTTTGAAGAGTTATCGAGCTCATTCCTTTTTTTACTTGGTAAATCGATGACGATAGAAGGTCTGCCGATTTCTTCATTTGTTCAAATCCAGATGTATTATCAAGTCTCTCCTTAAGTCGTTCAAGGCTCTTATATAACTCATCCATCTCGTTTTCTTTCTTCTCTCTAAGCCTTTTTACAAGTTCTTCTTTTTTGTCACTTGATGCTGATTTCGACTCGTCTTTATCGATGAATTCATTGAAAGTGATCTCTTGAGGATAGCTACGAACCTCGAAATATTTATCGCCTTCATTTTTTCGCTCTTCTATATCAAGATATTCTCCCGCAAATTCATGTCTTTTGCTTCTTCGATAGAGGACTTCAAGTATTTTGTTGTCCATGTCTGTGATTATTATATTTGCCCCTGGACCGGAAAAAAGCCTTATAAACATCTTTATAGAGTCTTCGCTGTTTGATAAAGTCAAACATAGTGCTCTGTCGAATGCGAATTGATGCACATTTGTGATCTTTCTTCCGACAATATGCGCTTTAAGGTATTGCGTAAATCGTTGGGATTGCTTTGATTTCTCTCTAATATGGTCAGTTTTGCATATTCTTGAGTGCTGGCTTCCTATTTCAATGTATAATAGCCATGCTTTCTCTTCTTTAGAGAACATCGATAGTGTAAATGAATTATATGAATGCTCTGTCACTTTTTGTATATAACTGTTTGTCAGAGGGAGTTCAGACAGAATCTTTTCAAGTTCTTTCCAGTTAATTGACAAAAGAGACCTCCTTGAATGCACTTTTCATTCTAGATGCAAGATAAAATGATCCAAGAACAAGTATAGTAGAGCCGTTTTCGCTTTCTGCAATGGCTTTATTTGCAACGTCGATTGGACTTTGTATAAGATCAACTGTACTATTAGGGACTATCTTCTTTGCAAGCATATGGATTTGCTCTGGGTTTGATTTCTTGAAATCGCCAAGTCCTGTTATTATGATTCGCTTGAATTTAGGAAAAACCTCATTAGCAATTTCATTTAATTTCTTCCCATCTGCAAGAGAGAAAATCAACAAGGTATTGCCGTTATATCCATTATTGTTTTCAAGGCTTTTTAGTGCCTCTTTGCATGATTTGACTGTATGTGCGCCATCAAGAATCAAAAAAAGCTTTTTGTCATTTTTTGTTATTGTTGCTTTCTCAAAGCGTGCTGGAAGCAATATTGATCTTAAATCTATGATTTTGGAGTCATCTTGTTTCAAACGCCCCAGCTTTGATGCAATGAAATAAGCATAGAGTGCATCGAAGTGTATTATCCTTGAATCGTTTTCGATTTCAATGCTGTTTCCATCTGCCTCTTTGTATATATAGCAATTGTTCTCTACTTTGTAATTGATTTTATCAAAATCATATTCATCAAAAAGAAATGTCGGACAATGAAGGTCCGCATACTCTTTTTTGATGATATCGTAAAGTTTTCTTTGAGAGCAAAATGCATAAACTCCTTTTCGTAGGATTCCAAGCTTCTCTTTTGCAATCTCTTCATATGTATTGCCAAGAACATTTGTGTGCTCAAGCTCGATGTTTGTAAATATTGTTGCTTTTGGTGTCAATGTGTTTGTTGCATCAAGCCTTCCTCCAAGTCCTGTTTCTATAACAGCATCTGTGCACTTGGCATTTTTGAATAAAAGGTAGCCATACGCTGTATATAACTCAAATGTAGTAGGCTTTTCGGGTCCAAGCTCACATGGAAGAGAAAAATCCCTTATCTTCAATTCAAGTTCATTGATAGTATCTAGATAGGCTTCCAGAGGGAAGAATGATGTTGCAAGTGTAAATCTTTCTCTGACATCATATACATGCGGAGATAGGTACAAACCGCATCTTCTTCCGCTCTTTTCTATCAACTTTGACAGATAGCTAGCGCAAGTTCCTTTGCCTTTCGATCCAGCTATATGATATGTATTAAAGGATTTCTCAGGGTTTCCAAGCCTTTCAAGCAAAATCTCCATTCTTTTGACTCTGTTATCTCTAAGATTCCCATTTGCAAAACTTGCGAGTCTTGAGTTAAAGAAAACATCGATTTGTTCAACTGTTTTGATCATAGATGTGAGTTTAAACCAATTGTCGAAAAGATTGTAGTGAAAAATAATACCCTCAAAGCTTAGCTAAGAGGGTAGTGTAGCAAAATTAAAGCTTAATTCTGGTAATCGAATTTCAGCTCAGAGCCATCAAGTTTGACTATTTTTTTATCCTTTGACGGGTATTGCTTCTGTAACTCTCCCTTTGTATTTTTTACTGTTACACTCAGAGGGAAAGCATTATTATTCTCTCTTCCTTCACCAATGAGGATATCACCATTATCAGCATTATCAGTTTTTTCTTCTGCATAAGAGAATTCGCAAGAATCAACTAAAAGACTTGATTTAACGTCTTTTGATCCTGTCAAAAGAACTCTTATAGGAGCGGCCCATTGAATGTCAAAATTGTCTTCTTTGCCAAGCCCGCAATCTGAGAATTTGCAATTCTTTATATTTATTTCAACAGAACCTTTTGTTGCTTTTGTGTTTATGTTGATTGGCTCGGATATATTAGCGAAAGAACAGTTTTCAACGCTTAGCTTTCCAGCTGCATTTGAGTAAATAGTGCAATTAGTTGCTGGATATTCTAAACCATCGAATTTTGAGTTCTTGATTGAAATATAGTTTTCTCCTGTTGAACCATTTATATGGATTCTTTCTCTTTCATATGTTGCATTGTTGATATTAAGAGTTAGTTTTTTATCTGTATTTCTAGTTCCCCAAACACCAAGGTCTTTGCAATCTTCTATAGAGATGATTACGTCTTCAGCAAAATTAGCATACTGTTCGATTGTTAAGTCGCTTTCACCAGTTTTGTTTGTACTGCTTTGAAGAACTGTTGCATTGTTACCATAAATAGTGACGCTTCTTGTCACATTAACATGAGCTCCACCTGCATAACAAGTTTTATTATACGGAAGCTCGATAATTGCTCCAGAATATTCTTTTTTGCTGTTGATTATTGCCATTGCTGCAATGATTGTCTTATAACCATCATCGTATTTTGCTTCTATTGGTTTTCCTGGATTGTTTGGGAAGCTTCCATCTTCCTTTATCTCTGTTCCATCCTTCTTAAATAGCTTGATTTTGTCAAAAGCTCTTACTTCCCTAATTTCTACAAATTCATTGCATCTTGAACAAATATATCCACAGTACGTTTTGCCATCAATCTCTTTATATGTGTTTATCCCAGGATTTACATGCCCAGCTGTTTCACAGCTTTCTTTGTATGTCTCTGAATCACAAGACGCGAGAGCCACAAGAGCTAGAATAGCTAACAATACAATTGAAAATCTTTTAAAAAACTTTTTCATCTTTACTCCTTTTTTGCGAATATTAAACAAAACATAGTTTTCTTTTCGAAAAAAATATTTTATGCTTAATATAGAATACCC
>DKCO01000015.1 GCA_002452215.1 Spirochaetales bacterium UBA6872
CAAAAATTGTGATTGAACCAATATTTTCCAGCATCTTGGACTGACTCTTACTGTTTCCCAAGCCAAGCCGCTTGCATGATCAAAACTCTAAAAACTATCGCTAATGATGAGTGATGGAATAATGGGGGACAGAAGATATCTTTGAGATGAGCAATGGCGTAGAATATGTATTCATAAACGGAAGCTACGTTTGGGACGATGGGCCTCATACACAAGAGGAGGAAGCATTGAGGGACTTTGTCGCTGACATGGGGAAGTCGGATCCCGATGCAATCGTCAGCGAGAGCGCCAGGCGTGTGCTTTCCGAGTACAAGGAAGGTGGAAGGATGTACGACAAGATAGAGCTTGCGTTCAAGGAGCGCTTCAAGGACGACTACAAGAGAGCTGAGAGCGAAGGAGAAAGAAAAGGTCGTGAATCTGGACTGAAAGAAGGGACAAAGATTGAAGCCTTGAGAAGTGAAAATAAGATAAATGGCCTTGATATCCCGCCTGAGCTAAAGAAGATGATCCTAGATGCATTGAAGGCGAAATAGCTCTTCTTGTGTCTTGATTGAAATATATGTTTTTGCTTTTTCAAGAAACTTGAAGATCCAATATGTTTTGTCGACAAGTGAAATATTATTATGATACAATTTTAGAGTGCGAGGGATTGTATGAGTAAGAAAGCTTGGGCAATTGTTATCGCTGTTACTGCAGCACTTACGGTTTTCACATTTGGCGCAATGTGGATTGTGAGACCTGATTCTCCTACAGCTGATTATGCTGAAAAAGTCTTTGAAAGTGCTAAAGCAAGACAAAATGAGCCTCTTGTGTCTGTATCAGCGCCATTGAAAACAAATGTCGAGGTACTTTCGGAAGAAGATGCTAGCGCACGTAAAGTTTCTGCCATCCTAGCCTCCGATGATGCATTTATTGAAAAACTCTCGTCTTCTATCTTGGAAGATGTGAAATCAGAGATGGATCAGTGGGGCGACTTGTACAAAAAAGAGATATCATCATCTGTTGAAAATAAAGGCAATGAATATATCTCGAAAGCAGATGCTCTTTTATCGCAATATGAAGAGGATGCAAAAAGCTATAGCGATGAAAAAGCAAAAGAATTAACGAAATATATTGACGATGAGATATCAAATACAGAAACGGTTCTCTCTTCAACTATTGACAGTAGAGCCAAAGAGAATAGAGGCTATATTGAATCTACTTCAAACGATATGAAGTACTATTCTGATTCAACAATAGATGAATTGAGAAAGTATATCGACTCTGAGCTTATAAACATAAAGAACTATGCAGAGTCCTCTGTTGAGAGTGCTTCTTTGAGAAGCGAAGAGTACACAGATTCCAAGTCCCAAAGCATGAATGCATATATCGATTCGATTGTTGATGATGCAAAGAAATACTTGGATTCCCTTATAAAAGATGCAGAGGATTATC
The DNA here is from genome assembly GCA_002452215.1 of Spirochaetales bacterium UBA6872. Taxonomy (GTDB): domain Bacteria; phylum Spirochaetota; class Spirochaetia; order Sphaerochaetales; family Sphaerochaetaceae; genus Ornithospirochaeta. The sequence continues at coordinate 1,435 of DKCO01000015.1, forward strand.
TTGATCAAAGATTCGAGAACTTTGAAAAGACAGAGACTCCTTCTACGTCTGTTATAGATATCGAGAGAGAGATGCCTCTTCTTTCAAGCTACGTCACAGTCCATGCTCATAGGGGATATGCGACATTTGTTTTCCCGCAATTTGTCAGCAGGGCCGATATCGACAGTGGTATCGATAAGCTTTTTGAGCAATATCCTGCACTTGAGAATCTGGTATCATTTACAAGCGGAAAGAGTTTAGTGGTTGCGACTTACCCAGATGCAATTGAAGAAGACGATATTAACTATGCATTGGATATTATACAAAGCCTTCTTTCTTCATATGTTATCGAGAAAAAAGATGATGAAAAAATTGAAGAAGTCGTATTGCCAAATGCTACTACAGATGATTTCCACATAGAGCAAGATCTTGTCATATCTTCTGTCTCTGTAAAGTTCGATGGATACAAGGATAGAGCATTGTTCTATTTCGATTCTCAAATTGATAAAGAGGCTATAGCTGATTGGTTATCGATTTTGATTCAGTCATATCCTGAAGAGACAAGCCTTTTCGATTTTTCTGTTGATGATGGAACAATTGATATCACGTATGATAAAGAGTACACAGAAGATGAAGTGGAGTCTTATCTGGACTTTTTAATTTCGTTTTATTCTTCTTATAGTGCATCAACAAGTGAAATAGATGAGAAAGATGAAAGCGGTGAAACATCAGAGCCTCTCAATATCAATAAAAACTTCAAGCTTCTTGGATCAGATGTTGTAGTAGATGCATATGATGGCTATGCGACTATAGATATTGGCAATAAGATAGATGAAGAGCAAATTGCAAATGCAATTGTCTATATCTACAGCAAATATGGAAATGCATGTGATGACTTTGATTTCGCAATAGATGATGAGAATGTCGATGTGTTCTATTCCACAGGTTATACAGAGGACAATTTGAATTTCTTTATAGATAGTGCATCGAGTGCTATAGATGAGTATATAAAGACATTGGAAAAAGAGAATAAAGAGGGAGAAATCCAGCCTCTGTATCTTCATAGAGAGTTTGATCTTTATGGAGAGAAGATATTGGTTGATGCATACGATGGCTATGCAACTACCATAATTCCAGACTCAATAACAAAAGACGATGTTCTTAAAGCTATAGACAAGATCGTTGAGATTTATCCTGAGCAAAGCAAGGACTTTTCGTTCTCTTTTGCAAACAACGATGTGGATGTTTCATATTCAAAAGGCTACACAGAAGAAGAGCTTGATTCATTTATTGATAGTGCTTCTGTTGCAATAAGAAAATACATCGATTCGCTTTCTGAGGAAGAAGATATGAGTTCTCCATCTGTTCCAGAGCCTCCAAAAGTCTTTGCTGAGAATCCAAGGTTTACAAATCCGGATGAGAACATCGACCAAAAGGATATTCCAGATGTTAGAAATGCAATAAGGGATATCGAGATAAAGAAGTATTTGGACTTGCTCGAGTAGCTCAGAGATCATCTGGATAGTGTCTTATGCCACCGTCAGGAGTCTCTATTTCCCAAATTCCATTGTTCAGAGCTTTTAAATGGTTCTTTGTCAGTATTATCTTGCCTCCTCCTTCCGGAAGATCAAGAGTGTATTGAGGCATTGAGAGCCCTGACAGTTCTTCTCTCATTTTCTCTTCGATCTCTAGGCCTTTGGAAAGTGCGACTCGCAAATGCTTTGTGCCTTTCACAAGGTCTCCTTGAAAAAGATAATAGGGCTTTACTCGGTTTTTAAGGAGCTTGTTGCATAGCTTTACTTGTACTTCGACAGAATCATTTACACCTTTCAAAAGCACACATTGGTTCATCATTGGTATAGCAAGGTATGAAAAGCTTTTCAGGATCTCTTTTGCTTTCTCTGTAATTTCATCAGGATGGTTGAATTGAGTCATCAGATAGAATGGTGCGCCATAGTTGTATTTTTCTATGATTTTGAACAGAGATGGCGTAAACCTTTCTGGAGAAGAGAGAAGAGAGCGTGTGCAAAGCCTGTAGATGATATCTTCTCTATAGCTTTTGAAGATAGAGAAGAGCTCGTCAAGCTTATTATCTGAGAGCGTAAAGAGATCTCCTCCTGTCAAAAGGACTTCCTTTATCTCCATATGATCTTTTAGATATTTTGCTGCGTTGATTATTTCCTCTTTGGTTGCTGCTCCAACCAAAGAGCCTGCAAAACGTCTTCTGAAGCAGTGGCGACAATATGCAAAGCATCTATCTGTAACAAGGAAAGCTGCTCTATTTTTGTATCTGTGGATGAGTCTTGGCTCTCTCGTGTAATTCACTTCTTGCTGTGGGTCAAGAGTACCTTCCGTGTCCTCGTTTTCTTCCTTTGTCGGGACAAATTGGCGTCTGATGGCACTCTCTTTAAGGAGAGGAATTATATTATCTGAAATAAGTATGGGAAGTGTGTTTTTCCCTTTCTCGTTCCATTCTATTTCATCTTCTGTTAAATCTATGTAGGTTCCAAGTTCTTTTAGGCAATTGACGCTCATGCCGTCGTTATACTCTTAAAACATCGATTAAGCAATTGTCTTGTTGCATTTTTCTCTTTACCTCGATTTTTAACATAGGATTTTCATACAAACAGAGTTTTGTAGATCTATATCATATGCCCATAGTTAGACAATCGCCTTTGTGCATGGTAAAGTGTATTTGTTCTTTTTGGGAGGGAATTTTTGATGGAAGAGAAGAAAAAGGGGCTAAAAGGCTATTATCTTACGACATTTCTTATTGGACTTGGTTTTTTCACAATGGGCCTTATGGATCCTTTGTATGACACTTATATTCCGATTTTCTTGAATAAGTTCCTCGATAGGCAATCTATTGTTGGAATGGTTATGTCGCTTGATAATCTTCTTGCAATTTTCATGATACCTATCTTCTCGGCAATCTCTGATAGGACTCATACTAAAATAGGGCGCAGGATGCCATATATCATAACGTTCTTGCCTTTAACAGCGATTTTCTTCTTTCTCATTCCATTTGCATCATTAAAGTCCCTTTGGCTTTTGATTGTTTGTATATTCTTCTTGAATATATTTAAGCAAGCTGTCCGTGGTCCTGTGGTTGCACTTATGCCAGATATCGTGCCAGCCGATTTGAGATCCGAGGCAAATGGCGTAATAAATACAATGGGTGGGCTTGCAACAATCTTGGGAACAGTGTTGCTTGCTCGTCTTATGGATGTATATATAACTCTTCCTTCAGGAGAAAGAGTTGACAACATCCTTGCATTTCCTGTTGCTTCTGTTTTTGTCCTCGTAGCAACGATCTTGCTTTTCTTCTTTGTGAGAGAGCCTCGAGTCAAAAGGGAAGATGCAAAGAAACTAGAGAAGAAAGAGCCTCTTTTGAAAAGCATAAAAGAAATCTTCTCTGAAAAAGAAAAGAGCGCATTATTCATTCTTCTTTCCCTTCTTTGCTGGTTCATTGCATACCAAGGCATACTTCCTTTTATAGGTCAATACTCGGTTGAAGTGTTGCAAACATCATCAGGAACAGCTTCTTTGGCAGCTGGAATGGTAGGAATAGCTTATGCAATTTTTGCTGTCCCATCTGGGCACTTTGCACATAAAAGAGGAAGGAAAAAGACAATCAGGCTCTCATTGGCACTTATCGTAGTTGTTCTCTCTCTTATAGCAATCCATGGCTTCATGCTTTCAAAAGTAGAGTCAAAACCTGGTGCAATTTGGCTATATTCATTCTGGGCTCTGTTATTTTTGTTTGGTATATTCTGGGTGACTGTCGTCACGAATTCATTTCCGATGCTTTGGCAAATGGCTGACTATGCTACGATGGGAATCTACACAGGAGTCTACTATTTCTTCTCTCAGCTTGCTGCCATAATATCGCCAACCATTGCTGGAGCTGTAATAGATATTGCAGGATATCCTGCATTGTTTGTTTATGGTATTGTCTTTATGGCACTCGCATTCTTCTTGATGGGCAAAGTTCATAGAGGAGAGCCAGAGGATGATCAAGAGTGAACTTGTGATGCATTTTCAAGATAAATAGCTTATAATAGCGAGAGTGGAAAGGAATCTATTTTCAATTCTTGATAAAAAAACATTCTCTATACTTTCATCTAGGCACCAAGATTCATATTTGAAAGCGCTCTTTTTACTCAGAGACAAGGCCGAGAATATTGGCAGTGTCGGGAAAAGGGACTTTCGAAATCTAATTGCTAGCGAAATGACAAGCATCATGGATGATGAGCATTTTGTCGAGGATGATGAAGAGAGAGACGACTTTGATTTCAAGAGTGCTGGTGACAATGCTTTGAGGATAATCTCACGACTCAATAAATGTGGTTGGATCTATATACAATACGACGAAGAAGATTATGAAGAGAAGATTATCCTAAGAGAGCACTCTAGGATAATGCTTGATGCTTTTGATAAAATAATGGATCCCGAGAAGGATAACCACAAGGGTGCCAACTTCCAAATATACGCCCAGCTTTTGACAGCGAATGAAAAGAAACAGGCAACAATGTACTATGCATTGAAGCAAGTGTCTGCAATAGCTGAAGAATATCGTGATTGGCTGCTTTCAAAGAGCGTGAATATAAAGGGCGAGTACTTAAGGCGAATTTTGAATCAAAATATGAGTGCAAAGGAGATAGCTGAAGAGTATCTAAATCGCTATACGCTTGAGATATCAAAAGCGATTCTGGAGCCTCTTAAAACATACGATGATCCAAAAATCTATGCCAATGATATAAAGGATTTGCTTTTTACATGGGAGTTCAATCGTTTTGACGAGATTCTAAAGCAAGCTATGGAAGCAGAGCCAAATAAGACAAGAGATGAGCTAGAGTTGGAAGTGCGAGGCTTTTTCAGGAGACTGAGCGATGCGTACTATGACATACCATTGATAATCGATTCGATAACCAAGGATGACTCGACATACTCTCTGAAAGCGATTGCCAAAATGCAATACATAGCAACAGCCGATAGCAGTATAAAAGGTATCTTGATCAAAGCTATGAATGATGCAAAGGAGCAAAGCGAGCTTGGGCGTAAGATGGCTGAAGCAATTAAGCTGGACTTTAGTCTTCCTCTCTCTGTTTCATTTACGCTACGCCTTCGAAAGCTGAAAAGCGAAAGAGAATTGTCTAAAGCCAAGCCTCTGATCTCTTATAACCCAACTGAAAAAGATGTTCTCGACATTATCAATAAATTGAGACATGAGCATATAACACAAGATGAGATCAATGAGTTTGTCGATAAGCAACTATTGGATAAAGAAGAAAAATCCACATCTGAGTTTACGATAATCACAGAGAGGGACTTTATCCTCTTGTTGCTTTCTGAGGCAAAGGCTGATAGTCGCAAAAGCTCGTATTATGTGGATTTTTCTCCATTTCTCGAACATGGGAGCATTGTAGAAGTTGGTGGGCACAAAATACCTGAGTTGATATATAAAAGGAAGAGAAAATGAAAAGTGACAATCTTCTTGCAAGATGGAATGATCTAGAGATTGAGGAACGAGAACATTATACAAGAGTCATGAATTATCTTTTGGAACATACATTCCTCTTAAGCAGGCAATACGGAACAAGCGAAATGGGCCAAAGAGGCGCTAATTGGAATGATGATTATACTTTTGCTCTCTCAGAGTTTGAAGCTCTTAAGTTCTATTTTGTTCCACTTGGCTTCGAGCTGAGAAAAGAAGAAAGAGATGGCATGATATTTCTAGATCGCAAAAGCGATGATACAATTGATATATCATGGGATAGCATATTGGCGCTATATGCACTAAGGCTTTTGTATGATGAGAGATTGGCTCAAATTATGGATGTCTTGAAAAATGTTCCTGTATCGGTTGAAGAGGTCATGGATGTCCTTGCTCGCTTTAATAAAGATTTTTCCAACAAATCGGGCACGCCTGTAAAAGGTCGTATAAAAAGAGCGCTTTCGCCACTTTTCAAGCACAACATCGCAACAAAGATAGACACTGGCGACATCTCTGCATCCACAATGCTTTTAATACACCCAACAATTACTGTAGTACTTGATAACGAGAAAATCAGAGAGCTTTCGGATTATCTTTCAAAAGAGAGCCAAGAAAAGGATGAGGATAATGACGAGAATACCTAAACGACTTGTTCTTGTGAACTGGAGCTTATACAGCCATTTGTTAATGGATTTTGATCAGATAAACTTTATCACAGGCAATACTGGATCTGGAAAGTCCACGATTGCGGATGCCATCCAGTTGATTTTGTTTGGCGATACCAAAGGTGGCTATTTCAACAAAGCTGGAGATGGTAACTCGAGCCGTCGTTTGATCGATTACCTTTATGCAGATAAAGGAATCGAAAGCATGAGGCGACTTGCTCCGTTTATGAGTTTTGTCCTTCTTGAGTTTGAAAGACGCGACAATGATGGCGATATCTCATATTTCACTCTCTCTTATATGGCCAATATCGATGAAGACGATATAAAGACATCTCCCAATACATGGTTTGTGCTTGAAGATAGGATTCCTGATAAATTCCTAGACGCATCCAGCATTCCGCAAAGCAGAGATGATTTGAGAAAGCTATGGCTCGAGTTATATGGAGAGGAGTATAAGAACAAGGTCCTTGAGTTGTTTTCAAATGCAGATTATATGAGAAAAATCAAGGATCCCAGGTACTTGAATATAAAAGAGGAGTATATCAAGGCACTGAAGAAGGCTGTCTCTTTCGAAAGAATAAACAAGATGGACTCATTCATTGCTGACTACCTTTGCCAAGGTGTTGCGAAGCCTGACTTCAACAGAATGAAGATAGTCTACGATGAGCTGGCAAAGCTGTCGTATCAAGTGGAAGAAAAAGATAAGAAAAGAAAGCTTCTTGACAAGATCATATCTTCCTATGATGAGTTTGAGCGATGCTCATTGATTCTTAATTCAGCAGACTATGTTGCATCAAAAGCGAAACTTGAGATTCTAAGACGTACAAACTCCGAGTTGTTTTCAAAGCTAGAGAAGGCACGTGATAAAGTCTCGGAGCTGAATTCAAGAGCATCTGATATCGAGCAAAAGTACAAGGATTTTCAAGAAAGGCTCACCGATATAGGATTGCAAATTGCTGAAAATGCCGAAGGCCATAGGCGAGACCGGCTAAAAAACGAGTTGGATGCATTGAGAGGGGACGTATCTCGTAGGCTTGAAGAAAAAGATCGCTACTTGCAAAACTTTGATCATTTGAAATCGAGATGGCTTGATATAGCAACGGAGAGCAAAACTCTTGAAAGCGACTACTGGCTAAAGGACCATGATATTGATGCTTTATATGGTTTTGACACTTTAGATGGACGGGAGCAAGATTTTTCAAACCTTAACAAGATCGTAAAAGCTTTTGGTAGGATAAAGAAGGCTATAGCTGTATCGACAGCTGTGGCTGAGCAGAAAGCAGATGCTCTGAAAAGCGAAATAGAGCAAATTGAGAAGAAGATAGAGAAATTGAAGAGTGGGCTTGGAAACTATCCTGATGAAGTTAGTGCCTTTGCAAAGTTCCTCGAAGAAGAGCATGGCATTAAATCTGTCTTTCTTGCAGACCTTCTCGAGATCGAATCAGATGAGTGGGCTAATGCATCAGAGTCTGTTCTTGCGTCAAATCGTTATGCTCTTTTGGTTGAGCCTCAATGCTTTAAGAAGGCTGCCAATCTATTAAGGCAATACAGGCTGGAAAAAGACTCTATAAGGATTTTTGACATCGAGGCGCTTTACAAAGAGAAGCCGATATCGCAAAAGGGATCGCTTTCTGAAGTCATATCATCAAAAGACCAAAGTGCAAGATATGCAATCAATAAGCTCTTGGGCTCTGTAATGATGGCTAAAGAGTCAGATGCATATGTCTTGAAGGATTGCCTTTTGTATAAGGATGATGTTCTTGAGAAGATGCCCGAGTCCTATTACAAGTACCGAATGATAGGAAAGAAGGCAAAAGAGAACAACATAAAGAGCTACGAGGATGCAATTGATGAAAAGAAAGCATCTCTTGCTGAGCAAAACAAGGCTATCATGTTCTTCTATTCAATTGAGAATGTGCCAATTTTGGAGCAAACACAAATTGAAAACTACAAAGATGTCATATCAAGATGGAATGGAATTCCGGAGCTGAAAGAGAAAATCCAAAGCTATGAGGAAGAACTTTCTTCTCTCGACTTGTCTGTAATCGATGAGCTTTTGAGCGAAAAGGAGAGTGTATTATCTGCAATCAATGGCATCCAGGATGAGCAAAGATCTCTTTCTCGAGATAAAGCAAATGCCGACAACTATCTTGAGGACCTTTTGAAAAGCAGTGGTGATATAGCTCTTGAGATTGAGCAAAAAGAAGCAAGGCTCGAAAGCGATCCTTTCAAAGCGGAAGGAGAAAGGCTATATCTTGAGCTTTCGATAGATCAAAGGCCTGAAAAGCTTTGCCATTATGATGAGAGCTTCGAGGCAAAGGATGCAAAAGGCAAGAAAGAAGATGCTCTTGTGGAGATAAAGTTCAACCAGAAGATCTACAAGGAGCTTTCGAGGAATACTCTTTTGGATGAAGAGAGCATAAAGCGAGAGATTTGGGAGAAAGAGTCATCATTGCTGGGTCCAAATGATCTCAAAGAATACCATGATCGACTGATTTCAAAGCGACAAGAGGCTTACAAGCTTTTGATGGATGAGGTCATTACAAAAATGGGGAATGCTATAAAAGGAGCAAAAGCATCTTTGAGGCGCTATACGAACCAAATAAAGGACATTTCATTCTCAGGCTTCAAATATGAGTTCAAAGCAGAGAAAAGGCAATCGCCAGAGTTTGCCCAGCTATATGATCTTTTCTATTCTTCTATTATCAGAACAAGTGTGCAAAATGGACAGGGCGATATCTTCTTCGACAGCTGGAGAGAAGAGCACAAGGATGCAATAGAGCATTTGGAAAGGCTTTTGGGCTTGCGCGACAGAGATGACAGAAAGAGCTATGAAGTTGAGATAGAGCGATATACTAATTACAAGAACTACTTGGATTTCGATTTGATAAAATATCCAGAGAACGATCCAGAGAGAGTGCTCTCCTTCAACAAGGCTGGAAAAAGAGGAAGTGGTGGAGAGATGCAAATCGATACTTATATTCCTGTAGTGACAGCTGTTTATAGCTCAAGCCGTGAATCTGTCGACTTTATTATGCTTGACGAGGCTTTCAACAAAGTGACTGGGGAATATGTCAAGAATGCAATAGAGCTCTTGCGTCAATTTGGCATGCGCTCTATTTTGCTTGCGCCTACAGGAAGAATCGAGGAGTTCAGCGAGTCGGCTGATAAGACATTCATCATCGAGAAGAAGAACATAGGAGGGAAGGATATTGCTTTCGCGTGTCCCTATAAGTGATGAAAGCCTTTGATTACGAGAGCTGTGTTTTGAGAACATTGGCCAATGAATATGAGAAAAGATATCCAGATAACCTTCCAAAAGGTTATTTCAAGCTTTCATTGAAGCCATTTGTAAAAAACGATTCTGTGGCACAAGATAAAAAGGATTTGCTTAAGATTGCTCTTGGAAATATTGGAAATGTCATCAACATAGAGTACTCTCCCAGCTCTCTTGATTATATCAAATTCTTTATCGATAGCGATAATGTCAGGAGGCTTTATTCTCGACTTGGCGAAAAAACTCCATGCGAGAAAGAGAATGATTTCTTTTCATTCTTGTCCTCATTCAAAACAGATGCGCCAAAGCTTTCGTCTTTCATCTCATCGATGGTTGAAAAAAGGAAAACAGAAATTTTTGATGTAGAGAATATTCCAGAAGCAAGAAGTCTTCTGAAATTGGCAGAATACAGCGAAATAGATGGAAAATCATATTTCATTCGTGAAATAAGCGCAAAAGTCCTAGGTGATAGCAAAGCATATGAGAGACAAAGGCTGGATGTTAAGCTTGCAAGATTGATGAAATTGGTCAATAGAGAGAATCTCTTTGATGAATACGAGGATCTAAGCGATGCATTGTTTCTCGAAAAGTTCGGCTTCTATCGCTATCCAGAGATTTTTGAGCTTGCGGGGCCGTTATATCTTAGAAAAAACAATTGCAACATTCTGGATTTTTCTTTCTTTTCTTCAGCTGGCATGCTTTCTTCATTGGAACTAGGAGAGATTGATCAGATAGAGAACAGAGCAAAAAGAGCAATACTCTTTGAGAACAAAGCAAGTTACTATAGCTTTTTGAAGAAAAGAAAAAAAGATGAGCTTGCTGTATTTGAAGCTGGATTCTTGAGTATGCAAAGACGTATCTTGCTATCGAGGATATACAAAGCATCGGATGGAGTGGAGTTCTTCCACTCCGGTGATATAGATGCAGGAGGCTTCGATATCTTTCTTGAGTTGAGGGAAATAATACCGGATCTAAAGCCAATGGACATGGATGGAAAGACTCTTGTTGAAAATGAGCAATACGCAATTTCCTTAACCGAGAATGACAGAAAAAGGCTAGAGCGAAGATTGATTGACAAGCGTTACAGCGATTTCTGGCCAGTTATTAGCCTCATGCTTGAAAAGAACATTAAGCTTGAGCAAGAGAACCTGTTGTAAAAGCTTTAGAAGAGCTAGCGGGAATCCTCGGTAATTCAATTACCGAGATGAAAGCGTTAAAAAAATAAGTTGAAATTACATTTTTTGAGGCTCAGTCCTGAATTTTGTGGGATTTTGGATTTCTTACATAAGTTCTTCTGCTGGCATCGAAGATTTTCAAGAAGAAGTAGTCATCGTCTGGGTATCCATAGCCTTGGCG
>DKCO01000032.1 GCA_002452215.1 Spirochaetales bacterium UBA6872
GATTTTAAAGATTATGCGACTGAATAGTTACTTTCATAGAAAAAATAACTCTTTTTCTCGATTAATTATATTAATTTAAAAATTTGTGTGACTAATCATAATTTTCCTAATATAATATAACCAATTCAGTTAATTGGAGGACAGTTAATGAGAGAGAGAGAGAGAGAGAGAAATTCTAGGCATGTTTTTCTTACTTTAGCAATTTTGCTAATTTTCACTTTGACGCTTGCAATATCTTGCAACGTTGATGGGTACAAAACACCAGCCACACCAAGCGAAGTATTAGGCTTCGAAAGCGGAACAGGATCAAAAGAAGATCCATTTATAATCAAAACAGCAAAACAATTTGAATCGATTGGAAACTCAAAGACAGCATTGTACTACAAGCTTGATTCTGACATCCAGTTGCCTGCCAATTTGAATATCGAAGAATTCTTTGGCACTCTTGATGGCAATGGGAAGACAATAACATTTGCATCCGGTACAGTTGATACTGATCTTTACCAAGAGTTCCTTTTCTATGCATTGAGAGGTGCAACCGTAAAGAATTTGACTGTAGAACTATCTGGTGATAAGACAGGACTTGTCTATTGCACAGAAGCAGATGTTCTTCTTGAGAGCGTTACAATGAAAGGAAAACTTGTTGATACTGGAAACAACATAAGCGGATTTGTAACATATCTTGGATATGAGCGAATGTATGGTGGCGATAGAAGACCTTCAAATCTAACACTCAAAAATTGTATAAACGAAGTATCGTTCTATGACCCATCTGGGCTAAGCTGGGGACATGCTCCATTTATTGGCGGATTTCCATATCCAAATGTCGAATCCGAGTCATCGCTTGTTCTTGATGGATGTATAAACAAAGCTGACATAATTGCAGGAAAAGTTGGATTTGTCTTTGGAAACCAGCATTTTGTAGACAAGCTAAAGAAAGTCGAAGTCAAGAATTGCAAGAATGAAGCAACAATAAAAGGCTTTATTGATGCTGGCATAATTACATATAAGAACTGGAATGGAACAGACAGCAAATATGTTGAGGAAAGAGATCCTGAAAAGTTCATAATCGATGAAGCATCAAAAGCTAACATCAAAGTTGAGAATGCTGGATCTTCTTTAATCGAAAAAGTAAAACTAGACACAACGAACAATAAGATATCAGTCATTCCAACTGATTTAGCAAATGTAGAAAAATATGAGATATTTGGTCTATACCATGTCAAGATGTACAAATCAGAGCCAAATGAGACACAGAACCAGTCATATCCAATGCATGCAACTCTATATGTAAAAATCGGAGAGACAGAAAATGCTCGAACATCCGAATTGACATTGGATACAATCACAGCTGCTGATAGATATTGGGCGGAGCAAAACAAAATTGACATAACAGGCAAGAAGACTGGCGATATTATAGAGCTTAATGGCAACAAGTACATCTTTATTGCAGAAGATACTCATGAAGCTGGGATAAAGCACTCTTGCTTGAGCGAAAATGTATCTGGTATCGAGAATGGAAACCACACAGCAAAAGCTGACAATTATTATATCTCTGGTATTGATAAAGATGGCAAAGTTTGCGCTGTTGGAAAAGTCGAACCAGAACCAATATCATAAAACATCATACAAAGGGGGAGAGAGTTCGCTCTCCCCTATTCTGTCTCATAAAACACAAGCTTTTCGTTATCGATATATACAACAAGAGTCCTAGCTAACTTTAGTGCACTTTCAGAGAAATACAGCCTTGCATCTTTTCTTTTCAAAAAGCCTTTAATAAAACCTGAGTCATATGAAAATGTTGCCCATACACCATAGCTAGCACCATTTAACTCAAGCTCAATCGAGCCATCAGAGATAAAAGTAGAAGCTTCTCCAGTGAGTTTTGAATTTACGCTATTTCTTAAAAGAGAGAAAGAATCTTTTGCAATCTTCCATTTAGCTCCATCAACAACCGTCAATATCCTTTGATATTCACTTTCGCTTATCTCTGATATTTCTGTAGCATTCCTAATCTCAACATAAAAGTAGCAAGCTATTGCAATCAGAGCAAAGACAGATGCTATAACGATTGCAATTTGCCATTTTGATGGGATTTTCTTCCATCTATCCTTGCTATCTTTCTTCTCCTCTAGATTCTTTACTTTTGCCTCTAGAGCCTCAATCTTCAAATCTTTTGCATTTTTCTTTGTCATGAGACAATGAAACTACAAACAGAGAGTCCAAATAAGGTGTTTCTAAATGGAAAGCATATGGCTCAGAAGTGCGTTTACTCCTTTGTTTACATCTTGCCATGTTCTATTGAAATCACGGGTATACCATGGATCAGCGACATCTGTGCCAGAGCAATAATCCATCAGTTTATGGACTTTGTTGTCCTTGTCGCCACCAAAAATATAGATCATGTTCCTGATATTCTCACTATCCATTCCGATTACATAATCAAATGAGTCATAGTCCGATCTTTTCAATAGCCTTGCTCTCTTTGAAGAACAATCTATGCCATGGGATTCCAAAAGTCTCCTAACAGGAGGATACACAGGATTGCCAAGTTCCTCAGAGCTAGTTGCAGCTGAAGAAATCTCAAAACTCCCAGAAAGGCCTTTATCATTCACAAGTTTTTTCATCACAAACTCTGCCATTGGGCTTCTGCAAATATTGCCGTGACAGACAAAAAGTATCCTTATCATTGTTTTTCAATCCTAGAATAGTACAGCTACTTTTTATACTTATCTTGTGCTGTCAGGCAAGTATCTGTCAAATATCTTCTAGATTGTTCCATTCCTTTAATCCAGCCCCCACATTTTGCTGAAATCAAAAAATAGGAATGCATATGCAAAAAGAAAAACAAGCCTCTTGATATTATCAAAAATAAGAATATAATACAAAACGATAATAATATAAGGAGTGATATTGATATATGGAGCTTGCTGAGATTGTAATGAATCCCATTCGACAAAGGATTTTCCAATTCTTCCTGCTACATGAAACAGGTACCGTAAAGGAAATCAAGAAAGCACTAGATGATGTCCCAAGCGCAAGCTTATATCGCCATATAAAGATTCTTGCAGATAATTCAATTCTCATGATTGTTGACGAGAGACGAATTCGAGGCACAATCGAGAGCGTTTATAAGCTTAACAAGGATGCAATGGCAACAGAAGATGAAAACGGAAATGCAGTACAAATGTCATTGCTCTCTATTTGCGCTCAATTTGCAAAGTATTTTTCCTCAGGCAAAGCTAATCCAAAAAATGATATGTTGCTGTTCACGAATTGCACTCTTATGCTGACTGATGAAGAATTCTCGGAATACCTTTCACAAATAAATAAAGTTACAATCGAGTACATGAAGAAAAAAACGTCTCAAAACAGCAAGTCACGACAAATTACGCTTATTTCTGCTCCAATAAATGAGTAATTGATTGGTCTGAAGTTGTTTGATATTGAGATTATGAAAGTTTGATGATAAGGGTAAAAGCCAAAATAGCCTGGTGAATCCAGTCCGCACAGCTTTTTAAGAAAGCAACGTAGCAGAAAACCTTCTATTTTCAATCGAAAGACTGGCATTTACATACATCAATAATAAAGCGGGAGTTTCGCTGTCGCAATCCCGACTAAGCAAACAAAGAAGAAAACACAAACATGAGCAGATAAAACTCATTTTGGACTCATATCAAGGAGAGCTATCAAAGAACAGTTATATTCAACATCTGTCGAGATTCACAAAATATTATGAGGTCGTTGAAATTTAAATAAAAAGCCAAACAGTAGATTTCACAAGAAAGGAGAATGAAATCCATGAACTACATCAATATCACAGAAGGAAACATCGACAAGGAACACATTTGCTGTGCCATGTCAGGCAAGCAAAGCCTTGCCAAGAAAAAATGGATGAAACAGCGTTTTAACGATGGTCTTGTCTTTTATCGCAGCGAAGAGCGTGGCAAATGCTTTATCGAATATATCCCAGCAGAGAATGCATGGATACCAATTGAAGCAAACGGCTGGATTTACATCAACTGCATTTGGGTCTCGGGTTCAATGAAAGGCCATGGATATTCGTCAGACTTGCTTTCAAAGTGCATCAATGATGCAAAGAAATATAATAAAAAAGGCATTTGCATCCTTTGTGCTGAAGGACGAAAGCGTGAGTTTCTTGCCGATCCAAAATTCTTGGCTTACAAAGGATTCATTGTTGCAGATGTATCAGATTGTGGAATTAATCTCATGTGCTTACCTCTTTCAGAAAACGCTGAATTGCCAAAATTCAAAGACTCAGCAAGGCATCCTGGTATAGATGAAAAAGACTTTGTTCTCTACTACACAGACCAGTGTCCATTTACCCATTATTGGGTACCTAGAATACAGGAAACCGCACAAGAACATAATATTCCACTCAAAGTAGTGCATATCATTGACAAGGAAACAGCACAAAACGCTCCAGCACCAGTCACAACGTATGCTCTGTTTCGAGATGGGAAATTCGAAACTCAAGCAATTCTATCGGATAAAAAGTTTTTAGCATTAGCAGGCACTCAATGCTGATATACAGGAGAGAACATGAAGCCACTTTACACTATTCAGAAGCTTTCAAGAATCGGAAAGATACTAAGCAACATAGCATTTATTTTTTCAGTCATCGGTTTTTGTGTCTGCATCATTGGAGTTTTGAGCCTCAAATTTGGCAACAAAAGCTTGGCAAAGATCGGCTGTGTCGCCATTCACGGACTTATCTCAGATGAATATGGATACAAAATAGAGGACATCTCATCATATCTCATTGGCATGCTAATTGCCTGTGCAGGAGAAGCTCTGCTTGCAAGATTTGCCCAATCGTACTTCAAAAACGAGTTGGAAGCAAAAACACCATTCACATTTGCAGGAGCAAAAGAAATGCTACGACTCGGCATTCTGGTGATTGTCATTCCAATAATTTGCGATGCACTTATCACCATTGCAGATTCTGTGAATGACGAAAAGGCCATATCCTTTGGTGACGAATCAAACATCACACTTGGGATCATGTTTATTCTTGGCTCTCTCCTTTGCAATTATGGAGCACAACTGACAAAAGACGAATGTGATATATCCATGAAAACAACTCAATAGCGACACACATCATGAAGCTATTTTGCTAAAACGCATAACCAAACATGTACATTTCAAATTTTGAAGCATAAAAAGGAAAACAATGAATAGAGAAACAAGCATTACATCCCTAATGAGTTCCTTTGGAAGGGCATTTCACTCCGAAAATGAGGAACATCCGATTTTTGTAGATTATCTTGCCAAAGAATTGATGACAACAGAAGAATACGACACTGTACAAGCATATATTCTAGATGGAGCTCGTTTTTTTGAGCCAGAAATCAACACGCAGGATCAAAAGCCAATAGAGATAATTAAAAAGATTGTAAATAAACATATTGCGCCCTCCCCTCTTTGCCGTGCATGCTACACCGAAAAAACACTAAAAGAAGCTGTAATAGCTGGCACAAAGCAATATGTCATTCTCGGTGCTGGATTGGATACATTTGCATTTCGAGAGCCAGAGCTTCTATCCAAATGCAAGGTCTTTGAGGTTGATAAGCCATTGATGCAATCCGATAAACTAAAACGTATCACTCGTGCCGGTTGGTCAATTCCATCCAATCTATCATTTGTTCCTGTGGATTTCACAAACGACAACTTGCTCGAGTGCATGCTTGCTAGTGGATTCGATAAATCTTCCAAATCCTTTTTCTCATGGCTTGGCGTAACTTACTACCTTTCAGCAGAGACAATCGATGCTATGCTTGCAACTCTTTCTAAGCTTTGTGTACAGCAAAGCATGCTTGTATTTGATTATCCTGACGAACACTTTTTCACATCTGATGAAAAGAGAGTAAGAAATACAATAATGATGGCAAAGGCCGGTGGAGAGCCAATGCTATCATCTTTTTCGCATGAAAAGCTTGAAAAGCTACTGAATAAAAATGGCTTTACTATTTATAAGCTAATGACGCCTGAGGATATTCAAAGGGAAATTATCGATGGATACTCAGCAAATATCAAAGCTTTTGAGAACGTCAATTACTGTCTGGCTGTCAGGAAAGATAATCCTGAAGCCATAAAAAAACAGAAAAATATGCGATGAGCATGCAAAAGTGTAACAATCATCTATGGAATATTTTTAAAAAGTAGAGACAAAGCTAAGATTGCTGTCGAAGTAGGATTTGACAAAATCTCCTTTTGAATAAGATTGAAAAGAATTTGTTATACAGATGGATTTATAAGAGCAGGTTTTCTTTATATCAGAAGGGAAAAAGAAGAAATCAGGTACAAAATTATGTTGAAAATTGAACATTTATCAAAAAATTATGGTAACAAGAAAGCAGTAGACGATTTAAGTCTGCACGTTGCGCCCGGCACGATTTGTGGCTTCATTGGTCACAATGGTGCAGGCAAGACAACTACGCTAAAAGCCGTGGCGGGTATTTTGCAATTTGACTCTGGAGAAATCTATATTGATGGCAAATCAATAAGAACCCAGACATTGGAGTGCAAGAGAAGCATTGCCTATATTCCAGACAATCCAGAACTGTATGATTACATGACAGGAATCAAATTTCTGAATTTCATTGCTGATATTTTTGAGCTAAGCAATGATCAAAGACAGGAGAGCATATGCAAATATGCATGTCTTTTTGAACTGACAAGCGCTCTTAACCAACCAATAGCAAGCTATTCCCATGGAATGAAGCAAAAGCTGGCGATTATTTCTGCTTGGGTGCATCAGCCGAAGCTTGTTCTAATGGATGAGCCATTTGTTGGACTTGACCCAAAAGCATCGCATATACTCAAATCGATGATGAGGGAATTGTGTTTTAGAGGTGGTGCAATTTTCTTCTCAACACACGTGTTGGATGTAGCGGAAAAGCTTTGTGATAAAGTAGCTATTATAAAAGGTGGAAAACTGATTCGCTTTGGCGCCATGGATGCAATCAAAGGCGACAATTCCCTAGAGGATACCTTTTTGGGACTTGAGGGAGAAACATGCTGAAAGTTTTGCTTAAAAAACAAATGCTTGAGATTTTTCAAGTCTATTTTTACGATGCCAAGAAGAACAAGGCTAGAACTAAAGTCTCAATAGCCCTGCATTTTCTTCTGTTCTTCTTACTTGTTTTCGGTCTTTTAGGTGGAATTTTCTCATTTCTTGCTACAAAGCTATGTACTCCAATGCTAACAGCTGACATGGACTGGCTGTACTTCGCTCTAATGGGTCTGATTTCAGCGTTTTTAGGTACATTCGGTAGCATCTTCAACACCTATGCCGAACTCTATCTGCCAAAGGACAACGATATGCTTATTTCTATGCCAATTTCACCTTCGACGTTGGTTGTTGCAAGGCTTGCAGGAGTCTATTTGATTGGGTTACTTTACTCTGCAATTGCCATAGTTCCAGCAGTTTTAGTCTACTGGGCTAGCACAGACATTACATTGCCAACGATTCTAGGTGGCTTAGATTTGATACTATTGATTTCAATATTTGTATTAACTATATCATGTGCACTTGGGCTTGTAGTGGCCAAAATTAGCCAAAGACTGAAACACAAGAGCCTGATTACTGTATTAGTTTCATTGTTATTTATCAGCTTATACTATTTTGCAAACTTCAAAGCACAACAACTGATCCAGGATTTGCTCGCTAATGCCACGCTTTATGGCACTAGAATAAAAAAAACTGCCTATATTGTGTACCTATTTGGTCGTATTGGCATTGGCGATATAAAGGCATCATTGATTATATCTGCGTTGGTTGCTATGTTATTTGGACTTATGTGGGTATTGCTTTCTCACAGTTTTTTCCAGCTTTCAACCTCTACTCAAAATGGAGAATGCAGGAAAACCCTAAAATTGCGCAATAATAAAAAGAGCATTGATATGGCTTTGCTAGGCAAGGAGCTTTCCCAGTTTTTTGCAAGTCCAATCTACATGCTCAACTGTGCTCTTGGAACATTTCTAATGCCTGTTTGCGCAATTGTCGTGCTGTTGAAGGGCCATAAGCTGTTTAATATATTGGATGAGATGTTTATCGAAATACCAGACAGTGTGCCATTATTGTTATGCGTGTTTCTATGTGCTCTTGCTTCCATGAATTTCATGACAGCTCCTTCCATATCACTTGAAGGCAAAAAGCTATGGCTTTTGCTATCGCTTCCAGTTGAGCCAAGAAAGATTTTCCATGCAAAAATCAATATGCAACTCATTCTTACCATCTTACCATTGCTAATTTGTATTGCGTGTACTGCAGCAATTTATCCTATGCATCCATTGAAGGCGTTGATGATTCTTTTTTTTGCTGGCTCTTATTCGCTTCTTATGGCGTTAATAGGCCTATCGCTCGGAGTCAAAATGCCGACTTTAACTTGGACTAACGAGGTTTTGCCAATTAAACATGGGCGTCCAGTCATAATCATATTATTCGGAGGTATCGGATATACAATACTGCTGTTTGCTGGTTTTATGATCCTACCTGGATGGATGTTAGGCTTTTGCAAATACATAGGCTGTTTTCTATTTGCAAACCTTTCGCTATCAACATCCGCCTACTTATGGCTTAGGGGAAAAGGTATTGCCTGTTTTTCAGTTCTTTGATGGCAATACCAAAAAATATTTTAGAGAGTGAGCATCGACTATTGACAGGTAACCGTTCGGTAACTACAATAATGCCATCACTCTTTTACTAAGGGAGCTAAAAATAATGTCTGAGAGCACAAAACAGCGAATATTGGAAATATCACTTGAGTTGTTTGCCAGAAATGGCTACCTCGGGACATCAATGAGTGATATTGCTATGCAACTGGGATTTACGAAAGCGGCTTTATACAAGCACTATGCCAGCAAGCAGGAAATATTGGACAAAATCGTAGAGAGAATGAACAGGATGGACTATGAGCGTGCAGAACTCTATGATATGCCGGAGACTGAACCGGATGGATTTGCAGAAGCTTATATGAACACACCTGTTCAAAAGATCCGAACATACAGCATGGCACAATTTGACCATTGGACAAAAGAACCTTTCTCATCCAATTTCCGCAAAATGCTGACTCTGGAACAATACCATGACCAGAGGCTTGCAAAGCTTCATCACGACTATTTGGCCGGTGGTCCATTAGAATACATGGCGGCAATCTTTCGCAAGCTGACAGATTCCGATGAGGATGCGATGCAATTGGCACTTCAATTCTATGGTCCAATGTATCTACTCTACAGCGTCTATGATTATGCGGATGACAAAGATTCTGTTTCTTCATTGCTAGCCATGCACATTGACCAGTTTATTTGCAAGATAGAATCTGGATATAGAAAAAACTACATAAAAATGAAAGATATCAAAGAATAAAACGAGGATTCTTATGGATGCTATTATTTACAAATCAAATACTGGTAGTACAGAGCAATATGCCAAGTTATTAGCGCTGGAGACAGGACTTCCTGCATATCCCTATAGTGAAGCTAAAAAGCGAGTTGCAACGAACAAAGAGATAATTTATCTTGGCTGGATTATGGCAGGATCCGTCAAAGGCTATGCAAAGGTCGCAAGACAATATCATGTACGCGCTGTGTGCGCCGTAGGCATGGGGCAGACTGGAACACAAACAAAAAATGTGCGAGCAAAATCGGCAATTCCAGCCAGCATTCCACTTTTTACGTTGCAAGGCAACCTTAGTTTTGACAAATTGCATGGCTTTTATAAAGTCATGATTGCAATCATGATTAAGACTGTTGGCAAAAGTCTTGCCTCAAAAACAGAACGAACACCTGAAG
Source organism: Spirochaetales bacterium UBA6872 (assembly GCA_002452215.1). Taxonomy (GTDB): domain Bacteria; phylum Spirochaetota; class Spirochaetia; order Sphaerochaetales; family Sphaerochaetaceae; genus Ornithospirochaeta. The sequence goes on from DKCO01000032.1 coordinate 9,817, forward strand.
AAGAGGACATGCTTGACATTATGCTTCATGGCACAAACCGTATAAAGACAGAAAATCTAGGCGCTATACTTGATTGGTACAACGCAAAAAAATAGAAATAGGAGAATTTGATTATGCTATGTCCAATATGTGGAAAAGAAATGAGAAAAGGCTATTTGTTCAGTAGCAAAGATGGGGCTTTCAGCTTCGCAAATGAAGTGCCTAGAGCATTTGAAAACGCCAAGAACGCAGATGGTTTTGTAAAGCTCACAACTCTGAAAATCGGAGGTCGAACGAGCATTGAAGCTTGCTGTTGCGACAATTGCAAGACAGTTTTGCTTCATTATTGATCCATGAATACTTTAAAATCTATTGAAGAGATCTTCAAAGTAAAAAACAAAAGCAGGGCATAAAAATGCAAACAGTCATGAATCTCTATTTTGGAAATGCAACAATAACTATTACATCTTTGATGATTCTTGTGCTGATAGGCTTAATCACCTGGTCGATATTAGACCGTGCAAGTATTAACAATTGGGGGCTCAGAAGCGCACTCTTGCTATTGTTTGGGCTGGTTGTTTGTTGTTTTGCTGCGGCACGCGATGGACTTGACAAAACCATCCAGCACTCGATTGATGGCAATTTTGAGCCAGGGCTGTTTAATCTTGTCAGCATACCAACAATCGTCGGCTGTTTAGGTGCATTGCTGATCATAATTGCTGCCATTGCTACACCTATGGCAAAAACCCAACGCTCGCGCAAGCTTTGGTTCTACACAATGTCATGTGGTGTACTGATAAAAATAGTGACAACAGAAATCGCTCGAATCATTTTTCTGTAGAAAAAAATAAAAGAAATCATTTAGCTATATGCCTTAGTACTAATGCATTTTATCAAGTTATGCATTCATTTTTGAAAGAAGGAAGCAAAATAATGAATATCACAGCCATATACTCCACCGGCCGAAAGGCTCAATCATGCTCTTACAACATCGCCCAATTGCTTATAAAAAAGCTTTTAGCCAATGGAAAGCTTTTTGAGTTTCAATTGCCACGGGATATGCCACATGTATGCCTAGGATGCTACGCTTGCATCAATGGCCAAGAACAAAAATGCGGTGGCACCCCTGCCCTGACTCATATCATTACAGCCATGAAGCACTCGGATCTGATCATCTTTTGCACACCGACTTATGTATTCCATGTTCCAGGGCAAATGAAGACATTGCTGGATCATTTCGCTTACCGTTGGATTGTACATCGTCCAGATCTATCTTTCATGAAAAAGCAAGCAATCATAATCAATACTGCAGCCGGAGGAGGAATGAAATCAACTGCTAAGGACATCAAAGACAGCACTGACCATTGGGGGATTGCTCGAACCTACACCATCTCACAAATGGTTTGGGATTACGACTGGACAAATCTACCTGCGTCGTTTTGCAAATCAGCGCAAAAAAAGGTCGAATGCACAGCTCGCAAAATAATGCGACATGCTAAAAACTTAACGCCATCTTTCAAAGTTAAGTGCCTGTTTATGTTGTATCAGTTCTTGCATAGAAAACAAAAAATGTCCGCAGTAGATGATGCCTATTGGAAGGAGAAAGAGTATGTCACAGGAAAACCCTGGAAGCAGAATTAATCATCAGACAGACAAGTTCAGGCAACAAAAAAGATTTGGTAGTATACGTCCATGGAAAGGATGGCTCAACTCGGGAATCTGAGCACTACAAAGCACTTTTCACAAATCATGAGATTATTGGGTTTGATTATTTTTGCAAAACACCATGGGATGCAAAGAAAGAGTTTTTTGCATTCTTTGCCGCAAAGAAAAAGCTATTCGACCATATCGTCTTGATTGCAAACAGCATCGGTGCATTCTTTGCATTCTCATCTTTGGATGAAAATTTAGTCGATGTGGCTTACTTGATATCTCCAATTGTGGATATTGAAAGCTTGATTTACAAAATGATGCAAAGGTCGAATATAACAGAAAAGGAGCTTGCCGAAAAACGGGAAATCTCCACAGCTTTCGGATAAACGCTGTCTTGGGATTATCTATGTTATGTAAGATGCCATCCGATTACCTGAAATGTTCATACGTGCATCATGTATGGCGGGCACGACAGTCTTACAGCAATGGAAACAATATCCGAAATTTGCAAAACAATACCATGCAAATCTTACGATTATGCCTCAGGGAGAGCATTGGTTCCTTACTGAAAAGCAGATGAGTTTCCTCGACAAATGGATTACGGAAAACCAATTTACAAGAGCTAGTCAAAACAGATGATACTTCAATGTATTCAGTTTCGAAATAGGAAGGAAAATGGATTTGGAAAAGTTGCATGAATATATTCAAAAAAAATGGTCGAATATTTGCCAGATAGAGGTGCTCCAGGATGGAGATGAAATCTATCATGCAGAATGGAACAACTTTGTTCAAGAAGATTGTGTCCATATCGCATCAGCAACAAAAAGTATCATATCGCTTCTTATTGGCATTGCAATTGACCATAGAATGATCGGAAACGTAAATGATCGAGTACTATCATACTTTCCACAATACTCGGTCAAACGTGGTGAAAAGACAATCTCTGATGTAACGATAAAACATCTGCTGACAATGCGGGCACCATACAAGGGGCACGGCGAGCCATGGACGAAAGTATGCGGGAGCGACGACTGGACGAAAGCATCTCTTGATTTTTTAGGCGGAAAAGCTGGTATTAGCGATAAATTTGATTATAAAACAGTTTGCCTACACATTCTCTCCGGTATTCTTTCCAAGGCTACTGGGATGAAAACAGTGGACTTTGCAAATGAATACCTGTTCCACCCTCTTGGCATAGTCAAACACGAGAATTTTTATACCACGACCGCGCAAGAACACAAGTTGTTCATAACGGACAAAACACCCAGAAAACCTGTATGGCTTTCCGATTTGCATGGATTGGCAACTGCAGGCTATGGTTTATGCATCAGTGCCCTTGATATGACAAAGATTGCTCAACTTTGCTTGAAAGAAGGCGAAATTAATAGATTTCAAGTCATTTCCTCGCAATGGATTGATGAAATGCTTTCTCCGCGCTTGGTCGAACATGGCTTTTTCACTGGAAGTTTTGGTTCAATCACAATTTTTGTGGGATAAGGGAAAAGCAGTTGAAATAAAAAGGGTCGTTGCCTAAAGTTTTAGTAGCAAAAAAAAACGGAGTAACGACCCAATTGAACAATATCACATTGCCATCAGAATTGAAAGGCTTTATCAACACAAACACGGAAGAAGGCACAACGGCGGCGGATAGGAAGATCTACTTGATAAGGGGCAAGCTCGACACATCGGAGCAGATATGCCCAATCTGTGGCTCTAGGATGCATGTGCACAACACATACGACACGCTTCTGAGCCATCTGCCATTTGGAGGCAGCCTGTCGGCAGTAGGCTTTCCGAAGCATCGCTACCATTGCCCG
>DKCO01000007.1 GCA_002452215.1 Spirochaetales bacterium UBA6872
CCTAAATTAATTAAGTTACGGTTTAAAAATATATCCATTGTTTTTTGGATAACAATAAATCGAGTAAAAGTTTTTACTACATAAATATTCTGATTATTATTGGAAATATTATTGGTTTTAGGGTAGAATTGCACTCTAACGAAATATAAAAGGAAGAACCGTTGGATTATATGTATTCTTATCTATAGAAAAGGAGACCAAGAAGGTCTCCATGCACAAATACAGAACTGTATTTCTAATTGTTTGGGCTTTTTATACTATCGCAATAAAATCTTGCTTGATTGGAAAGTTGCTCTTCTGTACCATCATTGAATATTGTGACAATTTTCTTTCCGGATGAAAACAATGATGATCCTATGTCTTTTTGCATATCTGATCTTCTCTTGAAAGCATCCTCTGAAATGTCGTCTCTATTTAGTGCTCGCTCAAGCCTGTTTTCGTATTTTGACAAAACAAGAACAACTTGGTCACAATAAGGTACAAAGCCCATTTTTTCGAGAATTGCGGCATTAATGACGGCATTTTTTCCTTCTTGCTCTATCTTTTTACATAGATCAAGTGTCTTTTTTACCATCCAAGGATGGACTATGGAATTCAAAAGAGAAAGCTTTTCTTCAGATGAGAATACAATCGGAGAGAGTTTTTTTCTGTCGATTTTGCCATCTTGAGACAATATTTGACTGCCGAATGCAGATACAAGCTCATTCTTATTCTCATCAAGAGCAATATGGCCAATATAGTCTTCATCGATAACTTCGAATCTGTCTTTGTCCATGAGTTTTGCAAACATGTTTTTCCCAGAACAGCTCTTGCCGGTAAGTCCAATGATCATTAATGCATATCTCCCCAAGAATGACCGAATTCCAAAGATGCTCGTAGTGGGATAGAGAGCTTCACAGCATTCTCCATTTTATCTCTTACAAGCGCTTCAATAACATCTTTCTCATCAAGAGGCACTTCAAAGATAAGTTCATCGTGCACTTGAAGGAGCATTTTCGTCTTCCAGTTCTCTTCTTGAAGTGCCTTGTCTATGTCGATCATTGCTTTTTTCATTATCTCTGCAGCTGTGCCTTGTATTATCGTATTGACAGCGACTCTCTCTGCAGCAGAACGCTCAAGCTTGTTCGAGCTGTTTATGCCAAGGATTTCCCTTACATGTCCAAACTTGGTCCTTACATAGCCGTTTTTCTCTGCCTCATGGATAGTTTTATCGACAAAGAGCTTCACTCCAGAGTATCTTTCAAAGTATTTCTCTATGAAAGTGCTTGCATCCGAGCGCGATATGCCAAGCTCATTCGATAGCCTGAATGCTGACATTCCATACATAATTCCAAAATTGATTGTTTTGGCGATACGTCTCTCTTTTGCATCTATATCGGAAATCGGCTTTGAGAAAATAAGCGATGCTGTATACTTATGGACATCCTCTGCAGAGATGAATGCATTTTTCAAATTGGAATCATCTGCCATATATGCGAGAACGCAAAGCTCGATTTGCGAGTAGTCAGCTGATAAGAATATATTATCTCCAGCTGGCACAAATGCATCTCTTATGATCCGGCCTTCGTCTGTTCTAATTGGTATGTTTTGCAAATTTGGATTTCTAGACGACAAGCGCCCAGTGGCTGTCCCTGTTTGCAAGAAACTTGTGTGGATCCTGCCATCCTGGTCTCTTAGAGATGGAAGCACATCTATATATGTAGTCTTCAGCTTGTTCAAAAGCCTGTATTCAAGCACATCGTCAACAATCGGATTATCACCCTTTAGAGCCTCCAGTGTCTCTGTGTCTGTAGAGAACCCTTTTTGAGTTTTCCGCCCAGCTTTAAGACCTTTCTCTTCAAAGAGCACTTTACCTAGTTGCATAGTGCTGTTTACATTGAACTCATGCCCCGCTTCCTCGTATATCCTGGAAACAAGCTCGGAAAGCCTTTTGTCGGTCTTGGTCTTCATATCTTCCATCTTCTCATCTGAAAGATAAATTCCTTCCTTCTCCATTTTTGCGAGGATTCTTATAAGCGGCAGCTCCAATGATGAGAAAGGCTCCAAAAGCGACTTCTCTGCAAGCTTCTTTTCCAAGACTTTATAAAGTCTATATATGTAATCAGCTCTCTCCGCTGAGTACATTGTCGCCATCTGAGACGAAAGAGATGATATATCCTCGCCCTTTTCAATAAGGTCGTCGATATCAAGAAGCGTGTGGTTGAAATAACTTGAGACAATATTTGAAAGCGAGTATTTTCCAACATTGCTATCAATCATCCAAGATGCAATCATCGTGTCGCAAAGAAAGTCTTTTATATCGGATCCGAGAGTCCATACACATTTGAGCACGAACTTTGCATTGTGAGAAATCGCTTTTATCTTGCCTGTCAAGAAATACTTGTCAAACAAAGCTTTAGCTCCATCTCTGTTCTCTGAATCAAGAGCCACATAATAGGATGATTGCGCCTCATATGAAAAAGCAAAGCCAACCATGTCAGAGCCTTTCTCGAAGTCGAGCGCAAGGAAATCCAGCGCAACGATATTGTCTTTATTGCTTGCGACAAGGTCCATTTCACTCATAGCATCGGCAATATCCATAGCACTGTATCGCCCTTTGCCAAGCAAATCTTGATCCACAATAGGCTGTGGCTTTACATCATCAACACTTCTATTGCTTGGTATGTCTTTATCTTCAGAGCCAACTCCTGCCAAAGCTCTCTTTGCAAGGCTTTTCATCTTTCTGAACTCAAAATCCTCAACAGCTGCACTTTTCTTGATCAATGATGTATCGAGAGATGAGAAATCAAAATCATCAGAAAGAGCATCGAAAGAAAGCTTTACCAATTTCCTTGAAAGCTCTCCTGACTCTTTTCCATCTTCAAGCTTCTTTCTCACACCAGCAGAGAGAGAATCAAGATGTCTGTAAATTCCGTCAAAGCTCAAGTATTGTGACAAAAGCTTTACAGCACCCTTCTCTCCAAGCCCTTTGATCCCAGGCACATTGTCAGATGCATCTCCAAGAATCGAAAGATAATCAACTATTTGATTCGGGTATACACCATACTCGTTTTTCACATCATCGCACCCGAATAGCTTGTATTTTGTCTCTCCTTTCTTTGGTGGACGAAGTGCATATACATGATCAGATACAAGCTGGCAAAGGTCCTTGTCGCCTGTGACCATTATCGATTCTATCTTATTCTCTGTTGCTTTTTTTGTAAGAGATGCGATTAGATCATCGGCCTCATAGCCCGCTCTGGATAAGACACATACATGCATCTTCTCTAAAGTTGAGACAATATCTGGGACCTGAGCGTGCAAGTCCTCTGGCGCCTTTTGCCTATTTGCTTTGTACTCAGGATACATCAAATGCCTGAATGTAGGTGCTTTTTCATCCATCGCAACAGCAAGATAATCCATATCAGGATAGCTAGACATCAAAAAGAACAATGTCTGGAAAAACCCAAAGTATGCATTGCAATTCTTGCCATCCATATCCAAAAGCGGAGAAGAGATATGAGCAAAGTAGCAACGGTATATGATTGAGTAGCCATCCAATATATAGAGTTTCTTGTCAAATGAGGCTAAATCAACAGAATCCTTGCTTTTCTCTGCCTCTTTCGACTCTATGCGCGAAAGCCTCTCTCTTTCCATTTGATTTCTTTCAAGCTTGATCATCTCTGGATCCAAATCCGCCTCAGAAAACAACCCATTCAACTTTCCACCTCCAAAACAAGCCCATCATAGGCAGGTAGTGCAATCGATGAATACCTCTCAAGAACCTCTTTATGAGAGCATTCATGGTTCATATGCGTAAAATATGCGCTTTTTGGCTTCAACTCTCTTACAACACTTGCAGCTTCCTTGTAGCTGTAGTGAGTAGCATGAGTCCTTTCTCTTAGTGCACCTATGATCAAGACATCCAATGACTCAAGGTAGCTTCTGTTTTCCTTGATGAGTATATCTGACACATCTGTAATATATGCTACGTTGCCAAATCTGTAGCCAGCAATCTCGTTCTCTCCATGCATTACTGGAATCGGAAAGAAGGAAATCGATTTTACAAAAGTCTCTTCATATGGCTCGAGATCAATTCTGTCAAGTTGAGGAAGCCCAACTCCTGGGCAATTTGCAAATGCATAAGGAAATTTCCTCTCTACATCGTCAAGCACATGCTTAAATGAATAGACAGGAAGCCTATCGTTTTTCGTAAATACTCTTAAGTCATCGAGACCCATCAAGTGATCAGAGTGCGCGTGCGTATATAAAACACAATCAAGACGCTTCACATTTGCTCTCAAACATTGCAAGCGAAATTCGTATCCTGTATCGATTACCAAGGATGTACCTTCTTTCTCAACTAGAATAGAGCTTCTGAATCTCTTGTCATGAGGATCTGTGGATTTGCATACTTTGCAATCGCAACCAATTACGGGCACACCATGGCTTGTACCTGTGCCAAGAAACGTAATTTTGGTCATTGAGATACCTTGGAAGGAGCGCTTTTAATATCGTCCTTTATTTTCTCTATATCTACATCCGAAAGCGCATCCTTGATACCTTTCATGCCTTTACGCATTCCTTCCATGACATTCTCGACAATTTTCTTGCCTTCTTCTGTATTCAGATACTCATCAACTTCATCTTTTGGAAGTTCCATCTCATCAGAAAGAATATCCTCAACACTCTCGGCAACTCTATCTTCGGCCTTGTAGCCAATCTTGAAGAACTTCAGCGAGAGATCAGGCTCGAAGATATAAATTGCCAAAAACAAGACTATTGCTATGGAAAAAACAGATATGATGCTTCTTATCCAATGAGTACTCTTCTTTCCCATTTTTCATACCTTTTAGAAGAAATTGAAGAGGACAGACGCCATAAGCTTTGTCTCTTCCCATTTTGGCAAGATATCGAACTTTTCGGAGAAGACCCACCCTGTTGGAACAACAAATTGAAACGAGAGTCCAACAGCTCCAAACTCAACACCAAGCCCCGCTCTGTATATTAGGGACGATTTTCCGAGTGCATCCAAAAATCCATCAAATGAAAAGCCGTTTAGTCTCCACTTGCTTTCATTCTTCAGATAAGCAAAATCCATATTTGCACCAAGGCCGATGAAAGCATCGAAAATGGAGAATGACCCCTTTATATTTCCTGTCACATTTGTGTTCAATGTAATTGCATCTGCGCCAGCGACAGCTCCTCCGATGGCACTTTGGACAGATAGCTGGAAATTGGCAACATTGACTCTAAAATCAGCTCCGAATGAAAGATTCGTCATCAATTCTGATGCACTTTCCTCATTGACTATATCCATAGCTGTCTTGTTGTATGCGAAGCTTGGACCAATTTGCAATGTGCTAGCAAAAACAGTTGTTGCACATACCAACAAACAAAAAGCAATCAAAATGCATCTTTTCATCTTCATACCTCCAAATTCATTGCCTCTTCAATCCAAAGAGAACTATCAGCATCGGACGGCATTCTCCAATCCGATCTAGGAGAGAGCGTCAACGTTCCGACCTTTGGTCCATCTGGCAAGCAATTTCGCTTGAATTGTTGAGAGAAGAACCTTGATACAAATGTAACAAGCCACTTCTTTATTGTGATTCTATCATACTTTGATGAAAATGCCTTGTCAGCCAACCTGAAAATCTTCCTCGGTGAAAATCCTTGCCTTACCATGTAGTACAAAAAGAAATCATGGAGCTCGTATGGCCCAACTATATCCTCTGTAATCTGGCTTATCTTGCCATTCTTTGCTGGCAGAAGCTCTGGAGAGACAGGAGTTGCAAGAACATCGAGCAAAACAGAAGCAACATCCTCGGATGCATTTTTTGCATAATAAGCGACCAAGTGCTTTACAAGCGTCTTTGGAACACCGCAATTGACTCCATACATCGACATATGATCTCCGTTGTATGTAGCCCATCCTAAAGCCAACTCTGAAAGATCTCCAGTTCCAATGACAAGAGAACCTGTTGAGTTTGCTATGTCCATCAAAACTTGCGTCCTTTCCCTAGCTTGTGCATTTTCATATGTAACATCGTGCAAATCAACTGGATGGGAAATATCCTCCAAATGCCTCTCGACACTGTTTTTTATATCGATTTGCTTGAATGTGATTTTCAACGCTTTTGCCAACAGCTCAGCATTGCTTCTCGTTCTTTTGGTAGTTCCAAAGCATGGCATTGTTACGCCAATTATCTCTTTTCTGTCTCTGGAAAGCATATCATATGCCTTGACGCAAACAAGAAGAGCAAGCGTCGAATCCAAGCCTCCGGAGAGGCCTATCACAGAACCCTTAGCGTTAGTATGCTCGATTCTTTTCCTAAGGCCTAGTGCTTGCAAGGTAAGGATCTCCTCCAGTCGTCTTTCTCTTTCCAAATCGTCATTCGGCACAAATGGAAATGGCGAGAATGACCGGCTTAGCACTGTATCTGAAGACAAAAGCTCGAAATCTATATAGCTATAGCCTTGGCAAATGGATGGGAATGTATCCATTCTTGCTCTTTCAGATGAAAGCTTGTCCACATCAAGCTCCGATATCATCAGGCTGTCATGCGCATATAAAGAGCTCTCAAGCAATGCTCCATTCTCAGCAATGAGATTTGCACCAGCAAAGACCATATCAGATGTGGATTCATCGAATGAAGTATCTGCATAGACATAGCCAGAGACAAGACGTGCAGATTGCGATATCACAAGATTCTTCCTATATTCTCTTTTTCCAACAAGCTCATCAGATGCAGATGGATTTACGATGACTGTTGCGCCAGCTAAAGCATGCGACACAGATGGAGGATTCGGAACCCAAAGATCCTCGCATATCTCAACAGCTACTCTCAAGTTATCCATATTCTTGCAAGTGAATATGAACTTGTAGCCAAATGGCACATCTGATCCAAGGATTTGTGTTGTTGTGTTCTCCTCAGGTGCGCTTTGAAACCATCTCTTTTCATAGAACTCGCCATAGTTTGGTATATTCTTCTTTGCACACACAGCAATGATTCTACCTCTATTCAAGACGACAGCTGTGTTATAGAGCTTAGAGCAATATCTATGTGGATAGCCTACGAAGATAAGCATATCTTTGTCTTTAGAGGCCTTTTGTATATCAGACAAAGCTCTTTTTGCACCATCCAGGAGCTTCTCTTGGAAAAAGAGATCCCCCGAAGTGTATCCTGTGATTGAAAGCTCAGGAAAAACAAGAACCTTTACGCCTTTCTCTTCAGCTCGATTCATCAAGTCTATTATGCTTCTAGCATTAAACTCTGTATTTGCGACTCTTATTCTTGGTGTCGCTGTTGCAACTTTGACAAACCCATCTTTCATGACTTTGTTATACCATAGCTCTTTCTTTGTTCCAATTACTATCCTCAAAATGGATTCATGCTATACTTTGGCTAGGAGATTTTTTATGGAAATACAATCCCTTAATGGAAAATGGAAGCTAATTGCTTTGAGTATAGAGAAAAATCCAATGATCAAGAATGATGACATTCTTGATATGACCATCCCTGGAGACCTCAATCAAACTCTCATAAATCAATATAAAATCGAAAATATTTATGTAGATAACTCAAAATGGGAGCTCAAGAGGGAGTTCAACATCAAGAAAAACGATGCAGAAAAGGTGTTTCTGAGAATGACAAGAGTCAAATCAAAAGCATCTTTAATGATAAATGATGAAGAAATCGGTTATATGGAGAATGAGTATAAAAGCCATTACTTTGATATCTCTGACTATATAAAAGACGGAGACAATACAATCTCTATATGCTTTGAAAGCCTAAGAAGAAATACCAGTGCAATCGGCTTCTTTGGCGATATCGATTTAATTGCCACAAACGATTTCCTCCTACGCGACTACTCTATCATTCCTGTAAAGACTGGATCGGCATGGAATATAAATACAAAGCTTGAGATAGAATCTTTCATCGATAAAGAGATTTTGATCATCACAGTCTTCAAGGAAAGAAAAATTGAAAGCAAGATTAACCTCAAGCGCGGGATTGGAATATATGAAATCTCATTTGCTGTAAAAGATGAAAGTGTGGACCTATGGTGGCCAAATGGCTATGGAAAACAGCATTTGTATCCCATCGATGTATCTTTAGGCGATGTGAAGATAGAGAGATTCATCGCATTCAGGACAGTGGAGGTAAAGAAATCCAAGAACCTTGCGCTAGTAATAAATGGAAAGGCTCTCTTCATGAAGGGCGCAAATTGGTCAGGGACAAGGGATTTGCCGAACAATCAATTTTCAAAACTCGATGCAAGATATCTTGAGGCTTTTGCATCAGCAAATATGAATATGATTCGAATTCCAAATTGCGTTGGATATGAAAGAGATGAGTTCTACAACCGTTGCGATAGACTTGGAATTGCGATATGGCAAATGCTTCCAGACAAGATAGACGAAGAGGAGTATACGCTTCTAGAGATAAAATCACACCCATCGATAGTATTGTGGTCTGCAGAAGGAAAAGATGCTCAAAAGCTTGAAAGAAGAGAAAAAGAACTTGATCCATCACGCCCATTCTACATAGAAAGAGAGGAAAACCACTCTCATGTAAACTGGCTGTCAGGTGACGACTCAGATGCATATCATAAGAAAACACCGGACTTCATTACACAATTCGGGCTTGCATCCTACCCAAACAAGCAAACATTGATCGATATAGCAAAGAATGATGATATAAACCTTACGTCAATCGAAATGGAGCAGCATCAGGAGAAAAAGCGCGAGATTGAAGAGATCTTTGCACTCATTGCTCGAAATTTCAACATGCCTTTGTCAAATGATAAGCTCATATATTTGTCACAAACTTTGCAAGCTATGGCTGTCACAGATGCAACTATGGGATGGAGAGCGATGATGCCTTACACGATGGGAACACTTTTCTCATCACTAAATGATATATATCCATCAATCTCTCAATCGTCGATTGACTACAATGGACGAGCAAAGCTTCTTCATTACGCTGCAAAGAGATTCTTCTCGAGCCTCACACCTCTTCTTTTTATCGAGAACGACAAGCTCGTTCTATACGCTTCAAATGATACTTTGTCAGATGAGGAAGTAGAAATCAAGCTGAAGTTTAGATATTTCAACGGAAAGAAAAAAGAAAGCCATGTGTACAATGTTAAAGTTCCTTCAATGACAAGCGTCAAAGTAAAGGAAGTGGATTTGAAGAAAATCGATCGAAACAACTTATTTGCATATGCGAAGATGCAAAACAAAAACATAATCAGAGAGAGGACTGTACTTCTTGCAAGAGCCAAGACATTGAAGCTCGAGAAGCCTGAGATAAAAGCTGAGATTGAGCAAATTGGAGCAAGGAAAGCAACTATAAAGCTTTCATCATCAAAGCCAGCATTCTTCGTCTCAATGGACTCTGGTTCTACAGATGGAATATTCTCTGACAACTTCATTGCGCTCAGGCCTACAGCTGAGAAGAACATAATATTCGACTCGCAAGATGATCTTGATATAGAGAAGCTTAAAAACGAGCTCACGATTATGGATTTGTATAGTGCAATGAATTGATAAGCAAAAGACAATGAAAAATAGAAAAGGATTACCAAAATACACCATACCAGTAGTGTTTCTTGTACTTTTTGAAGCAATAGCAATCACACTATGGCTTTTGAAAGACAATATCTTCTATTTGATGAATTTCAGCTATATTGGCATTTGCCTTGCATTAGGACTTATGCTCTTTGTAGCAGGAAAAGGATATGCTAGGCATTTTGTCCAACTAGCAATTGGAAGCTATATGCTTATCTACCTTGGCATAATATGCCATGAGAATATGCAAATCGAAGGATTCTGGTATTACTTGTTTACTGGAGCATTCGAAGCAGCAACTATACACTACGCTGTAGCAAAGATCTTCGGGCCACTTGTTTTTGGGCGTGGTTGGTGCTCATATGCTTGCTGGACAACGATGGTTCTTGACTTCCTTCCATACAAAAGACCAATGACGCCAAGGCATGAGAAGCTTGGGTATCTTCGCTACCTGATGTTTGTATTGTCATTGACATTGGTATCGAGCTTGTTTCTCATGAAAGTCGCAAACATGGAAGATGTTATGTTCAGGCTATTCCTTTTAGGCAATGCTCTTTACTACATATCGGGTATCGCGCTTGCATTCATATTTAAGGACAATAGGGCCTTTTGCAAGTATCTATGCCCTGTGACAGTGTTTCTAAAGCCTATGAGCTACTTTTCGCTTATTCGCATACATTGCGACGAGAGCAAGTGCATCAATTGCAAAAAATGCTTGAGAGTTTGCCCAATGGATGTAGAAGTCAACAAGGAATCAAGAAAGAGAAAGAACGCTACAGAATGTATCTTGTGCTGTGAATGCACAAAATCATGCCCCACAAAGGCCTTGCGTTGAGAGTTCATATTCTAGCTAGCACGAATGCTGACTCTTCATGTGAAGATCCCGGATAGAAATCGAAGACCTTTGCTCTCTTGATGCAATAGCCATTGAAAAGAGGAATGTCCCTGCTAGCTGTCACACTGTTGCAAGATATGTAGATGATCTTCTCTGGTTCCCATGATGATATTAATTCAGCTACACCTTCAGCTAGACCAACTCTAGGAGGGTCAACGATTACTGTGTCGACTTTCTCTTTTGTCTTCTTTGCAAATACAGCTACATCGGATGTGTACGAGATAGCGTTTGGTGCATTTTTCTCAGAAAGCCTCAAGCACTCTTTTTGCTTCTCGACAGCATAGACATGTTTATCTGTAAACAGAGCTGAGAACGTCCCTACTCCACTATAAAGATCCATTATGCTGTCGCCTATTGCATTCTCCTTTACAAATGACAGAAGAGATGGAAGAAGAGCAAGATTCGATTGGAAGAACACATCGGCATTTACATGGTACTTTAGTCCACAGACCGTTACGACAACATCTTCATTGCCAAGACTCACATCACTATCGCCTGAAAAGAGTGCGATTTCAGCAAATCCTGTTGCTTTGTTGATCTTGTTTTCGAACATTTTTCGTCTAGCTTCAGCAAAAAGCACTCCGGACCTCTGGCCTAAAAGATCATTCAATTTCCCATCCAAAGCAGGGCAGAAATCTATATCGACAAGCTTGTTTGAATTCTTTGCCAAAAAACCTTGTCTTTTGCTTTTCAAGTCAACATGCACTCGAGCTCTTGAGCGATAGTTTTCAAATGGCCCATAGCAAGGGGAATCGAATTCGGGAAGAGATGTTATCTTTGCAATCCTCTTGAGGTTGTCTTTGACAATTTCCTCTTTGTATCTTGCTGACACTTCAGGCGAGACTATCTGGAAATCACAGCCTCCGCAATTACCATAATAAGGGCAAATAGGCTTTATTCGATCGGGAGATGGCTCGATAATATTCTTTGCAATTGCTTCTATATAGCCATGCTTTTCATCGATTATATCGCACTCTACAAGCTCTCCAGCAAGTGCACCTTCAACAAATACAGTCTTTCCATTTATATGTGAAAGCCCCCTTGCTCCCGATACCAGCCTCTCTATCTTCAGGTCCACTCGTTCAATCTCTCTATGTATAAACCAATCACTCCAAGGCCCTTGTTCCAGAAAGCCTTGTCCTCTATATCGATACCGATTGATGATGCAACATCATTTGCACTCATCTTTCCAGTAAGTCTCAAGATCTGATTGTAATGCTCTGGAAAGTCAGATACAGTGTCTTTCAAAGCAAAAAGCCCAAGCGCAAATAGTTGCCCAAAAGCATATGGATAGTTGTAGAAACTGAAGCTTTCGCTATAATAGTGGCCTTTGACAGCCCACATGTATGGATGTTTTACACCTATTGCATCGCCATAGGCCTTTTCTTCAGCCTCAAGCATAATCCCACATAGCCTATTTGCACTTAATTCGCCATTTTTCCTCTCTTTAAACAGTTCTCGTTCAAAATAGAATCTCGATAGTATATCGATGCAAACTTGGCATGCAGATTGTACATAAGACTCTATGATAGGCAACTGCTCATCTTTCGTACTTAATGATAGAACATGCTGGAAAAGAAGATTCTCACCAAAGATAGAAGCTGTTTCGGCAAGAGTCATTGGATACTCGCTTTGGCTTATTGGCATATCTTTCACTCTAGAATCATGAAATGCATGGCCAAGCTCATGTGCAAGTGTTGATACAGAGTCGTAAGATGAATCGAAGTTGCATAGAATCCTAGACTCTTTTTTCAGCGGGAATGCTGTATCGTAAGCACCACCCACCTTGCCTTTTCTGGGCTCAGCATCAATCCAATTGTTGTCGAAAGCATTCTTTATAAAGAGGCCAGCTTCCTTTGAAAATGAGTTGTAGCTATCGTAGACAAGCGCCTTGGCTTCTTCGAATGTGTAGCTTTTGGGACTTTTGCCTACAGGTGCAAATAGATCAAAGAAATCCATCTTATCAAGTCCAAGGAGCTTTGCTTTCGTTCTCAAGTAGCCGGCGAACATTGTTCTTGAATCCTCAAGCGCACCAATAAGCGCATCCAAGGCTTTTCTTGTAATCCTTGATGAAAATAATGATCTATCGATAGGATCTTTCCAGCCTCTTCGCTTTTCCAATAAAAGAGTTGTACCCTTCACTCCATTTAGTGCATATGCAAGAGCAACCTCATGCTCTTTCAAGATGCTTATCTCACGATAAAATGCATCCTCTCTTATCTCTCTCGATTTGTTTGTTGCAAGCCCTCTAAGCTCGATTAGCGTCTTATCACCATTTGCTATTGTCGATGTGATAGCGCTTTGCAACCTGTCCCATGCAGATGATGATACTTTCAAGAACTCAGATGCAAGCTTCTCCTCATCAATGCTCATTTGATGCTCAGCTTGTACTTTTATCTCATCAAGCTTCAATTTGTACATCTCAAGTCCAGCACATGAGAATTCATCTGATCTCTTTGCTACATAATAGACCATTACACTCTTTGCTGATGAAAGCGATGAGCTAGCATCCTCTGTCTTAGAGACAGCTTTCATATAGCTTTCATTGGATGAGTCTGTCGATAAAAGCGCTGATGAGTATGCATAGAGGTTTGTGCAAATCGCCGTAGCTTTATCATCAAGCTCTAACAAATCCAACAAAGGCGTTTTGCTATCCTTCGATTTTTCTTCAATCTCATTTGACAGCTCATACACGCTCTCTATGTCTCTTTCAAATTCAATCGAATCTGGAGATGGATATATTCCTTCCAAGCTCCATCTTGGCAATTTATCACTCATGCAACTCTCCTTAGGATATTATATACATCTTATTCACGCTCTAATTCTATGACTTTCCCACCAAAAAGACGGACATCTCTATCATCATGAGTAATGACTATAAGCCCTTTTCCTTTCGAGAAAGAAAGAATTAAAGATGAAAGTTTTTTGCATAGCACATCATCAAGTCCTTGAAATGGCTCATCAAGCAATAGCCAATCATAGTCCAATAAAAGCGCTCTTATGATTGAGACTCTTCTTTTCATCCCGCCTGATAGTTCATTTACCTTATTGTCTATCTCGTCAATAAGCCCAACCTCTGAGAGAAGATGCCTTATAAGATCCATATCTTTCGACACAGCACGCAAATTTGCCTCGACGCTTAAGTTTTCGACAAGTCTGTCTTCTTGGAATACAACCACAGGAAAACAAGGAGGGTCCTCAATAAATCCCTCATAATCTCTATCAAGAGAAGAAATAATCCTTAAAAGAGTTGTCTTTCCATATCCGGATGGAGCTTTGACAATGCTTACACCATCGCTGGCAAAATCGAAGATTCGATTCGAGAATATCTGCTTCTCTTTATAGTGCTTATCTTTTATGTGGACAATCATCTTTCAAGCCTCCTGAAGATTCTGTTAGATAGAAATAGCAAAATCTTCTCGAACAAAGATGCCAAGAGTATGATCACAACAGTCCAAGCAAATAAGTCAGGAGTCGAGAAAAAGACCTTCGCATTATACAAATTCTCACCAATCGATCCATCTGGCAACCCTATGACCTCTGCAGCAACAGCACTCTTCCAGCATAAGCCAAGCGAGGTTTTCAGCGATGTCTCAAAATAAGGAATCAAATATGGAATATAGATATATCTAGCAACACAAAAGCCCTTGATACGATATACATATGCCATCTCCAACATCTCTTTTGGAGTTTCCTTTAGCCCTTCGAGCAAGCCTGTGTAAACAATTGGGAAAACAACCATGAATGAAATCACAACAGAGAGATTTCGCGAGCTTACCCAAACAAGAGTAAGGATTACAATAGATGCAACAGGTATTGCCCTTATGGCTTTGACCAATGGGTTTAACAAGATCTCTATAGCCGCAATTCGATATGAAAGCGATGCAAGGATAAAAGCTATTAGCAATGAAGAAAAGAAACCAATAGATACTCTGGACAAAGAAAATAAGATAGAGCTCCAAAAACTCTTCTCAAAGACCAAATGGAAAAGGCGAATCAAAACAGATAAAGGAGAAGGAAGAAATAGCTCTTGGGCTACAGCTGAGGCAAATAGTTGCCATAAAAGGAGCCATATTGCTATGGCTCCAATGTAAATAATCTTTCCTTTAGTAGTAGATTTCATCACCAGGAAGCTTTCCGCCAACACTTGCTGGATTGAATGAATAAAGGACTGAGAAATACTCTTTTAGAGCTTTTTTCATATCATCTCCTGTCAAAAGAACGATATTGCACTCAGGAAGGGCCTTCTTTGCAACAGCCTCTTTTGGAAGAATTGAGTATTTTGCTACCAGCTTTGCAGCTCCATCAACATCCATGTGTGTATAATCAACAGACTCCTTGTATGATGACAAGAATGCATCAACAGCCTCAGGATTTGCCTTTGCAAACTCCTTGTTTACAACTGTTACTCCAGTTACCAATGGAGATCCAGCAATATCTTGCCATGCTTCATTCAAATCAATCGCTATCGATATGGAAGGATTTGACATTATAGCTGTAGTTGCAAACGGTTGAGGGAGCATCGCAACTTTAGAGCTATCATCGCCAGATGCAATTAGTGATGCAACACACTCAGCATGCTCGCTCTTCCACTCGATAAATACATCCTTTCCAACTTCAAGCCCGGATCTAGAGAGAACAGCCTCAAGTGCAAATTGAGGTGTAGAGCCTTTGCCAGATGAATAAATAGTCTTTCCTCTTAAATCCTCAATAGTTGAAATCTTCTCGCCACCATTTTGGCATATGTAAAGGACGCCAAGTGTATTTATTGCAAGAATCTCTATCTTGGATGTGTTGTTGTAAACAACTGCAGCCAGGTTAGCAGGAATTGCTGCTATATCAGCATCGCCTTTTACAATCAATGGCACAACAGCATCAGGAGCTGACTCAAGCTGGAATGTATATTTGTTTCCATCTACAGCGCCATTCTCGGCCTTGTCCATCAACTCTACCATGCCCATAGCTGTAGGGCCTTTGAGAGCAACAACATTAACATCGACTACCTTGTCTGAAAAAGGAGAAGATTGTATTGGGCTTGTCTCTTTTGCTCCTTGAGAGAAAACAAAAGAAAGAAGCATCATAAAACTAATAATAAAAGCAGTTAATCTTTTCATATAGCCTCCAACGCATACATGATTCTACCATAACAAGATAGATATAAACAGAGCATGTGAAACAAATTGCAATCAAACCAACCCATTGCACTAGCCTGACCTAGTCCCTATTCATAAGATAGAGCCTCGATAGGGTCAAGCTTTGATGCCTTCTTAGCCGGGTACCAGCCAAAGAAAATCCCAACAAACATCGAAAATACAAGCGCTAGGATAATTGCAAGCCAAGAAAGATGCAATGTCCATTTTGCGTACTTTACGATCCCATAGCTTATAAGAATACCAAACACAATACCAAGAAATCCTCCAACCAAAGTGAGGACTATCGACTCGACAAGAAACTGTCCTTGTATTGTCTTCGGTGTTGCACCTAGTGCTTTCCTTATGCCTATCTCTCTGGTTCTTTCCACAACAGACACAAGCATAATGTTCATTATTCCAATTCCTCCGACAAGCAAGGAAATTGCTGCGATAGCTGCCAAGAAGCTTGAGAAAGTCGCCGTTATCTGGTTTGCCATATCAACCAATGACGCTGGCGAATAAACCATATAGTTATCGCTATCGACAATAGATGACAAATAGCTCTCTACGTCATCTGATACTGTCAAGGGATCAAAGCCATCAGCTACTTTCAAAATATAGGAACTTACTTGGCTCACTCGTCTGAATCTTTGATCATATGTATTGTATGGGATGAATGCGACATTGTTGTAGCTTGAGCCGATAGTCATATCCTTTTCATCCAAAACACCGATTACTTGATAGCGTTTGGCCTGATTCCTGAAAATCGCGACATAGTTGCCCACAGCTCCACCTGCTGGGAAAAGCTCTTTTGCAAGATCCGAGCCAAGAACAACAACCTGGCGCCTGTTCAAATCATCAGTGGATGAGAAAAACGAGCCTTCCAGCAACTCGAGGTTGTTTGCCTCGAAATAGTCGGATGTGACACCTGAGATTTGTACACCTCTTTCAATCTCTTGTCCATTTCTTATATTAGCATTCGACGATACTGTTACTATGACAGATGAAATGCCTTGGACATTCTTGATGAAATTCGATGAGAACTCTTCATCAAATTGTGAATTCTCTCGCGACCATCCAACTGGCATGACATTAATCATATCAATTCCACCGACTTGCATCGACTCAGTAATCGATTCATTTGCTGACTGGCCAAGATTCAGAATAGCAACTACAGATCCGACTCCAATTACGATTCCCAAGAGCGAGAGAAATGTTCGCATCTTGTTGCTCATCATAGAAGAGAGCGCAAGCTTAAGATTCTCGAAAAACATCGTGATCGACTATCCTCCCATCCCTTATGTAAACTTGGCTCTTGCATCGCAAGCCAAGCGCTCTGTCATGAGTGACAAATACAATCGTCCTGCCCTCTTCGTTCAAATCTGTGAAAAGCCCCATTATCTGGTCGCCTGTTTTTGTATCCAAAGCCCCTGTAGGCTCATCCGCAAGAAGTATTGCTGGGTTATTCACAAGCGCTCTTGCAATTGCAACTCTTTGCTTTTGGCCTCCTGAAAGTTCATTCGGGAGGTGTTTCATCCTATCTTTGAGCCCTACTTTCTCCAACAAGAATTGAGCTCTTTCTCTTCTTTCCTTCATTGGATAGTTTGCATAGACCATTGGAGTCATCACATTCTCAAGCGCATTCATCTTTCCTAGGAGATTGAATTGCTGGAACACAAAACCGATTTTCTGGTTTCGTATGAATGCAAGCTCCGACTCATCCAAGTCATTTGTCAGCTCGCCATCTATCTGGATATATCCAGACGATGGTGTATCAAGGCATCCAATCAAGTTCATCATCGTGGATTTCCCAGAGCCGGATGGGCCCATGATTGCTGTAAACGAGCCTCGTGGGATATTCAATGTAACTCCATCAAGAGCTTTGACAACATAATCGCCTACAAGATAAAAGCGCCTGACATCGGTAAGCTCTATAACATAATCAGACACTATTATCGTCCTCCTCCCATCATCATCGAGACCATATTGGATGAGCTTTGTTCATAGACAACAACGTCTCCAGCATTAAGACCGCTGATCACTTGGCACATCCCTTCTCCCAGATACTTCACTCTTACTTCCTTGGACTGTGTAGAACCATCTGGCTGCTTGACCTCGACAGTGGTTACTCCGCCACGATTGTTCTTCACTGCAGCAGAAGGGACCAAAAGCATTGAAATCTCGCCATTGACTTCGATTGTTCCATCGAACGTGTAGCCAGGGAGAAGCTTTTCTGGAGGATTGTCAATGACAAGCTCGACATCTACAACACCGATTCCTTGAGACGTGTATCTTCCGATCATAGGTATATATGAGACATATGCCTCTATCTCCTGACCCCCAAGGCCGTCAAATGAAAGCATTGCTTTCTGGCCAAGCTCAACATATTGCATATCGATCTCATCAATCTCTACAGTGGCTTTCAACTTCGACCTGTCGATTATCGTTATAACAGATGAGCCAGCTTCAAAGTAGTCGTTTGTATGGACATCGACAGATGCAACTACTCCATCGAAATTCGCTGTAAGCTCTGTGTAGCTTAGATTGTTCTCAGCATTCTTTTTTTGCAATTCAAGTACTTCAAGAGTCCTAGTCGAGCCTGTAAGCTTTGCTTCCTCTATATTGTTCTCAATCTGCTTCAGCGCAAGTGTTTGCGATGTATTGTCAATCGTTGCCAATAACTGGTCCTTCTTGACATTCTCACCTTCGCTTACGAATACGCCTGTAACAGCACCTGTGGATCTGAACTTTGCTTCAAGAGTGTCATTGGCTTCAACATAACCAGAGAGATCAATGACTTGAGTATACACAGACTCCTTAACTGTCGCCTCTATATACTTGTGCTGGTTTTGCATTGCTTCCAGCTTTGCTTCTTGTTGTTTTTTCACAACCGTATAGTAGAAAGCCAAAGCAGCAATGATTGCAATGATTACAAGCCATGTGACAAGTGTCTTGACTCTTTTCTTTCGTTTTCTCGCTTTTGCAGCATCCCTAAGCCTCTTCTCTTGCTTCTCGGACTCTGTCATCATGCTATCTGTGTTCTTATTATCATCACTCATACCAATATCTCCTATAGTGCGAAAATCCTTATCTCTCTTTCCAAGGCAAGGCCCTTTAAGAGTGTTATCTTCAAATCATATCGTGCTTGATCCAATTCAAATCTTGCATCATCAACATCTTTTTCTGTTGCAAGCCCAGCATTGAAAAGAGCTATCTTATTGTCTAACACAGATTCAAGATATGTTATCTTGCTATCGATCTCGCTCTTGCTGTAATTCCATTCCATTATCTGGACAGAATAGTCCTGTGCGCTTTGGCTGTAGCTTGTCATAGCTGCTATATAGTCGTTTTTAGCACTCAATATGGCATTTTGCTTCTTCTGTAGCTCAAGGCTATCTCGAGTACTTGACATATCACTTCCTGTGCTTTGGTTTATGGTGCCATTAGTCCATTTGCCATAAATCTTCAAAGATGGAGAATAAGATGAAGAAGAGCCTTCTGCCAAATTCCATGTGCTCGTATGCTTTGCGCTAATAGTCCAGTTATTTGCATTATATGACAATGTACCACCAACCTCTATCTTGCCACTGTCTTTGCCATTTGCTTCTGTATATTTGCCAGATGCATCGCCCTTGACATATAGAGTGTTTGGCGATTGCTCTGCAACAAAATTTGCATACTCCTCTTCTGCAACTTGGATCTCCAAGCTCTTGATTATCACATTGCTGTTTCCATTAGTTAGCACATTCAAGCTCAGATTTGGTTGAGCAATATCATCAAGGCCATCCCAATCAAGACCTGTAAAGACCTTGTAGTTGGCTTTCGCATCGGCATATCTTTGCTCCAAAGCTCTTTTCGAGTTCTCAAGAGACTCGATTGTATTGGCTATGTTCTTGTATGTATACGAGTCCTCTGAGACTGTCTTAAGGCTCTTTGCATTATCAAGATTCGTCTTTGCATCCGAAAGGTTCTTATCAATCTGGTCAAGGCTCTTAAGAGACGATAGCAATGCCGAGACAGTATTTATGACAGTCTCTTCGAATTTATACTCTGCTTCAGAATGTGCTACTTCTGTTCTCAGCTTCGATATAGCATAATTCAAGTCCTTTATCGTATCCGAGTCATAGCCAGAGAAATCAAATGAATGGCTTGCTGAAAGGCTCGGCGAGTATTCTCTTGATGTGTTTTTGTAGTCCATCGAGTAGCCAATAGATGCTGTTATATTAGTCTTCCTGTCAGCTGTAGTATAAGAGGCCTCTGGTGTAATGGCCATAACATCACCGATCTCTTCGACTTTAGTAATCGGAATTACTGATGCAGCAACCGACAAGAGTGGCTCATCCTCCTTCTCTAGCTTGCTTAAGTCGATAAGGCCATCTTGGTACGTAATTTGCGTATTTTTGTATGAAGGGCTGTTCTCTTTTGCGGATGATATTATCTTATCAAGGCTCTCAGAATACAAAGAGAGCGATGCTGCCAAGAGAAAGCAAAACACTAAAAGCTTTTTCCTTGCCATTCGTGTACTCCTCTATCTAGAAAAGTGTCTGTCTCAATTAACTATAAACAATTAGTCTTTAAGATACAAGGCGATAGATCTTTACCAGACATTCGTTTGACGTCGATATACCAACGTATTATTTTTTAAGAAAATGAAAGGTAAAATCCTTTCTGTAGGAGATAAAATGGAAAGAACAAAAATAGAAGATAAGGAACTTTTGGAGCATATAGAATCACTTGAAGATGACAAAAGAGAGGTTTTTCTTCTCTCAGATGAGAAAGTAAGAGTATCAGCTGTATCAGCAACAAAGATGGTAAACCAGATGAGAGCCAATCATCAAACAGGTCTTCTCGAGACATATATGCTTGGACAAGGCTATATAGCTGGTGCGCTTTTGTCATCGCAAGTAAAAGGAAACGACAGAATCCAAATCACAATCGAATGCGGAGGCCCTGTCAAAGGAATGTTCATCGAATCTTGGGCTTGCGGTGCTGTACGTGGTTACCTGACTAATAACCCTATTCCACTGGAAAAACCTCTTGAAAGCTTGGACACAAGCCTTATATATGGCCCAGGATTCCTCTCAATCTCGAAGATCCTTGAAGGTGCTAAGGCTCCTTTTACGGGACAGATAATGATGGAATATGGAAATCTTGCAAACGATCTTGCTTTGTATTACAAGCAATCGGAACAGACACCATCGCTTTTCTATCTTTCACTTGAATTTGACAGAAAGGGACGTGTGTGGGGTGCTGGAGGTCTCTTTATACAAGCACTTCCGGGATGTCCAGATATTGTCTTGGATCAGCTTCAGGAAAAATCAAAATCACTCTCAGAGCTAGGTGCATCGATTGCAAATGGAGAAAGCATCAATGACTATGTCATGCGTGAATTCGCATCTTTTTCACCCAAAAACATCAACCATAGCCCAATTGGATTCTCTTGCCCCTGTTCAAGAAAGGCCTTTATAGGATATCTTAAGAACTTGCCAAAGAAAGAGAAAGACGAGATATTGGCAGGAGATTTTCCACTTGTGCTTGAATGCTTCAATTGTGGAACGAAATACAAGTTTGAGAAAAGCGAAGTGGAAACGCTTTTCAAGGAGTAAAAATGATATTCTTCGCAACGAGTGCGGCTAATCAAGGTGACTTGATTGCATTGGAAGCCAAAAGGGCTGGCAGCAATGATGTGAAAATTACATCCTCAGGAGTAGAGTTCTCAGGTGACTTGGCTGTAGGATACAGATTTTGTTTCCAAAGCAGAATCTCATCTAGGCTATTGATGGGTCTTTTCATCGACGAGGATGTGCAAAGCGATGATGAGCTTTACGAGGCGACAGCTTCACTCGATTGGGAGAACTATTTAGATCCAGAAAAGACATTCAAAGTATCATGTACTACACAGAATTGCCGATGGATAAAAAACAATCACTATGCAGCACTGAAAGCAAAAGATGGTATTTGCGACAGGATAAAAGAAAAATTCGATGGTGCAAGACCAGATATTGAGATAGAGGATCCAGATATCGCAATCCACATCCATATAGAGGGCGATATAGTAAAGTGGTATTTGGATTTCTCTGGCGAGAATCTTTCGATGAGAGGCTATAGAGGAGAGCAAACCGAAGCGCTGTTGAAGGAGCATCTTGCGGCTGCTCTTCTTTCTAGGACAGATTGGAGAAAAACTGTACAAGATGGAAACCCGGCCCCACTATATGATCCATTCTGTGGTTCTGGAACAATTGCAATAGAGGCTGCTCTTATGGCCTCTGATACAGATCCTGGGCTTTTAAGAAAGAAGCCATATGCCTTCCAAAAGCTTAAAAACTATGATGAGAATCTATTCGAAAGCATAAAGCAAGAATCAATCGAGAAGAGAGATAAGGCTCTAGAAGAAAGAGATATTCGCATTTTTGCATCAGACAAATCACGCTATGCAATCGAGATCTCAAAGGCAGCTGCTTTAAAAGCTGGAGTAATGGACTTAATTGAATTCTCGACAATAGCATTCGAGGATGTAAAGGTAGCTCCAGCTGAAAAAGGCTATATCGTAACAGATCCTCCCTATGGCGAAAGAATGAGAGTCGAAGAGATCGACAAACTATATCAATCGATTGGTGATGAGCTCCAAAGCGTATTTAAAGGTTGGAAGGCAACTATATTGACTGGAAACTCAGATCTGTTGTCGAATATCGACTTGAAACCCGATAGAACCAACGCTCTATGGAATGGACCTATCCTTTGCCAAGCAGCACATTACACAATATTTACAGACGAAGAGCGGGAGGCATTGATCCAAAGAGCAAAAGAGAAGAAGGAAGCTCGACTTAGCTCTCCTCTCTCCGACGGTGCTCAGATGGCATACAACAGGATAAAAAAGAACCTCTCGGAAATTACTCCTATAATGGAGAAAGAGGGCGTTACATGCTACAGGATATATGATGCAGATATGCCTGAATACAATGCAGCAATCGACTTCTATGAAGGAAAGTGGATTGTGCTTTCAGAATATCAAGCGCCCGATACAATCGACAGAGAAAGCGCAGAAAGGCGTCTCAATGACCTTATCTATGCAACAGAACGAGCAACTGGAATAGATATTGAGAACATATATGTAAAACAGCGTTCTCAACAAAAAGGCACAAATCAATATAGACGGCTTGCATCTTCAAACCACCAATACATTGCAAGGGAAAATGGTGTAAAGTTCCTAGTCAATTTCACAGATTATCTCGATACAGGGATTTTCCTAGACCATAGGCTCGTAAGAAAGATGATTCAAGAGATGGCAGATGGAAAACGATTCTTGAACCTTTTTTGCTACACAGGGACAGCGACACTAAATGCAATCAAAGGCGGCGCTATCTCCACAGATTCAGTAGACACATCAAATACATATCTAAGTTGGATGGAAAAGAATCTCGAGCTAAATGGTTTTTCTACTACAATGGGAAACTTTTTATACAAAGCAGATGCAATAGAGTGGCTTTGGGATACATACGATCGATATGATTTGATCTTTTGCGATCCACCTACTTTCTCAAATAGCTCAGATCGAAGGACATTTGATGTTCAAAGAGACCAGAAAAGACTTATTCAAGCTGCAATGATGCATCTTGCTCCTGGTGGCACGATGATTTTCTCGACAAACTACACTAAATTCAAGCTAAATGATGAGATATATGAAAAATATATCGTAGAAGACATAACAGAGAAGACAATCGGAGAGGATTTCAAGAGAAACCCGAAGATTCATAAGTGCTATCTATTGAAAAACAAAGTAAAGATCAAACTCAATCCAAATAGAAAACCAAGACAAAGATAGACAACAAGAGGGCGCCCAAAGCCCTCTTTTCAATCTTTCAATGCTGTAATTGGAACAACATAAACACCATCTGGCCTAAGATAGCTTGCATTGCTCATAGCACATATTACACATAAGAAAGACGGCTCTTTCCCAAATAGCGATTTGATTTTCAACAAATTAGCAGCGGCTTCATCTATTTGGCTAACACCAAGCTTTATCTCAATTGCACAAAATCTCCCGTCATCAAGAGATACGATTGCATCGATTTCATTGTCTTTATAATCTTGATAATGGTACAAAGTTGCATCATGTGCCTCAGCATATATCCTAAGATCCCGTTCAACTAAGGCTTCAAACAGAAAACCAAGTGTTTGCAAATCATTCAAAAGCTTTTGTTCTGTTGCATTGATTAAAGCCGCTGCTATAGATGGATCTACAAAATGTCTTTTGACTTGTTGCTTCAATCTGATACTTGAGCGCAAATTTACACTAAAAGCCTCTTGATTCTCGATGAGATATAAATCGGAAAGAATATTCAAATACTCAGGAATCGTCTCAACATCGATATTACCGCCATTTTCGATGATATCACTACGAAGTTTTGCAAAAGAACATGTCGTACTTTCATTTCGTGCTAGGGATTTAAGAAGAAGACCTATTTTATTCAAATCATACTTCTTTCCCGATACTCTATTGATTTCATCAGAAACAATCAAACGTATGTATTCCCGTGGCAAGAGGGATGAATCTTTGGGATCTACACTGAGATTAGCAGGCCATCCACCTCTTATAATCAAATTAATGATATTCTCTAATTCTACTTTGCCTGTAAGGGCGTTCTCGAATTTTCCATCAAATAAATCCATCAAGGAAACTTTTCCCGATGAATCCTTTGATTCAAATAAAGACATTGGACTCATTTTCAATTTAGCAAATCGTCCAGCACCACTATGAAAAATTCCTTCTCTATTCGGTGTCGAAGAACCTGTAAGTATGTATAATCCCTTTTTTTGGCGTTCATCTACATCGGTTCTGATTATGTCCCAAAGAGGTGGATATAGTTGCCATTCATCAATAAGATGAGGAGAATCACCTCTTAAAGCGAAATTTGGATCGATCTTCACCAATGAAAGCGTGTTGGAATCATGCGTGCTACTTGATAAATAAAACTCGCTTTGGGAATGTGCTCTAGAAGTCCAAGTCTTGCCGCACCACTTGGGTCCTTCAATTGCTATTGCACCAAAGACATTCAAATATCTTTCTATCTTTTGATCAATCAACCTTGGCATATAATTGCTGTTTTTTGCAACCACTTCAAATACCTCTTAAACAAGAGAATAATCAAACAAGACAAATTAATCAAACCAAACCCGATAAATTTTGATGGTACAACCCGATTGATTTTTAAAGTAGCACCCGATTAATTTCGACTCAATCCTCTTCAAAAGGTATTGTAATCTCTTCAAATAGGTCTACAAGAGCTTGGTAGTCTCCGTCGATAGCAGCAATAGATGCCTCCAAAAGCTGATCTGGATCAACAGATGACCATGAGATATAATAACCAGCTTGGTTCGCAATCAACGATATAAAGAACCTTGTAACTCTTCCATTGCCATCTATGAATGGGTGTATTGCTTCAAACTCTCCCATGTAATATGCAAGCTCATTGAGAAAATCCTCGCTATCGTCCGCGTCATCAAGCTTTTTTAAGTAATCTGATTCTGCAAGTTTCTCAAATAGCTCATGAAGCATTCTATCGATAAACTCTGGAGGTACAAACTCTGTCCTTTTCGCAGCTCCCTTTATTCTGAAAAGCCCCGCCGTAGGATAAAGATCCTTGAACATCCTCCTATGGATTTCTACAAAATACTCAAAAGACAATGGCCCTTCGATAGGAGAAACAAAGAGCTCTGCTGTTCTTATTGCTGAAAGCATCCTATCAACATTATCAAGAGTATCTTTGTCCTTGATCCCAAAATAATTGATTCTATTTCTTGAACCCGGATATTTTGCAAAAATACTACCAGCTGGAAGCTCCTTCTCCTCTAGATTGTTATCACGCAAGAATTGAGCTACTTTCTCATCTGCTGTTGCATCTTCCTTTAGAATATCCTCAAAAAAATCCTCATCGAAATCCTCGGGCTCGATACCTTCGTTGATAAGCGTAAATTTTATATAGCTTATGCACGCCTCTAACCGGCTGCCTTTCATCTCTCTGTATTACCTCTCATCGTGCAATCAGCACACTCTTATAGCTAGTATCCTAGCAAAAAGAATATCTATTAATCAATGGAAGAAGAAACATCAAAAATATGCCTTTCGAATTCTTATCAGTTTCGTGTGAATGATATTACTCCAACTTCTTTGTTATTGACTTTTATAGAGGCTTTTATGAGATATTGCCATTCATTCAAACCTATGGAAATTTTTGCTTTGTATTTTTCATTAGTTAAAGAAAAAGCAACATAAGTACCATACCCCTTAAGTTCTGCACTCCATTCAAAATCAGCTAATGGCCAATTTGAGTTCAGCTGAGAAGAATTAATTGCAACAAATACGTCATAATTTTCATCCCCTAAAACACCACCTTTTAACTGTTTTTCTGTTCCAGTCACAGCTTTTCCATCATAGTAGATATCAAAATCATAAGCTGTTAGCTTTATTGATGTTGTTGCTGCACCATCTTTTGTTACAGTTATAGTTGCTTCTCCGCTCTTTAGTGGTTTCACAACTCCTTGGTCTGTTACAGAGATTACTGAGCTATTTGAAGACGCCCATGTGTAAGTTGAATTTGTATCTTCTTTGCCATCTAGGTAATTTTTATTCAAATAAGAGCTTAGATTCATCTCTTTGTAGTTCGCATCTTTGACTTCTACACCGTTTTTCTCAACAATCATCCAATTTGTAGGTGCATTGATGCTCATCTCTGTTGCAATTGATGTCAATTCCTTGGAAACTGTCTTTCCTGTGGATGCAATTTTTGCTGTGATTGTCACTTTGCCATCAGCTATAGCTGATACAACACCTTTGGAGTTTACAGTTGCAATCTTTTCATCTGATGATGAGAAGATAATCCTAGGATTGCCATTATCTGTAGATGCTGTCAAAGTTATTGGATTTCCATACACTACTCTGCCTTCTCCAGAGATATTGATCTCTCCAGGATCAGTAGCGATATAGTTGAAGTTTGCTGATGCACTATATGTAAATCCATCTTTCAAAATTGCAAGTTCGAGCGTATTTGTGCTTTCATTTGAATATGTATTTAGTCCAATTGTATCTTTGTCGATAGTTATTTTTGATGTATTCTCGGCAATCTTGTTTCCATTTACATACCATGTATAGGACTCTGCAGATGTAGTATTCTTCAATGTAGACTCATCTATAGATATATCAAAGCCCTTTTCATCTGTTACATATTTACCATTTAAGGCATTTTCAATGACAGACAAGAATGATGAGCTTTCTATTTTTGCAGGAAGCTCTATTTGGATTGTACTATTATCGATCTTTGTTTTTGCTTCATTTGAAAGAACAGAGTCGAATTTTCTATCCTCTCTGATAGCCTTTACGCTATAAGTGTAGTCAACTCCTGTATTGATTTCTGAGTCAATATAAGTATTTTCTTCAGATTTGATTTCTTTTTCCTCATTTGAACTCTTTGTAATCACATAACTTGTAGCACTATCTACTTTGTTCCATGAAAGCTTTACACCACTTTCTGTTTTCTCAAGTGACAAAGTTGGAGCTTTAAGCTTGACAGTTACTGTCTTAGATGCTGTTTTTGTAGTATCGTCTTTATTGGTGATTGTTATTGTATAATCACCAGATTTGGCAAAAACCACAGTTTTTCCTTCTACAGTTAATCCTTCCGCTGTTACAGTATAATCTTGAAATGTAGCATCGCTAGGATTTGTTACAGCATCTACTTGAACAGAGTCACCCATTGTGTATTCACTTTTAAAATCATCTTCGAAAGCGATGCTCTCTACTTTGACTTTTGTTCGTATATTATCTAGAGCAACAAGTTCTGTAGAATAGCCAACATCGCCAGCATTCTTGAAATGAACAGAGTAAGTATTGTTTGGATCAAGAGAGTCGAAAGTTGCCTTCCCATCTGTATCATCATCTGTATAGCTTATTGTCTTTTTGTCGCCAACAACATTGTTATTGGTATTATCAGTAAGCCATAGAGTAAGAGTGTAGTTTCCTTTTGCAAGTTTTGGATATTTCCATGTTATATCTATCTTATGAGCAGGATCTTCACTATTGATTGTTGCACTCACATCTGTGACATTGCTTATATATGAAATGATGTTTTCATCTGATAGCTTGAAGTTGTTCTTCTCGTTTGAATCTACAATACTTGTAACATTTGGGACAATTATAATGCTTGTGTTGAAAGTATCAGCAATAGCTTGCTCTTTGTTGTCGATCCTAGTATATATTCGGAAGAAAATCCTGTCACCTTTGGTTGTGGGTACATCTTGTTGCGTGTAAGTATACTTTGTCTTAGTAAAATCAGTGACCCATTGTATTTGAGCATCGCTATATGGCGCATTTGTCTCTTGGTCATATGCAACAAAACCCAGAAGACTGGAGTTTATAGCATTCGCAAGCGGATTATCATTGTCCAAGGAGAGTTCAGACCAATCTATAGTAACAGAGAAAGAACCTTTGCCTTTATCAGAATAATCCAGTTTGATTGTAGCTGAGTTGACACCTACTGGCTTTACTTCCAAACGAGAAGAGCCAGATGCAATCAATGAGTCAGACGAATATGCATCAACTGTGATATCATATGTACCGATCCTCACATCATTTAGCACAATTGAGCTAGAGGCATCAAAATCCTGAGTGTATTTATCCTCTCCTCCTGCTTTAAGCTTCACAGTAAACTTATCAAATTCAGGGACATCTGGCACAATTGTCCTTGTTGCCTTTTTAACTCCATCAATTGTAAGTCTGACAGAGGCTTTATCAACTGTCGTTGGATTTTCCTTGCATGCTGAGAACAATACCAATATAACAAGAAAAGCCAGAATTATATTCTTTTTCATAATATATTTCCCCTTTTGTATTATACAAATTAATTCTAGAGTGTATGTTAACGAACATTTTAAATCAATTTTGTTCGTAATCATTGAAGTAGTTTGACTATGAAATGTCAATACTTCGACCCATGTCTTTATGATAATAGTTTCTTTTAAGCTGTAATGCTTTCGAGTAAAATATCATGATAAACAACAGATAACCGAAATTAAATCCTTTCAGATCAGGATAATTCGTTGCAAAGAAATCAGCCAGTTTCTGCACAAATGCATCAACATATTCAGCATTTTCAGACTGCAAACTAATATATTCGCCTATATCACGGTACATTAAATAATGAATTCCCAAAATCACTATTTAAGAACAACAGACAAAGAAAAAAGCCCCTTCCGGAGCTCTTTTCTTTTTGATATTCCTATATTTAGAATGTAAAACCAAGGACCAAATCAGCTGAAGCTGTAGATTTCTTTGCTGGAAGCAAGTATCTGTAATTAGCTTCAAGACCAAGAGAGAATGTATCTGTCACTCTGAATCTCATACCAACATTTGCTGAAGCAAACCAAGCTGAAGAGAATATACCAACATTTCCAAGAGAATGGCCGAATGTTTCTTGATTATCCTCTTTTTCGAAATATGGGTTGATTATTGAATATCCAGCACCACCACCGAGATAGAAATCGAATCCATCATTTCCGAAATACATCATCAACTTTGCATCAACTGAGCTATCATACCAAATAGTTCCAATCTTAAATGTGTCTTTGATATCAAAGTTGGACCACTTCTGCTCTCTAGGCTCGAGGATTGTATTTACATCAAATCTCAAACCAAGGCCCCAATGCCCTGCATGAACGATGTTTTGCAAATCAAGAGCAAGTGAGAATCGTGGGAATGCGCCATCTAGAGAGAACTTGTCGAATGTCACATTTGTAGATGCACCACCAGAGATAAGAAGATTTGTCTTATATCCATAGTTGTATTGAGCCTTCTTCTCAACAACAGCTGTAGCATCTTCCTTTTCTTCTACTACAATCTCATCTTCCTCAACAGGAGCTTCTACTATAACAACTGGCTCCTCTTCAACGATTACAACAGGCTCTTCCTCGACTGGAGCTTCAACCACTACTGGCTCTTCTTCGACAATCTCTTCGACAACGACAGGCTCTGGCTCCTCGACCAACAATGGCTCAGCTACAGCAACTGCTGACTCTGACCAATTCTCACCATCGTAAGAACATTGAAGATATAGTGTATAGCTCTGATAAGGATCGAGTTCAGTTGCATCGTATGAGAGCACAGTGTTAGGAACAACTGTCCATCCTTCTTCCGATTCATTATTCAATTGATAACGATAATAACTTACATTCTGATCGTCATGGCTCCACTTCCAAGTGACAGACATTGTCTGCGCGGCCAATACAGGTGCAATCAAAGCGGCCAATACAGCCAAAACCATAACAAGTCTTTTTGCTTTATTCATTTCTAATCTCCTATAATAAAGAGGCTAACATTGATTATAATACATCAATTCTTATGTCGAAACAAGGAATTTGACGTTTTAACATTATAAAGAGGTGGTATAAGAAAATAATGAACAAAGTGGGAGTTTTTTGCGGTTCATCATTTGGTACAAATCCATTTTACAAAGAGAAAGCAATTGAATTGGGACAAGAAATAGCCAAAAGAGGTTTTTCTCTCGTCTATGGCGGTGGAAACAAAGGTCTTATGGGCGCAATTGCCCACGCTGTCTACGAGTGTGGTGGAGAAGTAATCGGAGTACTACCGAAGGCAATGGCAACAGATGCTGTCCTAAATGGCTCTGTTCATACACGCCTGATCATAGTTGACGATATGCATGAAAGGAAGAAGACAATGTACGAATTATCTGATGGATTTATAGCAATGCCTGGCGGAATCGGGACATTCGAAGAAGTGCTCGAGATCTTTACATGGAGACAACTTGGCATACACAAGCACAATATAGCGCTGTACAATCCTCTTGGTTTCTGGAACTACATGACATTGCAACTTCAAAAGGCTAAAGACGAGGGGTTTATCACAAAGGAAGTACTGGATACACTTATTATTGAAAGCGATGCAACTTCCATCCTCGACAGGCTTGAGGAAATGCCCAAGGAGCTTCCATCAAAAATATGAAAGAAAGAATCAAAAGAACGATAATAGACTATATTTACATCACTATAGGAGCAGCGCTTACAGCATTGTCGACAGCTCTTTTTCTTAATCCAGCTAAACTTGCGCCAGGAGGGATTTCTGGTATTTCGACAATCATA
The DNA here is from genome assembly GCA_002452215.1 of Spirochaetales bacterium UBA6872. GTDB lineage: Bacteria > Spirochaetota > Spirochaetia > Sphaerochaetales > Sphaerochaetaceae > Ornithospirochaeta. Next base: position 30,734 of record DKCO01000007.1, read on the forward strand.
TACCATCTGACTGGTTGGAATCTGGGACTTATTATGCTTGTCCTATCTATACCAATTTATATATTCGGTCTTCTTCTGTTTGGAAAGGAATATGGATTGAGTACATTGGTAGGTTCTATTCTCCTATCTGTTTTTACAATGATATGGAACAAATTATTCGGCTATGATGGCATTCTTGACTACTCAAGAGACATATCATATTGGCTTTCATCACTATATGGAGGAATCATTGCCGGTGTTGGAATCGGGCTTGTTATGCGCTCTGGGTCAAACACAGGAGGCACAGATATTCTTGCACAAGCTCTTGCAAAATATGCTCACCTTCCACAAGGTTCATCGCTGATGATTGTTGATGGCTTTGTCATTCTTGGCTCTGCTTTCATATTTGGAATCGAGAGTGCATTATACTCTGTTGTTGTCGTAATATTGACATCGATAATAATCGATAAATTTGTGATGATCCTTGGCACTGGATATGCAAAGACTGTTTACATAATATCAAAAGACTTGAATCAAATCGGCACTTATATTGTCACAGATCTCGACAGAAGCGGTACTGTAATAAGCGCAAAAGGCTTCTTCTCGAATGAAAACAAGCCTATGCTAATGACAGTTGTTCCGAATCAAGATATCCCAAAATTGGTCAGAGCAATAAAGAAAATAGACCCGAATGCTTTTACAATCATACAAGAGACTGTACATGTTCTTGGAGAAGGATACAAAAGCCTTTCAAAGGTTGCGTCTTCAAATGACGTGACGCAAACGAAATAAAAAACACATATTGCCACTCTTTCAAGAAAGACTTATATTATCAATAGAAAATACCCTAACCCGGTAGGAGGCAAATATGTCAAAAGAGAAAAAAGAAAGCAAGAAAAATTCAACAGATAAAACAACAAGAAGAGACTCTGATGAAAAAAGCCAGCTCATTGCAAGACTCAATCGCATTGAAGGGCAAATACGTGGGATCAAGAATATGGTCGAAAAAGACCAATATTGCGTAGATATCATAGTTCAGGTTATGGCTGCAAAAGCCGCTCTCGATAGCGTAAACAGAGTAATTCTTTCAAACCATCTCAACAATTGCGTGGTAAATGATATAAAAGAAGGCAAGATGGAGAAAGTTGAGGAACTCTCCGAACTATTTAAAAAAGTAATTAAATAATCAGGGAAAACACAATGAGACAATTCAATATAACTGGTATGAGCTGTGCTGCATGCTCATCTCGTGTCGAGAAAAGCGTCTCAAAGCTTGATGGCATTGACTATTGTGCCGTGAATCTTCTTACAAATTCGATGATGGTAGAGGGCACAGCCAGTGATGCTCAGATCATAAAGGCTGTTGAAGACGCTGGCTATGGCGCTTCGCCTAAAAAAAAGAGCATGAACGGAAAAGAGAACTTCCAAGACGAATCGGTTTTGAAAGATGAGGAAAGCCCAAAGATCCTGAAGCGATTGATTGCATCGACTATATTTATGCTATTATTGATGTATGTAGCGATGGGACATATGATGTGGTCGTGGCCTCTTCCATATTTTCTTTCATCGAACCATCTCGCAATCGGCCTTGTAGAGCTACTGCTGACAATCCCAGTCATGGTGATAAACCAAAAATTCTTCATAAGCGGATTCAATGCTCTTATAAAGAGAGCCCCAAATATGGACACACTCGTCGCATTGGGCTCATCGGCAGCCTTCCTCTACTCGCTTTATGCTCTTTTTGCACTATCATCAGCTACTGTCAAAGGCGATAGCAGTGCCCAGATGAAGTACATGCACGAGTTCTACTTTGAATCTGCAGCAATGATCCTGACGCTAATCACAATAGGAAAATACCTAGAAGCAAAGTCAAAGGGAAAAACAACCGATGCCTTGAAGAAACTCATGGAGCTTGCTCCAAAAAGCGCAACAATAATCAAGGATGGAAAAGAATGCAAAGTCTCTATCGACGATGTATCAATTGGCGATATATTCGTTGTAAAACCTGGAGAAAGCATTCCTGTCGACGGCATTGTATTGGAAGGCGAAAGTGCAATTGACGAGTCATCTCTCACAGGAGAGAGCATTCCTGTCGATAAAACTGTAAACGACAAAGTCTCAGCTGCTACTATAAACCAATCTGGGTTTTTGAAGTGCAAGGCAACTAGAGTTGGAGAGAACACAACTCTATCACAAATAATACAAATGGTATCTGATGCATCAGCAACGAAAGCACCTATTGCAAAAGTTGCCGACAAAGTATCTGGCATCTTTGTGCCAAGTGTGATCCTGATTGCAACATTAACAACAATAGGATGGCTTATTGCAGGAAAAGAGTTCTCGTTTGCACTTGCAAGAGGCATATCAGTGCTGGTGATAAGCTGTCCATGTGCATTAGGACTTGCAACACCTGTCGCAATAATGGTAGGAAGTGGAATCGGTGCAAAAAATGGCATTCTTTTCAAAAATGCGGAAAGCCTTGAGCAAACGGGCAAAGTCGATATTGTCGTATTGGACAAGACAGGCACAATAACCGAAGGAAAGCCATCTGTGACAGGTGTCTATGCCAATGATGGGATAGAAAAAGATGAGCTTCTCAGGCTTGCTGGATCTGTTGAAAAAAAGAGTGAGCATCCTCTTTCAAAAGCCGTCACATCATATTTGGACAAGCTGAATATAAAGACAGTAGAGGTAGATTCGTTCAAGGCTCTTTCAGGAAATGGAGTTGAAGCGAAACTTGACGGGAAGCAACTTGTCGGTGGAAGCTACAAATATATAAAGGGAATAACAGAGATTTCAGAGAAAATGGAAGATCTTTACAAAACGCTCTCTTCAAATGGCCAAACACTTCTCTTCTTTGCTTATGATGGAAAACTCTTAGGAGCAATATCTGTCGCCGATACGCTAAAACCTGACAGCAAGAAAGCTATAAGCGAGCTGAAGAATATGGGCATAGATGTTGTGATGCTCACTGGTGACAACGAAATCACAGCAAATGCAATTGCAATGAAAGTTGGAATCGACAAAGCAATTGCGAATGTATTGCCTGGAGGAAAAGAGCAAGAGGTAAAAACTCTTGAAGAGAAAGGCAAAGTCATGATGGTAGGAGACGGAATAAATGATGCACCAGCCCTTACAAGAGCAAATATAGGAGTTGCAATAAAGAGTGGAACAGATATTGCAATGGATGCTGCCGATATAGTATTGATGAACTCCAAACTTTCTGATGTACCAGCAGCAATAAGGCTATCTAGGCAAGTTTTGAAGAATATACATGAGAACTTATTCTGGGCTTTCGGCTACAATATCATCGGAATTCCACTTGCAATGGGGCTCTTTATCCATCTTCTCGGATGGAATCTAAACCCGATGTTTGGAGCTGCGATGATGAGTATTTCCAGCTTCCTCGTAGTTACAAATGCGCTTAGGCTCAATTTATTCGATATAAAAAGCACTAAGCATGACAAGAAAAAGACAAAACATATGAAAAATAAGGAAGACAAGAAAATGATAAAAACACTTAAAATCGATGGAATGATGTGCTCTCATTGTGAAATGACTGTAAAGAAAGCACTTGAAAGCATAGATGGAGTGGAAAGTGCAAAAGCTGACCATGAAAAAGGAGAAGCATTTGTAGAACTTTCAAAACCAGTTGATGACAAAACTTTAAAAGAAGCTGTGGAAGCAAAAGACTATAAAGTGATCTCTATCAAATAGAAAAACAATAGGAGCTACTTGAGAAAGTCTAGGCTTTTGATAGTAGCCCTATTACATTAAAAATCGCCCAGAAAGTGTAGGAAATTTGCATTTTCAAATATGTCTTAGCATGATAGACTAACTCCTATTACCCCCCCCCCGTATTTATTTGCTAAATAGGTGGGTTAAAAGGACGGACTATGGTCAAAAAGACATTGATGATTCTCTTTATAGCAACACTCTCTCTTTCTCTCTTCATTTCTTGCAACAATGAAAACAAGCTTCCAGAGCAAGAAGGGAATATTGTCTATGAAAGCGCGACAAAAAGCGTACAAAAAGAAATATATTCACTATACAAACTCTCGGAAAATCTAAAAGAATGCTACACTGAATCTGAAGATCTAAAAGCAACAACTTTGTTCTGTGATAACGAACTTCTTGAAATAGTCGGTGCACTATATGGTGAAAATGATGCTCTTGGCTCAGATTTATACTTTGAGGAGAATGGAAAGAAGCATTATCTATACTCAGAGGAAGTAGAATCCATCTACAATCTTGACACCTACTCTTTCAAAGATAAAGAAAACCAAACCTCTCTTGATGTAAAAATAGATGACCCACTTCAAACTATTGTTTTAAAGAACCTAGAATTCGCTGCTGATTTTACAGAGCCAAAAAAATCATTGAATGTTAAAATAGATGCAACGTTAAAAACTCTATATGGTGAGGATCATAAAGTAGTTTCATATGATTTGGATCTAATCTTTAATGGAAAGGTCTATCCTCATTTCCATTTTGAAAACACAGAAAATGGATATCTCTTTACTTATGAAGGTAGCTCATATATCCATACACATGTATTCTCTCCTTGGAAAAGACTGAGTGAACCTCAAGAAGACATAGAAGGAACAGATATAAGAGAATGCAGTTGTGGTTACTTCGAAACCAGAATAATACCAAAGCTTAATGCAAGAGAGATAACTGTCACATGTGCACTAGAGAAAACATATGATGGCAAAGAAATCGATATCTTAAATAGCATAGAATTTCTCAAAGAGGAAACAGAAACTATCGAGCCCAAAATCGAATACAAAAGAAAGAATGAAGGCAATGACAAGTATAGCACTGAAGGCCCAAAAGATGCAGGAGAGTATACAATTCGAATCTCTGTTCCAGCATCTGGAGAATATACAACCTTAAGCACAAAGGAAGTTGATTACACTATTTCAAAAATAAAGCTTGCAGACGAGAATACTCCAATCACAGGTATCTTCAAAGATGAGGTAAAAACATACAATGGAAATACGCAAACGTGGGAAGCAAAAGTTAGCAATAGCGAAACAAGAGGCTTTACAGCTTTCTCGTCAATCATTGATGGAGAGACACTCACAATCAGAGTTACAACAAATAAAAGCGATGCATCAGGCACAGATAAAAACATGTATCTCTTCAATTACAACTACCTCAATTGGGCAAGCCCAGGAGGATTTATAGAAGTCCTCGACAATGACAATCAGCCTCTCCATAACTATGAACTCTCTATATGCAATGAAAAAGTTACTATAGAGCCAATCGAACTTAAAGGCACTCTGACTGGAGAAAAAACATATGACGGGAGAGCTCTGTTCGCATTCAATGACCTCTCTAGCCTCACTGGCGTACTTGATTGCGACAAGAGCCTGATAATTGAAGCATCTCAATCCAACGATCCAAATGCAGGAGTAAAAACCATAGACAGCATTGCTTTCTATACAAATGAAGGAAGAACAATCAACTATACAATCGAGCCATCACAAATACATGCAACAATCAAAAGAAGGCCTCTTGCTATTACTGAATACGGTACTACACTAAAAACTCCATATTTAGACGGACTAGACAGAAGAATAATCACATTGGGAGCAAGAAACGGTACAGACAATGGAAAAGAAGTCGAGCTTTCTATAATAAGAAAACCTTGGAATGACAATGAAGTGATTGATGTAGCCAATTTGACTGATTCAGAAATCTCGATAAACACAAACTACTATTTTGATAAATCATCTTTGAAAACAATCGAAGTAAAGACTGTGAATGCCCCATTGGACGATTATATTGGCTCTGTCCCCATAAAAGAAAACAGTTTTATCGATTGTTATTTCGAGTTGCAAGAAGGAGAAGAGATCAATCTTGCATTCTCTTCAGACAAACTGGAATCTATAGTTCCATACATTTGCGACTCTAATGGAAGACACTACTACTCAAGAAGCTTGGATGATGTCAACAACACAATAACATATTCAAAAAGCGGGAAAAGCTATCTTTTCATATATGCAAGAGAACAGTTATACTTCCAACTTTCAAAGGCAATAAAATGAAGCCATGTTATCAAGCATAGCAAAAAGCATTATATTCAAGATATGGGAAAAATAAAAAGCGCGTGGGAAATCGCATTAGAGAAAACAGAGAATATAGTAGTTGATGAGAACAAGATTCGCCATCAAGAGACAATCAATCAAATCAGGAAGATAGCTGGTTCATATCTTATGGCCGACTCTGATGAAAGCGAAAAAGTCAAGAATGACCTAAAAGGATTCAAAAAAGAGGATTTATCAGAGGCTTTGTCAATGACAATCCTCAATGGACTAGCACTTCCATCAGAAGAAATCGAAGATGACCGCTACACAAGGCTCAAGACACTTCTTGAGATAGTATCACAAGATGACCAGGCCTTTGCTCTTTTTGATCAAATCACAAGCTTCTTGAAGCAATACCCTGTTCATAAAAAGCAGCTTCTGGATCAAATGAAGCAGCAATTCGAGCCAATGCTCAAAGAGAAAGAGGCTCAAATGAAAGAGCAATATGGACAAGATGTTCACCTTTCGCTTGAAACAGACAAAGAGTTCTTGCAAGTTGCAAAGCAAAATATTGAGAAGCTTGAAGCGCAATATGAACATACTCTAGATGGTGCCAAAAACCAATTGAAGGCATTTTTGCAATAATAGGACAAAGAGACATTCAAGATCAGAAAGAAGAGAGCCTAGAGAAAAATCTAGGCTCTCACTCTAATTAAGGGGGAAGTTTGTTAATGAAAAAAATCTATTTGCTTTGTTTACATCCCCATTATTGCAACCCAACTTGTGATTGTCATACACAAAAGTTGTTGATTTTGAAAAGTTATGTGAAGAAATGTAAAGCTAGAGATTGAACTTGAAGAACATTATATCTCCATCTTGCACGACATACTCTTTTCCCTCCAGCCTGTATTTTCCAGCCTCTTTGACTTTTTGCTCTGAACCATATTTGAACAAGTCTTCGCAATTGTAAACTTCAGCCTTTATAAAACCCTTCTCGAAATCAGTATGGATTATGCCAGCACATTCTGGGGCCTTTGCACCGTTTTTAAATGTCCAAGCCCTATCCTCATCCTTTCCTGCTGTGAAAAATGTCCTCAAGCCCAATGCTTTGTAAGCAGCTCTAATCAAATGATTCAGACCAGACTCCTCAAGCCCAACGGATTCAAGGAACTCCTTCCTGTCCTCTTCTGACTCCAAGGCAGCAATCTCTGCTTCTATCTTTCCACAAATAGTCACAACAGGAGAGTTCTCCTTTTCAGCTATCTTGCGAACAGTCTTTACATAGTCATTGTCTTCGAGGATGCCATCCTCGTCCACATTGCAAACATAGATGACAGGCTTGAGCGTAATCAAATGAAGATCATACACAAGCGCCTCTTCCTCTTCATCCAAAGCCAATGTTCGTGCAGGAATTCCTTCAGAAAGGACCGAAAGAAGTCGCTCCAAAATCGGAAGGACCTTCTCGTTCTCTTTCTGTGCAGCTTTATCGACACGAGATACCTTCTTTATCTTGTCGTATCTCTTTTGGACTGTATCATAGTCAGCAAGAGCAAGCTCAATGTTTATAGTCTCGATATCTGATGCTGGATCTATTTTGTTGTTCACATGGATTATATCAGAGTTATCAAAGCATCTAACAACATGGGCAATTACTCCAACTTCCCTTATGCTTGCAAGAAATCTGTTTCCAAGTCCTTCTCCTTGGCTTGCACCTTTAACAAGGCCTGCAATATCAACAAACTCAACAGTTGCAGGGACAACCTTCATAGGAGGAATAAGCTCCACAATCTTGTCCAATCTCTTATCAGGAACAGCAACGATGCCCACATTAGGATCTATCGTGCAAAAAGGATAGTTAGCAGCCTCCGCTGGTGCCGATGTGACAGCAGAGAATATTGTTGATTTACCTACATTAGGAAGCCCTACTATACCACAATTCAAACCCATTATTCTTACCTCTATCTTTGGAAATATAGCACAAAGGAATGCATTCTTCCACCCTTGATTATTAAGTGCTAAACTCTCTTGTATGGCAAATGGAAGAGTAATGCTAATCACGACAAGAGCACCTGGCACAAGTGAGAGAGATGCCTTTTTGAAGGAAAGCGAGATACGAAGCTTGATCAACACGCTATCGCTTACGATAGTATGCCATCAATCATTTACGCTCAAAGAAGAAAATCCGAACACCTACATAGGCTCTGGGCAAGCAAATGAAGCAAGGGAATATGCAAATGCTTTTGATGTTGAAGAAGTCATAATAGATGCCTCGATCAGCCCAAGGCAAGAGAAGAACCTAGAAAAGATATTCTCCTGTCCAATCTCTGACAGACAAGCTGTGATTCTTGCAATATTCTATCAAAATGCACATTCAAAAGAAGCTAGGCTCCAAATAGAGAAAGCTGAAGCTGTCTACTTAAAGCCAAGGCTCATATCAAGAGAAGCAAACCTTTCCCAACAAAGGGGCGGTGTAAGAGGCGCAAAAGGCGAAGGCGAAAGAAAGCTAGAGCTTGAAAGAAGGCGCATAGATGAGAGGATAAAAGCACTTGACAGGGAGATAGATGAAACAAAGAGAACAAGGAGAATACAAAGACACAACAGAGAAGATTCTGGCATATACACATTTGCTTTAACAGGCTACACGAATGCCGGGAAGTCAACAATCCTTAATGCTCTTACAAATGCGAATGTTCTTTCAAAGGATATGCTTTTCGCTACACTCGACACGACAACAAGATCCCTTTTGCTTCCAAATGGGCAAAAGGTTCTTCTTTCTGACACTGTTGGATTCATCTCAGGCCTTCCTACCCTTTTGATTGATGCATTCTCTTCGACTTTGGATGAGGCTTTGAATGCAAACGCAATAATAATAGTTGCTGATGCGTCTCATCCTGATGCACTCGGATGCCTCAATGTTACAAAGGAGACACTTGCTCGTTTGAATGCGATAGACAAAGTGAAGCTTTTGATAATCAACAAGACGGATGACATCTATGATGATATTTCATATTCGATGCTCAAGAATGAGAATATCAAGACTATCGAGACAAGCTTCAAAGACGGAACAGGTGTGCAAAAGGTTATCAAGGCCCTTACAGAGATTACAGATGAAGAGTTCAGAAATGTAAAACTAAAAGTTGACATCTCTAACTCAAGCATAGTATCAGAGCTCTCCTCACATGGATGGCTTAAAGGTATTGAATATCTCGACAGTTGCATACTCATAAGCGCAAGAATACCTAAGACAAGGCTGATGCAATATTCAAAATACATAGACACATGATACTTTAACATCTAGGCTATGAAATGGATAAAATATTATCCCCAAAGAAATGAAAGATACAATGTATATCCATTGATGACTTTGACATGCAAATTGCAACACTTTTTATTGCAAAGTCCCGACTTTATTCCTATATGCTTTCGCCTATTGCCACAAATAAAATCAGGAACCGTTTTACATACTCATAGAGATGGAGAATTTTAT
>DKCO01000047.1 GCA_002452215.1 Spirochaetales bacterium UBA6872
AACATCTACAATCCGGACGTGGAGGAGATGAGGGACGTGCTGCGTGGCTTCTTCGAGGTGATCAAGGCATCGTCGGCCTTGGTTCGCTTTGTGTTCATCACAGGCGTCACCAAGTTCTCCAAGGTGAGCATCTTCTCGTCGATGAACAACCTAAGCGACATCTCTTTGAGCGATGACTACTCGCTTCTTTTCGGGTACACGGAGCTCGAGCTCGAGCACTACTTTGGGCAGTACATAGAGAAGGGGATGAGGGCCTTGGGCGTCTCCAGAAAAAGGTACCTTGAGAGGGTGAAGAGGAAGTACGATGGCAACAGGTTCACGCCGAGGCAGAGGGAGGCCATCTACAACCCGGTGTCGATCGGCAGCTTCTTCTTCAACGGTGGCATCGACTTCGACAACTACTGGATAAACACGGGGGCCACGAAGCTGATAATGGATGTCGCGAGGCACATAGGCTTCGACATCTCGAAGGACATCACGACGCCGATAAGCAAGTCAGACATAGCGGCCTTCGACATACTGGAGATGGCGTCCAACACAGTCAGCGCGTACGCATACAAGTCGCTTCTGTTCCAGTGCGGGTACCTTACGATAAGGAGCATGAACAGGAGGGGGGACATATTCGTGCTCGACTTCCCGAACGAGGAGGTGGCCGAGGCGTATTCGGAGAACCTGCTTGCCGCATACACTGGAAAGAACACGGAGAGCCTGTTTAAGGGCTCCGATCTCAGGTCCTCGTTTGACGACGGGGACACGATTGAGGCGATCGAGAAGCTGAGGGCGGTGTATGCATCTATTGCATACGATCTCTTGAGGGATGCGGGGGAGGCGCACTACAGCACGGCCTTCTTTTGCATGATGAAGGCTCTTGGCGCGCGCATAGGCTCAGAGATAGAGACGAGCAGGGGCAGGATAGATGCCGTGTTGGAGAACAGGAGGCATGTATACATATTCGAGTTCAAGTACAACAAGACGGCAAGTGAGGCCCTGAAGCAAATCGTTGAGACAAAGTATTACGAGCCCTATATGGCGAGCAAGAAGAAGATCCACCTTGTAGGGATGAACTTCTCGTCAAGCGACAGGAACATCAACGAGTGGAAAGAAGAGATAATGTAGGCTTTGTTGAATTTCTTTGCCCACAAAATTGGTTATTAGACTTCTGTTAGAACAGTTCTTTCCCTTTTATTGTTTTATGTAGGACAGGCCGTTCACTAGCAAGATAGCAATAGCGTTCAAGACGTTCCTCGATTGAGAATTCATTCTCTAGCGTAGAATCGAGTGAGCTTTCATCTAGTACTGAGAAATCAGCATCATAGCCTGGTTCGAATGACCCAACTTTGCCAAAAAATCTTCCACCGCCGATAGATGCCATGTAGAAAGATTCAGCAAATGTCAATGTTGCATCTTTATCTGAAGATAGTCTTGTCCTGAGCTTGCTTGCATGGATTGCATCAGTAATCGAACGAGTGAGATAAGGGCTGGAGCCTGCGGCTATATCTGTTCCAAGACCGATGTTTGCCCCCTCCTTGTAAAGGAAATATCTTGCAGCAGCAACTCCTGATGTAAGGTTTGTATTCGAGTCTGGACAATGTGCAATAAAGATATTTTTGTTGTCCATGTAGTCGTCATCGAATTTGTCAGACCATGTGCAATGTGCCATTATTGTTGGCATTTTCCCCCAAAGATTGAATATATTGTACGCGTCAGCATAGCACTTTGCATCAGGGACAAGCTCCTTAACCCATTCGATTTCGCTTAAGTTTTCGCTTAAGTGTGATTGTACGGGAAGATTGTGCTCGATTGAGATCTTTCCCAGTTCATGCAAAAGAAAATCAGAACATGAAGGTATGAATCTTGGTGTTATTATTGGTTTTATATTATCGATTGAGGAGCATTCCTCTAAGAAGGAAAGAGTATCCTCTATAGATTGCGATGTCTCTTCTCTTAGATAATCAGGTGAATTCCTGTCCATATTCACTTTTCCGACAAAACCGTGAAAGCCTGCTTCTGAGAGTTTTTTCATCAACAAGAGAGTCGAGTTCTTGTGCATTGAGGAAAATACAGAAAGGCGAGTTGTCGGTGTCTTCAAGAGATCTGAAGTGAAAATTGAGTATGCTATGTCCGCATATGACAGATCCTTATATTTTGCTTCTTCTGGAAATGTATGCTTCTCTAACCACTCGAGGAGCTCCATATCCATCCATAGTCCTCTGAATTGATATTGAGGCGCATGGATATGCAAGTCGCTTAGGCCTGGAATGATCAGCTTCCCAGTGTAATCTTTTACCGCAAGGTCTTTGTATTCGTCGCAAATAGATTGATAAAGTCCTTTAATCGTACCATTTTCGACAACAAGATATCCATTTTTTACTGCCTTAAGTTTATTCTTTGCTTCAGAGTAGCAAAAATCACCTTTTACGATGTAGCTATTCATCCATCTCCTCCTTGTAGAGAATAATCGAAGATAGTTATCGCATTTATGGTGCAATGTAGAGACACCCACCCATATCGTGGGTTTATATCAACGCATTCCATTTTATAACATTTTCTTGTTCATAAAAGTAAAATTTATTATTTTTTATGTAGCTACGGTATATTTAGACCGATATAGGATTAATATTTACTTAATTTAATATACTCAGTGGGAGTAATCCCCTTCTTCTTTTTATATAGACGAGAAAAATAGAGAGAGTCTTTGTATCCAACTTGGTAAGATGCATCTTTGATTGCTATGTTTGGATTTTCACGTACTATTGCTTCAAATCGAGAGAGACGCATATTGATCAGAAGTTCCTTGAAAGATTTTCCTGTTGCCTTCTTTATTTCATGCTCTATTGATGAAGAACTCTTCGATAGCTCTTTTGATATTGATGCCAGCGTAATTTCATTTGCAATATTGTCGGTTATATAACAACATGCCTTCTCAATAAGGTCAGGACGCTTTACCCTTAGGCTTTCTGTTTCTATTTGCATGGATATAATCGAGTCCAAAAGCGATGAGATTTTCTCTACTTGCTCTTTGTTGAAAAGTGGTCGCTCTAGAAAGGCTTTTTCAAGTGTTTTCGAATCATATCCTTTCTCTCTCCATTTTTTGATTATTTTCTCATCAAGAGCGTTTCTCATCCTGAATTGTCCGATGATTGCAAAAGCAAAGATCTCTTTGTTTTTTATTGGTATAATTATCTCCGTAAGTCCAGCATGGCAATGATATATTAGCGTCTTGTTTTGCTCTTTGCATTTAGATAAGGCTCTTTCATCTTGCAAAATACACTTGTCTCTTTTTCCCAGTTTTTCTTGCAACAAAGTACAAAAGTCAGATTTTGTTGAGTGGCATCCAACTAGGCTTTCTTCTTTGTCGAGGGAGAAAAAAGTAATTTTGACATTCAAAAGCGATGCTATGTCTTCAATCATCGTCTTCACTTTTTGATCAAACATAATCCTTACGCCTGATGAATGCTTTTTATCCATGGATATATTATTTGTGCAATATGCGAGTTTGTCCATATAGCATGCTGGAAAAGAGATGTTATTTGCATGTATATCATGATATTTTTCATAAGAGGCAAATAGATGGAGTCAATGCATAATGAGCTTAACAATATAATCCAAGCATTTGGAATTAAGGGAGATCTTGTTGATATTAAACAAAACACAGATGGACATATCAATTCGACTTTTGTCTCGGTTTTCGACAATGATGGAAAAATCGAGAAATACACTCATCAAAGGATAAACAAGGATGTATTTCCAAGCCCTGAAAAGGTTATGGATAATATAGTTAAGGTAACTGATTATATTAGCAAGCAAATTGACTCAAAAGATAAAGAAAGACTTGTATTGAAAGTAATTAATGCCTTAGATAAGCGCCCTTACTATGTTGATCAAAAAGGAGAGTATTGGAGATGTTATCGTTATATAGATAATGCTGTTGCTTTTTCAAAGTGCACATCACTAATGCTTGCAAAGAATCTTGCTATTGCCATTGGAGACTTCCATCTGAAGCTCTCTGGTTTTGATGGCTCTCTATTGTTTCCATCAATCAAGGATTTTCATAATATGGTTATGCGTTATGATGCTCTATCAAAGGCTGTCGAGCAAGACAGAATGGCAAGAGCGAAGGGCGTAAGATATGAACTCGGTTTTCTTTTTGATAACATGCAACGAGGCGAAAAAATATGGAAAGACTATGAGAATGGATTGCTTCCCAATAGAGTCACGCATAATGACACAAAGATAAACAATGTTCTCTTTGATAAAGACAGCATGAAACCTCTTGCTGTGATTGATCTTGATACTATAATGCCAGGCACTATATTGTTTGATATTGGGGATATGATAAGAACATCTTGCAATAGTGCTGATGAGGATGAACGCAATCTTGGAAAAGTTGAATTCAACGTTTCTATTTATGAGGCTTTGATATATGGTTATCTTTCAAAGACAGGAAGATTTCTCAAAGAGCCTGAATTGAGTGGAATATTGGAATCAGGGAGGATGATGACGCAGATCATGGCTGTGAGATTCTTAACTGACTATTTGGATGGTGATAGATATTATCGTATTTCATATCCAGAACATAATCTTATCAGGGCAAGAAACCAGATAAAGCTTATTTCTTCAATGGATAAAATCTGGTCAAAGCTTGATGGAATGACTGCAAAAATGATTCAAAGTAGGTAAATGAATGAAAATATATGATGAATTGGGCTATTTGCTTTCTGATCTTGATTGCGACCCGCTTTATAATTGCAACGTAACACACAAAGAGATAGAAAAATCGCTTGAAGGATATATATTCTCTCAATCAGGCTGGCGTAGCATATTGGCGCAATCTAAGGATGAGAACGATCGATCGTGCGATATTCTAAATGCTGACAAGATAATTGCATCAAATATTGCGAGAGCCTTCTTTGAATATCTTGGCAAAAGAAATCCAACTATTGTTTTGGCTCGTGATGCACGACCGACAGGAAGGGCTTTGCAAGATATATGTGCACGTATATTGATATCGCTTGGAGCTGATGTCCGGCTGTTGTCGATTTCTTCCGCACCGGAGACGATGTGTTATTTGAAAGACAAAAGCGATGCTTTTTTCTATATCTCAGCTTCCCATAATCCGATTGGCTACAATGGATTCAAGTTTGGATCAAATGGAGGTGTGTTCGACAAGCAAGCTTTTGATGAAATAGAGAAGATATTCAAGAGGATGGTCCTTTCAGAAGACTATTCGGATTCTGTTGTCTCTCTTTCTGCATCATTGCAAAAAGACGCTTATCGTGAAGTGCTTGAAAACCATTTGAATGAGAAAAGAAAATCGATTGAGAGCTACAGGAAGTTTGTTTTGAAGACAGCAAATGCAAAAGAGTCCTTTGCTGTTCCATTTGGCATTGTTGCTGATTTCAATGGCTCTGCACGATCCTCATCTAACGATATGTCATTTTTATCATCTCTAGGAGCAAAGGTCTGGAGTGTAAACGAACGGCCCGGGCAGATAGAGCATGGAATAGTTCCAGAGGGAGAAAACCTTGAGTTATGCAAGAAGACATTAAGCAAAGTCCACAAACTCGACAATAATTTCATCCTTGGCTATGTGCCTGACAATGATGGCGATAGGGGAAATTTTGTTTTTGTAAACAACCGTGGAAATGCATCGATTTTGGATGCCCAGAATGTGTTTGCGCTTATTGCTTCAATCGAAATGGCTGATCAGGTAATAAAAAAAGAAAAAAGACCAGCAATCGCTGTTAACGGTCCAACATCACAAAGAGTCGATGAGATTGCTTCAATTATAGGAGTTGATGTATTTCGATCTGATATAGGAGAAAGCAATGTTGTTGCACTTGCAAAAAAGCTTAGGGGGGAAGGCTATTCGGTCCATGTGTGCGGAGAGGGGTCAAATGGTGGAATAATAGCAAATCCTGCTAGAGTAAGAGATCCAATGAACTCTATAATGAGCATTGCGAAGTTGTATTCTGTACATGGTCTTTATGCTTTGTTGTTGGAGAGTTTATCGAAGTACAAAAATAAGCGCGATGTGTCGCTTGCAACTCTGATATCATCGCTTCCCTCTTATACTACAACACCAGCCTTTTCCAAAGATGCTGTTTTAAGAATAAAATGTCCGGATTTTGACCTTCTTAAGCTTGAGTATGAACGTTTGTTCTTATCTGAGGTGAATGGCTACTTGACTGAAGGATTGGCACAGTACGAGATAAGGCAATATGAGGGGACGAATGAGGAGATTGGTATCGGAATTGAGCATAGACCTAAAAAGAGCCAAGGGGGCTATAAAGTCATATTCTATGACAATTTTATGAAATTCAAGGCCTCTTTGTGGTTCAGCAAAAGCAGGACAGAGCCTGTTATGAGAGTAATGGTTGATGTTAAAGGTGATAACAAGAATCTCCATGACAAACTTCTTTCTTGGCAAAGAAGCCTTGTTTTACGCGCCGATAATGCTTAGCAAAAATCGGCATAAACTCCAGAAGTAGCTCTTATTAGGTTGTCAGGAGCAATCTCTATTTGGATTCCTCTTTGACCTCCTGATACGTATATTCTATCTTCTAGTTGGGCTGTTTCCTCGATGAATGTAGGGTATTTTCTTATCATCCCAATAGGTGAGCACCCGCCACGAATATAGCCAGTGTATTTCTTTAATTCAGAAAGCTTTAGCAGGTCTATTTCCTTCGAACCTGTTATTGCTCGTGCTTTTTTCATTGAAATCTCAAAATCAGCAGGAAGACAAAAAACAAAGAGTTCGTTTTCATTGTTTATCATTACGATTGTCTTGAAGACTTTCTCAAGCTCCAGTCCTGCACTTTTTGATGCATGGATTGCATCTAGGTGCTCTTCATCCCACTCATATGTAAATATGGAATAGGGGATAGAAAGAGATTCAAGAATCCTCATAGCATTGGTTTTGACTGTTTTTTGCATGTAATTGATTATAGCTAACGATTGAAAAAGAGCAATATTTGCAAAAATGATGTGTTATGATTGCTAAGTAGGAGAGTTGTGTTAAGTGATTGGTGCAATCCTTGGGGATATCGTTGGAAGTCCATATGAGTTTGATAAAGCTAGCAAGGTTAAGGATTTTACACTTTTTGATCAAAGATGCGAATTCACAGATGACACAGTAATGACACTTGCTGTTGCCAATGCACTATGTTCAATTTCCTCAGATGCATCAGAGGATGAGATAAAGAGCGCTGTAATTACATCGATGCAAGAAACTGGGAAAAGATATCCAGACAGGGGCTATGGTGCTAGATTCATCTCTTGGCTTTTCTCTGACAATCCTAAGCCTTACAACAGCTATGGAAATGGCTCAGCTATGAGAGTATCGTCGGTAGGGTGGCTTTATTCTACGCTAGAGCGTACGCTTGAAGTTGCTCGCTGTACAGCAGAAGTGACACATAACCATCCGGAGGGAATAAAAGGCGCTGAATCAGTTGCTGCTGCTATCTTCCTTGCAAGGAAAGGATTTGAGAAAAAAGAGATCAAGAGCTATATGGAAAAGTTTTATAACTATGATCTATCGCGTACAATCGATCAAATCAGACCATATTACCATCATGTAGAGAGTTGCCAAGAGACAGTGCCGGAAGCATTAACAGCTTTCTTTGAAGGCAAGGATTTTGAAGATGTTGTAAGAACAGCTGTATCACTCGGTGGTGATGCTGATACATTAACAGCCATAGCTGCTAGCATTGCTGAGGCCTATTATCCTGTTTCTAAATCATTATATGAAAAAGCGAAGAGCTATCTTGATTCTTATTTGAAATCTGTTTTGGAAAAAATTGATGAAAGGATAGCTCTTTTGTAGATTTTGGGCAAATAAAAACCGCTCTCCGAAGAAAGCGGCTTTTTGTGATGAAGATACTACTTGAGGTAGATATCCTTGACAGGATGGTAATCCATTGTGTTTGGATACCAGCCACCCCACTTTTCTGTATCGATCATGTTTGTTGATACATAGACATAGAATGGAATGATTCCCTGGTCTTCGTTGATGAACAGATTCTCAGCTTCCTTTAGTGTTGCGAATCTCTCTTCGCCAGCAGGCATTGTTGCTGCTTTCTTGATCAATTCGTCATACTTTGCATTTGAATATCTTCCACCATTCATTCCAGCACCTGTTACGAACATGTCGAGGAATGTGTTTGGATCTTGATAATCGCCTACCCAACCAGCTCTAGCAACATCGAAGTTTCCAGCGTTTCTGTTTGAAAGGTATGTTGCCCATTCCTGGTTCTCAAGAACACAATCGATTCCAAGGTTTGTTTTCCATTGTTGCTGTACATACTCAGCAATCAACTTATGAGCATCACTTGTATTGTAGAGAAGATTGAATGATGGGAAGCCAACTCCATTTGGATATCCTGCTTCAGCAAGAAGTCTCTGAGCTTCAGCAATCATATCATCCTGGTCTCCGTCGAATGGGAATGCAAGTGGCTCGTAGCCAGCCATCTCAGGAACAATGCCCCATGTTGGAATCTGGCCTGCTTTTGTAATCTCATCAACGAGAGTCTGTCTGTCGATTGCAAGTGCAAGTGCTTTTCTTACTCTAGCATCATCAAATGGTGCTCTCTCGTTCTGGATTGTGTAGTAGTAGACAGAAAGCTGAGGAGCTACTTGATAGTCATCTCTCATCATTGCACCATCAAGCTTGTCGCTTGGGATGGATGTGAGCCAATCAACGTCGCCTGCAATGTACATGTTGTAGTTTGTGTTGTCATCATCTGATGCATAGAATACAACTTCATCAAGCTTTACATTGTCTTTGTCCCAGTATGTCTCTGACTTGACCATGACAATCTTGTCCTGTGGAGTCCATTCTGAAAGAACAAATGGTCCGTTTCCTACGAAGTTTCCTGGAAGAACCCACTGGTCGCCGTACTTTTCAATTGCTTGCTTTGGGACAATACCGAATGAATAGTGTCCGAGAGCTCCAATAACGTAAGGAAGTGGTCCAACAAGCTCCATCTGGAATGTATAGTCATCAAGAGCCTTGATTGCAACAGCTGATGCATCTGCTGTTCCTTCATAGTACTCTGATGCACCCTTTAGGAACATTGCTGGGAACCATGCATATGGAGATGCTGTCTCTGGAGCAAGCTCTCTGAGCCATGAGTATACAACATCATTTGCTGTAACAGGTGTGCCATCTGACCACTTTGCATTCTCTCTGAGTTTGAATGTATAGACAGTTCCATCTTCAGATACTGTCCAGCTTTCAGCTACTCCTGGAACTCCTTCAGCTGTCTTTGGATCGAATACGATCAAGCCTTCGAATAGTCCCTCGAATAGTCTATGCTCTGGAACACCCTGGATCTTTGCAGGGTCAAGAGACTCTGGCTCTGCGCCATTTGATACTCTGAATACTACCTTTTCTGGCTCAGCTTTTGCTGCTGGAGCTTCTGTGGCTACAGTTGCTTTTGTAGCCACTGGAGCTGTTGAAGTGGTAGTGGTAGTAGTTGTCGTTGTTGTAGCTTCAGAAGTTGAAGTTGCTTTCTTCTCGCAACCTACAAATACAGAAAGGCTTAGAGCTACAACCAAAAGTGCGATAACTGCTCTTTTTACTGTTTTCATGTTGTCTCTCCTTAATTAAGAGTTTTTAAGCAAGGGAAATGTTTTATCCATTTCTCTGTTTAATGCAATAGATAATAAAGAGTTTTGGTTAGTTCGTAAATATTTTAGGAACGAAAATGTATATTTAATGAATAAAAATCAAGAAAAATGAATATAGAAATGAGTTTTATTCCTATTTGCATATCTTTCTCTGGTTTATTTTTTTAGGAATCTCCAGTTTTTTTGCAAAAGATGAGCCGAGATCATAGCTTTGCTTAGAAAAATTTCTTGAGCCATATTTTATGGTTCTAAGTTTATTTTTGAATACAAGTCGGTTTGCTTTTTCCGCGTTTTCTTTTTCTGTTGCAACTATAAGTGCTCTTGTATTGCTATCGAGTGACCAAAGTTTATTTTCCATCTCAGGTATTGCGCCCACTACAAAGCCATCCTTTGTTATTGAGAATCCCTCTTTCCTGAGTTTTTTTACCTCTTTGTTTATGCTATCGAGAATATAGTCAAATAGATAAAGCGCAAATTCAACTTCCGGTAAATTGCCATAGCATCTTATAACAGAACTATCATCTTGTTTGCATTTTACGATAAATACTCCGGTTGCTTTTGAAATAAATGAACAAATTTTTGATACGTAAAGCGCGATCTTCTTACCCTCATACAAATCCGAGATATAAATCTTCTCTTCATCTTCTTCTTTTTGCACGCCTTTCATCTCTAGCATCAGTTTTTGTGCCTTCGAGAGTGCTATCATGGCTTCATTCTCAAAAGGCGATGTTGATAGTGCCATGAGCTTTGTTATCCTTTGCTCGTTTTTTTCTTGATCAATAAGCTTTTTCTTTATTTGTGCTTTGTCAAAGCCTTTCTCGACGCCAAGCATATCGCAATAATCCCTGAATTTTGCACTATGGCCAGAAAGCTCGTTGTTGATTGCATAATCAAGTGCATGTGCAACTTCATGCAAGAATATATTTTCTATAGCTTTTTTATCTATGTTGTTGTTAATCAAGCTCTCATTTAGGACAATGTATTTGCCATCTTTGAAAAATGTACCGAGTTTCTCGTTCGATAAAGAAGCAAAGAAGACTTCCGAAAATAGTTGGCATGACAAATGGAATTTTGCTTTTATCTCACTCTCTTTCTCTTTGCCAATGTGCAAAAGGTTCTCTCTTATTTTGTTTTCATTGTCGCTTGTAACCCGAATTGTTCTATTCATTCCATTAATATAGACCATTTGGTTTTTTTTGCTAATATTTATGGTATGTTTTCATATGATTTCAGATCCCATCATGATCGAGCCATATACGGTCCATCGATATTGTTTAGGTTTCTTTGTTCTTTTTTTCTTGTATTCTTGGTCATTGGACTTGTTTCTGTGATCTTATCTAACGAGTGGACGATATATGGCCTTTTCCCAGTTGCTGTTATTGTTATCCTTTCAATTTCTCTTTTGTATAGGGATTCTTGGATTTTTGACAACAAGAGCAGGGAGATCATATTTGTTTGGGGATTTGGCCCTTTCATAAAGAAGGAAAAGTGGTCATACGACGAGATCGAAAGGATTGAAGTTACGCATTTCATAAAAGGCATTTCTGAGACATCTGAGAAGCAAGTTGCCTCTTTTAGGCACAGAGCTCAGGTTGTACTGTCAATCAGACTAAACAAGGATGAAAAAAAAGATTTGGAGATAATGGGTGAGAAGAAATCAGGAGGAAAGCTTGAGCGGAATGCTTCTTGGCTATCTGGATTCACGGGTCTTGCTCTCTTTGTTGATAGACCAAGAGATAGAAAAAGCAGATAAACAAAAACTGCTAGGAGCTTTTCCTAGCAGTCGACTGAATCAGTTCTCTTCGTCAGTTGATGTTTCTTTGTAGTCTTTATGATCTACTTTGTCATATAGCCAACATGCGACGCTGTGGTTTTCTGAGTGCTCGAACATAGGTGGAATGTGTTTTTTGCACCAATCCATCTTCTTTGGGCATCTGTCGTAGAAA
Organism: Spirochaetales bacterium UBA6872; assembly: GCA_002452215.1. Classification (GTDB taxonomy): domain Bacteria; phylum Spirochaetota; class Spirochaetia; order Sphaerochaetales; family Sphaerochaetaceae; genus Ornithospirochaeta. The sequence goes on from DKCO01000047.1 coordinate 11,577, forward strand.
TAGCAACCGAACCTTTCCTTGTCAGGCGATGGTACATCTCCCTCTAGCACGATTCTCTTTCTTGTTCTCTCCAATTCTGGATCAGGTATAGGAGCTGCAGAAAGCAGTGCCTCTGTATATGGATGTAAAGGAGTGCTGTATAGTTCAGTGGATTCGGATACTTCCATGATTTTGCCAAGGTACATTACGACGACTCTGTCAGAGATATGCTGGATAACAGCCAAGTCGTGGGCGATAAATATGAATGTAATTCCAAGTTCTTTTTGAAGCTCAGCAATCAAATTCAGAACTTGAGCTTGAATCGAGACATCCAGAGCTGATACAGGCTCATCAGCAAGAATAATCTTAGGATTGAGTGCAAGCGCTCGTGCAATCCCGACTCTTTGTTTCTGTCCGCCTGAGAATTCATGTGGATAACGATTCTTGAAAGCTTTGTTGATTCCTACTTTATCCATAAGCTCTTCGACTCTGCTGTCAATTTCGTCTTTTGTCCACTTATGATCAAGTAGCCCACGTCTATTGTAGATTTGAAGAGGTTCAGCAATTATGTTGCCAATGGTCATTCTTGGGTCCAAGGACGAATATGGATCCTGGAAGATCATCTGTATTTCTCTTCTTTCTTTCAAAAGCGTATCTTTGTCTGCTGATACAAGGTCTACGCCATTGAATATTACTTGTCCTGATGTTGGCTTATAGAGCTGTGCAATCGATCTCACAGTTGTAGACTTGCCACATCCGGATTCTCCGACAATACCTAGAATCTCGCCCTCATAGACGTCAAAGGAGATTCCATCAACAGCTCTGATAGCACCTTTTTGTCTCTTTAGAATACCACCATTGTCAATTGGAAAGTGTTGATAAAGATCTGTGACTCTCAACAGTACTTTCTTTCCATCTTTTGTTTCTTCCATCTTTATTGGCTGTTTTTTTAGTTCTTTTTTATTTGGCATTGCTTGCAGCCTCCTTCAATGCATTTGCTATTTCTTCCTCTGTCGCGTGGATCCAGCATGATACGCTGTGGCCTTTGCTGATTTCTTTTGTTGGCGGATAGGCACAATGGCAAACATCCATGGCCTTGTGGCATCTTGGATGGAATGGGCAGCAAGGAGGAAGGTCGATTACGTTTGGTGGTTGTCCTTCAATAGAGAACAGCTTCTCCTTTTTTCCTTTTGCATCGAGCTTTGGAACAGATGCAATAAGCCCTTCCGTGTATGGATGCAAAGGATTCTCGAAGAGATCATCGACAGATGCCTTCTCGACTATTTTGCCAGCGTACATTACACAAACATTGTCACACATTCCTGCAACGACTCCCAAATCATGGGTGATCAAGATGACAGCTGTATTGAATTTCTCGTTCATTCTCTGTATCAATTCAAGGATCTGGGCCTGAATTGTGACATCCAAAGCTGTCGTTGGCTCATCTGCAATCAATAGGTCTGCATTACATGAAAGAGCCATTGCAATCATTACTCTTTGTCTCATGCCTCCAGAGAATTGGTGAGGGTAGGCATCTATTCTTTTCTCAGGCCTTGGAATGCCAACCTCTGCAAGCATTTTTATTGCTTTTTCCCTTGCTTCCTTCTTCGTAACATCCTGATGAAGCATTATCGTCTCAATCATTTGTGTAGATATTCTCAAGAATGGGTTCAATGATGTCATAGGATCTTGGAAGATCATAGAGATCTTGTTTCCTCTGATATTCCTCAATTGCTTTTCGCTCATCTTCAGGATATCTTCGCCTTCGTATAAAACTTGCCCGCCAACGACTTTTCCAGGAGGAGATGGCACAAGCTTCATAATCGATAGGTTGGTGACAGACTTTCCACAACCGGATTCGCCTACAAGTCCTATTGTCTCGCCTTTGTGTACGTCAAATGAAACACCATCAACAGCCTTCAAGATTCCTGCATCTGTCTTGAAGTGAGTTTGCAAATCCTTCACCTTGAGTATAATATCTTCGTCTTTGAATTCTTTCATTTTCCTTCTCCTTAAAGCTGGTTCTTGCTTTGCGGGTCAAACGCATCTCTCAGGCCATCTCCGAGGAAGTTCATTGCAAACAAGAAGATAACCATTGCAAGTGATGGGTAGATCAAAAGCCAAGGATAAACTGTCATAGATGCAACAGCATCTCCTATCAAAGAGCCCCAAGATGCAAATGGAGCTTGGACTCCTAATCCCAGGAATGACAAGAATGATTCTTGCATGATGAAATTAGGGATACGAATAGTTGAATAAACGATAATGACAGAAAGTGAATTAGGTATCATATGCCTTGATATGATTCTTGCTGTCGATGCGCCCATAGAGCGAGCAGCCTCAACATACTCTTGGTTTTTCAAGCTCATGATCTGGCCTCTTACCATACGTGCAATCGTAAGCCAGGAGATCAACGCTAATGCGAAGAAAAGATTGAATAGTCCTCTTCCGAATACTGCCATACATATTATGACAAGAAGCATGTAAGGGAGTCCGTACATAACATCTACGAATCTCATCAAGTAGTAGTCGACTCTACCACCTTTGTATCCAGCAATTGAACCTACAAGGATTCCAATTACAACAGATGTAATTGTTCCAATCAAGCCGATAGCAATTGAAACTCTTCCGCCATAGACGATTCTGGAGAGCAGGTCTCTTCCAAGGGAATCAGTTCCAAGGATATAGCGTCTGTCATTTGTTCTTGATGCCTCTAGCTTCAGTGTCAAACCGCTTGGGATTTCCATCTCTTCATTGAGAGGGAAATTAAGATCAGGATTTTGCTTGATCTCTGCTTTTATCTTGGCAAGAGCTTCCTTGTTTGCTTGGGTTTTGATCTTCGAAAGGATATTTTCCTTTGCTAGTTTTGAGTATTCAGATTCTGAGTAGTTCTCAATTTCAATTTCAGCTTGAGCTTGTGCATCTGCTGTTGAGATTTCGGAATCATTTGCTTTTATTGTATTTACTTCTGCTGATACAAGTTCTTTTCTTATTGCACTATTTATGGTCTCTATGGCAAGACCATTGTTCATAGCTGAGTATACTTCTTCAAGTTGATAGTAATCTGCTTTATCGAGGTTCATCCTTTCGCCGTCGATAGTTGCATAAAGTTTTTTGATTGTTACCATCACATCGCTTTCGATTTTCTCTTCATATCGTTCAATTGTCTTCAAATCCGATTGAGAGAATTCGAATGTGCCAGCTTCTCTTTGTTTTTCGCCTTCCTCTGAAAGATAATTCCAAACTTTTGTAGTTTGATCTTCCTTGATCCAGCCCTTTATCATTGCATTTTCTTCATCAGATAAAACAAGACGGCCGGATCTCCATGCTTGGTAATAGATGTCTTGAAGTTTTTTGTCCATCATCAAGTCGCCAGCTGTTTTTGTCAAAGAGGGTTGCAATTGCTTATGGTCTATTACTTGTTCATAGTATGGATAAAGAGGCAGAACGCCTGCAAGAGCTGCAATTAGAGCATAGATGCAAACAACTACAAGCCCTACAATTGCCATTTTGTTTTTCTTAAGTCGCTTCCATGCCTCTTTTGTAAGGCTTGTTCCCTCTACGACTTGATTGAATTCATTTGTTGTTATGTTTTTCGTCTTTTTTATTGCCATTGTCTTCCTGCCTTACTTGTATGTGATTCTTGGATCCAGGGCCGAATAGACTATATCGACAATGAAGTTCATTATTACGAGGATCACAGAGTAGACAATTACTACACCAACAATCAATGTGTAGTCTCTGTTGAACGATGATTGTACAAAGAATTTACCTAATCCTGGCACTCTGAATACTTGTTCGACGACGATTGAACCTGTGAGGATTCCAGCAAAGGCTGGTCCCAAGTATGAAACAACAGGGAGCATTGCTCCTTTCATTGCATGCTTGAAGATTATAGTTGAATTCTTCATTCCTTTTGCTTTTGCTGTCCTTATGTAGTCTGAGCGTAAAGTTTCAAGCATCGAAGACCTTGTAAGCCTAGCAACATCTGCATAATAGGCAAAGGAAAGTGCTATTACAGGTAACACGGCTGTGGTCCAAGGAGCTGAGCCATCGGCAAACCATCCAGATGTCGGAAGCCATTTGAGTTTCATCGCAAATACAAATTGCAAAACAGGTCCAACTACAAAAAGAGGTATCGAAAGTCCAAGAGCCGCAAGAGCCATAGGCACATAGTCGAGCACAGTGTTTTGTTTCACTGCAGCAATTATTCCAAATGATATGCCAAAGAAAAGAGCAACAATCATTGCCATGCTTCCTAGCATAATCGAATTTGGAAGAGAACCAAAGATCAAGGAATTGACATCGTGGTCTTTGTACTTGTATGAAGGGCCAAGATCGCCTCTGATTACATCAAAAAGATATCTTCCATATTGTTGGATAAGAGGTTCGTCCATATGATACTTTGCTTCGATATTCTTCTTGATTACTTCAGGAAGAGCTCTTTCTCCATCGAAAGGACCTCCTGGCGCTATACGCACAATGAAAAAGCTTAACGTAATAATGATAAGCAACGTTGGAATCATTCCAATGAGTCGTTTGATGATATACTTTGACATGCACAACTCCTAATGGGACGATTTTAGAGTAATAAGTGCAATTTATGCAACTGTCTAGAGTAAAAGAAAATGCAATAAAACTGCATATTTTCGGTATAATCTTGCAATTTTTGGATGAGATTTTTTGTAATTACAGATGGTGTATTGATTTATTTAAATTAACAAATTGAATAAAATAGATTTTGTTTTTCCAAAAATGTTTTTGACAATAACCATCCGGTTCCACTTTGTCGGAACTAATATTGAAAAAAAGATTGGATATAGCATCAAAACCACAGAAAAAGCACTCATCTCTTTTTGCCATTTTGATTGCTCTTTTGTCTATTCTGGGATAATGTGATTCCGTGAAAAAGATATACATAGAGAGTCTTGGATGTGCCAAGAACCAAGTTGATTCCGAGGTTTTGCTCTCCTACGCACTTGAGAAAGGCTATGAGAGAGTCGATGATGCAAAAGATGCCGATTTGATTGTTGTCAACACATGTGGTTTCATCGAGTCGGCAAAGAAAGAGTCCATAGATACTTTCTTTTCGTTGAAGGAAATAAATGCCAAAGCCAAGATAGTCTTGGCAGGATGTCTTGCTCAGAGATATGGAAAAGAGATGGAGCTTGAGGAAGCAGATGCAATCTTTGGAAACCATGATCTTTCTAAATTCAATGATATACTCGACAGTATTTCATCAGATGAAGTGGATGAAAAAGAGCAATTGGTTCTTGTTCCTGAGTATCCTGATCCCGACAGGGAGCGTGATGATAGAACTCTTCTTCTCTCTTTTCCCCGATCAGCATTCTTGAAAATAAGCGAGGGGTGTAACCATCGTTGCTCTTATTGTGCAATCCCTGTAATCAGGGGGCCTTTGAGATCACGACCTATTGAGAAAGTCCTGGAGGAAGCAAAGAGACTCATTTCCAAAGGCATCTACGAAATAAATATAATAGCACAAGACCTTGGAGCTTATGGCTTGGATCTATATGGAAAATCGAAATTCGTAGAGCTGATGGATAAGCTTTCTTCTTTGGATGGGGATTTTGTCCTCAGAATGCTTTATATACATCCAGATACATTTCCAGAGGATCTGATTGAATTGGTTTCAAAGAGGAAGAAGATTCTCCCTTATTTTGATATACCTTTCCAGCACGCATCCAAGAAAATCTTGAGATCAATGAAACGAACTGGAGATAGGCAAGTGTATTGTTCATTGATAAACAAAATCAGAGACAAAAACCCAGATGCTGTGATCCGTTCGACTTTGATGCTTGGCTACCCTGGAGAGGAAAGAGATGACTTTGATGAACTCTTAAAGTTTGTTGATGAAGCACAGCTTGATTGGATGGGTTCTTTTATATACTCTCGCGAAGAGGATACTCCTGCCTATTTGCTATGCACAGAAAAAGAGCATGAGAGAGAGGCCAAGATTGCTCGAAAGTGGCAAAAAGAACTGGAAGAGAAACAGTCAAAGATCACATCATCACGACTTGAGCGCTTTGTTGGAAATGTCTATAGAGCTATAGTTGAGGAAAAAGTCGATGGCGAGGATCTTGCAATAGGCAGGATTTATTCCCAGGCTCCAGAGGTGGATGGCCTTACTGTAATCATGGGAAGAGACATGAACGCTGGAGATGTTGTCGATGTTGGCATTCGTTCAGTGCGCTCAGTGGATTTGGAGGGCGTGAAGCTATGATTGATCTTTCGATGCTTAACAAAGAGCAAAGAGAGGCTGTCGAGGATTTTGATCACAATTTGCTGATACTCGCTTGTGCGGGTTCAGGGAAGACTCGAACAATAAGCTCAAAGATTGCTTATGCAATAGAGACAGGACTGTACAAGCCTTACCAAATCTGTGCTGTCACATTTACAAATAGGGCGGCAAAGGAAATGCGCGACAGAGTGGATCTCATGTTGCCAGATGTCGATATATCCAGAATGGAGATAAGAACATTCCATTCCCTTGGAGCTTTTATACTAAGACGCTTTGGCGAGGGGATAGGACTTAACAAGGATTTTTGTATCTATGATGACGATGATAGCTTGCAATTGCTATCTAGCATATCAAAACTTGATAAAAAGGATCTTAGAGGCATTCAAAAGTCAATCTCAAAGGCAAAGGATCTTGGCTTGACTCCTGAAAGCAATGGATTGGAAACAATCAATTCAAGTGCTGTCTTCAGGGGGATTTTCGCATCATACGAGGATGCTTTGAGAAAGACAGGCAATGTTGATTTCTCTGATTTGATTGAAAGAACAGCAGAGCTTTTGTCAGACAAGAATAGCGAGGCTCTGCGATATTGCCACTCTAGATTCAAGCTTATCCTTGTGGATGAGTACCAAGACTCGAATAAAGAACAATTTGAATTTCTAAAGCTCTTTAAAGCCGATGATGCAAGGCTTGTTGTCGTTGGCGACGATGATCAGTCTATCTATTCTTTTCGAGGTGCTGATGTTACAAACATCTTAGGCTTTGATAGTATGTTTGATAATGTCAGGCAGATAAAGCTCGAGAAGAACTACAGATCTACAGATGAGATACTTTCGCCGGCAGCAGCTCTTATCAAGAACAATGTAAATAGACATGATAAGGACATCGTCTCTGCAGATGGCAAGAAAGGTGCAAAGCCATCTGTTATTGCAAACATGAGTGCGAATGCTGAAGCTGTGAGAGTATCGGAGCTTATAAGAAATCTTGGAGACTATGACAACACGGCTATTTTGTATAGAACAAATGCCCAATCACAACTTTTTGAGCAGCAACTGACGAAATATAGAATCCCATATAAGCTTGTTGGAGCATTGCGCTTCTATGATAGAGAAGAAGTAAAGGATGCACTGGCTCTTCTTTATATTCTCATGAACCACAAGGATTCGGTATCCTTTAGGCGAGTCATCAATAAGCCTAAACGAGGGCTTGGTGAACAAAAAGTCGAGCAAATTCTCTCGTATGGCGATGATTTAATGCATGGTCTGGATTTATTTGTTAATAATTCAAGATCCTCATCTGCATCCGAGAGCGCAAAGTTGTTTTTAGACGGTTGGCGTAAGGCAGACAAGGCTCTTTCGGGGTATATGAACCTTGGTGATCTGATGTATCAATATCTTGTCGATATGGGTATTCTCGATTACTACAACTCTGAACCTGATCGAACAACAAGAGAAGCAAAGATTGCAAACCTTGGAGAACTAGTGAATGTCTTGAAGGAGAGTGGTACAGGGCGAGATGCTCTTTCCTCGTTTCTGGAAAAGCTTACTTTGGATTCAACAACACTTGGCGAACATGATCCGAGGGATGAAAAGGGCGTCACTTTGATTACTATGCACAACACAAAGGGCCTTGAGTATGACAGAGTCTTCTGCGTAGGGCTTGAAGAGGAAATAATCCCAGGTCTTTCATCTCTAGACGATCCGACGCAATTGGAAGAAGAGAGACGAATTTTGTATGTTGCTATGACACGTGCAAGGAAAAGCCTTTATCTTTCATTCGCAAGGCAAAGGATGATTTGGGGTACAACAAGATACACAATGCCTTCCAAGTTCTTCTACGACATTCCAAGGGAAATGCTTTCTGGTGAGGTTTCAAGCTTGTATAAGAGAGAAAACAACAGCTACATAAGCCAATATTCTTCAAAATCATATTCATATACATCCAAACCGCGAACATATTTGTCGAATATCCCAGCTTGGGCAGATGGCATCTCCGGCAATAATGAGAAGAAAAAAGAAGAGATAAAGCGGAATGTCGAGCATTTCTCTCTCAAAGACAAAGTCAGAAGTGCAACATACGGAGAGGGCGTTGTGGAGGATATAGATATAAAAAGCGACAAAAGAATTCTCTCGATAAAGTTTTCATCTGGAAAGATAGTGAAGTTTGTGGAAGCGAAAGCACCGATTGAGAAGATAAACTAACTTCCCGAAATTCGGGAATTCTACTTCCTTAATTTCGGGAAGTATTTCTTTTCAGTTCAATCTGAAAATGCTACAATGCAACTATGATAGAGCGAACCATAAAAGATTCGATTTTGAGTCTTTCAAAAGAATATCCTGTAATTCTTGTCCAAGGGCCCAGGCAGTCTGGTAAGACAACCTTGGTTAAAACACTATTTCCAGAGAAAAAATATATCACGCTCGAAGATATAGATACACGCTCAAGGGCAATAGAGGATCCGAGAGGTTTTCTATCGAATATTCCAGATGGTGCGATTCTCGATGAAGTGCAAAGAGCTCCTGATATCCTTTCGTATATTCAGTCGATAGTTGATTCAAACAATAAAATGGGAATGTTTATTCTTACAGGTTCCAGCAATTTGCTTTTAATGGAGGCTGTTTCGCAATCACTATCAGGGCGAGTTGCTATTTTTAAATTGCTTCCATTATCTATGCTTGAAGTGAAAGATATTGAGATTGGGTGGAGCATAGAAAAAAGAATCCTCAATGGATTTTATCCAAGGTTGCTAACTCAGAAGATGGATGTATCGGCTTTCTTCAGAAACTATATTGAAACATATGTAGAGAGAGATGTTCGAAGAGTCCTGAATATACGTAACATCGATTCGTTCAGGCGTTTTCTTGTATGTGTTGCACAAAGGATAGGGAGCACATTGGATATAACATCTCTTGCATCGGATGCTATGGTTTCTACAAAAACCGTCTCAGAATGGCTCTCCATTTTGGATGCATCATTCATTTGCTTTCGATTGCAACCATACTTTTCCAATCGTTCCAAGCGTCTTGCAAAGAGGCCAAAAATATATTTTTACGACACGGGACTTGCTTGCGCTCTATTGGGGATAGTCGATGAAGAGCAACTTTCGAATGATAGACTTAGAGGCAGTCTGTTTGAAAATATGCTGATTGTTGACATGCTTAAAAGGAAGTACAACAAATACACATCTGAAGAGTTTTATTTCTATAGAACACTGGATGGTGTTGAAGTGGATCTAGTAATGGAAAAGGGCCGTAAGCTTTACCCTATGGAAATAAAATCATCACAGACATTCAATCCAGATTGGGCAAGCTCTTTGTGCAAATTCGAAGCTGAGTATAGTGACGAGTGCGAAAAAGCATCGATAATCTATGGGGGCAATGAGTCATTTAAATTCAAAAACATCAATGTATTTGGGTATCTTGATACGATAAGCTAGTTCTACTCATTTAGATGTTATCTAGCTAAAGGCAAATTAGGATATCGATATTTGAAAGAGCATAGGAATTACTGATTGAATTGATAATGAAATCGACTAGAAGTCTTGCAATAAGTAGAAGATTAGAGAAAGCGTGAAATTGAGATTTGAGGAGATATGTCTATGAATGGAATAATCCTATATCAATCGAAATATGGTGCTACAAAACGATATGCTGATTGGCTCTCAGAAGAAACAGGTTTCAAGTGCATAGAAACAAAGAAGGCTGATATCAATGAAATCGTTGAATATGACACGATTGTCTTAGGCGGTGGAATATATGCTTCCGGTATTGCTGGATTGTCGTTTCTGAAAAAGAATATAAAAAAACTAAGGGACAAAAAGATTGTTGTATTTTGTTGTGGAGCATCTCCATTTGAAGAAGATGCATTTCAACAAATCAAAGAGCATAATTTTAAAGACAACATGTCTGATATCCCAGTCTTTTATTGCCGAGGTGCATGGGATTGTGACTCGATGTCTTTTAAAGATAGAACGTTATGCAATTTACTTAGAAAAGCAATAGCAAAGAAAGATCCTTTGGATTACGAGATATGGGAAAAAGCATTAATGGCAGCTGGTGATAATAGATGCGACTGGACTGATAAAAAATACATTGAACCAATACTCGAATGCATTAAGGGATAAATCCCAATAAGCGAGAAAACAGGAATGATAATAGCAAATGACACTTTAACGCTTGAAATTGTGCTTTGGTATGAGTTCAAGTCTGTAGCCTAAGCTATCTGCTAGCGTGATTATCGTTGAAAGGCGTGGATCGATTCTCAATGATTCTACTTTTGCGATGGTGGGTTGTGGTATGGATGATAGTTTCGCAAGCTCTGTTTGTGTCATGTTTGCTTCTTTCCTTATATTTATAAGTGATGAAATCAATATATCCTTTAGTGCAGCATTCCCATTTGAACAAAACTCTTCGCTTCTCTCAAATGCATCTCCTGCAGAGATTGAGAATTCATTATTCCAAACAATACCAAATCCTCCTAAGTCTATTTTTGCATTTTCAAAGAGCTTGTTTTCCTCAAGTGCATGGAATAATGGATATTCTTCCATTATTGGTTTTAAGTCGAGTACTTTTACATCTCCTGAATAAAAAACAATCATGAGTTTGTAATTTTCCATTACTTTTATTTCTTTTATGCGAATTATTTTGTCCATGGATTTACTATAATCAATAATAATATAATTAACAATATAAATATTATAACTAATGCATTATAAATACAGACAATAAAATTTGTAATAATTTTTTGTATTGTATATAGATATAAAATTTTCACCTAAAATTTGATGTTTTTATAGACATTATTCTTTCTTTCAAATATACTCATCAATTGTCGCATAAGCGATATGGGATTGTTCCCATTTAATAAACGAATTCAGGAATTGGTAATGAAGACTATTTTCGTAAAACCAGCATCGATTGAGAAAAAATGGTATGTTATTGATGCTGAGGGCAAGAACCTGGGAAGAGTGGCTGTAAAGGCTGCAAGAATCCTAAGGGGAAAGGATAAGCCAGAGTATGTACCTCACCAAGATATGGGAGATTACGTAATCATCATCAATGCAGCAAAGGCAACTGTAACTGGAAACAAGGTAGAGGACAAGATGTACTATCGTCACTCAATGTATCCAGGTGGATTGAAGGCTGAGAACTATGGCCAGATGATTGCTAGAAAGCCTACATTCCCAATGGAGCATGCTGTTAAAGGAATGCTTCCATCAGGAAAGCTTGGCAAGAGACTATTCACAAATGTTCACATCTATGCAGGTGCAGAGCATCCACATCAGGCTCAAAAGCCAATCGCGGTTGAGATCTAAGGGGTAGATTATGGCAAAGAATGAAAACAAAGTAGTAGATCTTGGACGTGGCGTAGGCCGCAGAAAGACAGCTGTTGCTAGAGTTTATCTCAGAGATGGCAATGGTGAGATCATTGTAAATGGAAAGAAGGTCGATGAGTATTTTGTCGACAAGATCAATGTAGCTGTTGTATCACAGCCTTTCCAGGTGACAGAGACAGTTGGCAAGTACAATGTCGTGATCAATGTCTACGGTGGTGGAATCAACGGACAGGCAGAGGCTTGCAGACATGGTGTTGCAAGAGCACTAGTAAACATGGATGAGAGCTTGAAGCCAGCTTTGCACCATGCAGGCTTCATGACAAGAGACCCAAGAATGGTCGAGAGAAAGAAGTATGGTCAGCGTGGAGCAAGAAGACGCTTCCAGTTCTCAAAGAGATAGTCCTATTTCTTCAAATTTGTGGTCAGCATGAAGCTGGCCATTTTTCATGATTGCATAAAGGTTACCAAAGAACTTACCATTTGCTTATGGATGCATATAACAAAGCACTCAAGCTTCTATCGATGAGAGAGCATTCTATAAAAGAGCTTGAAAGAAAGCTTATCGATAAAGGCTATGATAAAGATGATGTGAATCAAGCTATTTCAAAGCTCCTAGAGAAGAATTGGCTTTCAGATAAGCGATTTGCTGAAAGCTACATACGATCTAGACTTAAGAAATCACCTGAAGGCAAACCTTTCTTAAAAGCAAGGCTACGCCAAACAGGATGCGCAGATGATGAGATAGATGATGCACTCTCTGTTGCTTGGGAGGAAAAGGCATGGCTATTACCTCTTAAAGGCGCTATTTCAAAGAGAGAGGCAAAAAAGGGACTTGAAGATGCAATCTCGGTCTATAAAAAGAAAGGCTTTACTTCCTCTGAGATAAAAGAAGCAATAGAGAATACAGATTGACTTTGTACCATTTTGTAAACAACTATATGCTGTTATTTCGGTTTCCTTGACTTTTTGAATGAATCAGTAGATATTTATCCATAGATAAAATATAAAAACAGGAGATACTTGTATGAGCATTATCGAAAGTATTGAAGCAAGAGAAATCCTTGATTCTCGCGGAAATCCAACCGTAGAGGTAGATGTATATCTTGAAGATGGCTCAATGGGCAGAGCTGCTGTTCCATCAGGAGCATCAACAGGCGTTCATGAGGCAGTAGAACTTCGTGATGGCGATAAAAAGCGCTATCAGGGCAAGGGCGTTCTCAAGGCTGTTGAGAATGTAAACAATATCATTGCACCAGCAATCGAGGGTATGGATGCTCTTGATCAGGTTGCAATCGACCATGAGATGATTGCACTTGATGGAACTCCAAACAAGGGTAGACTTGGAGCAAATGCAATCCTTGGTGTTTCAATGGCAGTTGCAAGAGCAGCAGCTAACTATCTTGGTCTTCCACTATTTAAGTACCTTGGCGCATACCACTCATGTGTTTTGCCAGTTCCAATGGCAAACATCCTCAATGGTGGTGCACACTCAGATAACAAAGTCGACTTCCAGGAATTCATGGTTATGCCAATTGGTGCAACATCTGAGAGAGAGGCTGTAAGAATGGTTGCTGAGGTTTTCCACAATCTCAAAGCTGTTCTCAAGAAGAGAGGTCTTAATACAGGTGTAGGCGATGAGGGTGGTTTTGCTCCTGATTTGCAATCAAATGAAGAGGCTCTTGAAGTAATCATGGAAGCAATCAAGAATGCTGGTTACACAACAGGTAGAGATGGCGACTTCATGATTGCTCTCGACCCAGCAGCATCAGAGCTCTATGATGAGGAAGAGAAGGTTTACACTCTTAAGTGGACAACTGGGGAGAAGAAGACATCTGCAGAGATGGTTGACCTTTGGGAGTCATGGGTAAATAAATATCCTATCATTTCTATCGAAGATGGAATGGCTGAGGATGACTGGGAAGGCTGGAAGATGCTTACAGACAGAATCGGTGACAGAGTCCAGCTTGTTGGTGATGACTTGTTTGTAACAAACACAGAGAGACTCAAGATGGGTCTTGAGAAGGGTGTTGCAAACTCGATTTTGATCAAAGTCAACCAGATTGGTACACTCACAGAGACATATGAAGCAATCAGGCTTGCAGAGAAGAATGGCTACACAGCTGTTGTTTCTCACAGATCTGGAGAGACAGAGGATTCCTTCATTGCTGACTTGGTAGTAGCTCTTGAGACTGGAGAGATCAAGACAGGATCAATGTCAAGATCAGATAGGCTTGCTAAGTACAACCAGTTGATGAGAATCGAAGAGTATCTTGGAGACGATGCTGTTTATGCAGGAAGGGACGCTTTTAGAGTTCTCTAATCCGAGATTTTTCTTAGTTGATACCACCTCAAACGAGGTGGTATTTTAGTCAAAGACGAAAAAAATAGACAATTAATATCGATTTTGTATCAAATCTCATTGTTATAATTTACAATCTATTCATATATGAACATATAAAACTAAATTGTCAAAATTTATATTTAGCTAAAAATTACACATAAAAAACTATAAAAACATCAATTTAAATAAGAAAAACAACAAAAACAGTCAATTATGAAGAAAAGTGAATGCTTTAAGAAGGAAAATTGGATTTAAGTTGACAGTTCGTTGTAGCGTTTGATACAATTCATACCGTATAACGGAAAAGGGGAAAGCGTTCCTTGAGGTTCGCTCCCGAATTTTATCAATGGAGGAAATAATGAAAAAGATTCTTTCTATTGCATTGGTTGCACTGCTCGCAGGTTCTGCATTTGCAGCATTTTCTGGCAATGCAAGCGTAGCATTGGGCTATAATTGGGAAACTGGCGCTTATGGCTTCACAAACGGAACTGGTCTAGATTTTGATATCGACTTGGCTACAGCTGAGGGAGAGGGAGAGGCAATTGCTGATGCTCCTGTTTATGCTGGAATCAAGGCAACATTTGCACTTAAGGTTGCTAATATAGAGGCCACAAACGGTTTTGGTCAATATCTTAATCCAGTAGATGGTGCAACCGAAAAAGCTGGCCTTGGTGTTTTTGCTGAAGTAGCAGAGGCTTATGTAGCTGGTGAGAACTGGAAAGTATCCATTCTTGGAACACAGGGAGCTCCAGACTTTGCTAAGTCCGCAATCGAGACAAAAGACGCTGCTGTAAAGGATGTCTTTGGCAACGAGTATGACACAAAGGATACTGCTGTTACATACAAAGTTGCAGCAAATGATTTGGCTGGCGTAACGGTTGAAGCATACGACTGGAAGGCAAGCTTTGGTTTTGTTGGAAACTCAGGGAAGGGACAACTCTCTACAGCAACAAAGGAAAAATCATTTGATTACAATGCATTTGTACAGACACCATCATTTGATTTTGATGTAGTTAACTTCCAACTTGCTGCAATTGCTTCATCAAATACAACTGAAACAGATCCAACAAAAAAATATGATTCAGCAATTGGTGCATCTGCTAAGGTTGGATTTGCCTCTGATATCGTCACAGGTTCTGTTGCTGCTGATTATGGTGTAAAGCTTGCAAAGAATGCAGAGGACAAATATGATGCAACACACGGTTTGGATGTTGCTGCTAACATGGCAATTTCTCCTGTAACTCTTGATGTTTACTTCAATAACGAGAATCTTTCAAGCAAGACAGAAGGCGATGCAAAGCTTGCTGAGAATCTCCTTTCAGCACAGGTTAAGGCTGATCTCAAGGATTTTGATGTTCCTGTTGCTATTACAGCTTATGGAAAGAATATGCTCGACAAGATTGATGGACAGGATTTTGGTGGCAAAGTTGCTGTAACTCTTGATGCATTCTCAGTATCAGTTGACGGTGGATACGTTATCGGAACAGAAAAACTTTATCTTGGTGCTGATGTCGCTTATACAGCTGACCTCTTCACAGCTAAGGCTGGTATTGACTGGTCACTATTTGGAAAGGCTGACAAAGACAACCAGGTTCTTGCACTTAGCGCTTCTATCGAGTCATCAACACTTATTCCAGGTGCAACACTTTCTCTTGCATATGGCGCAGCTAAAGAGAAGATGAACCTTCTTGACAAGCAGGTTAACTCTGATGTTAAAGCTCAGAATGCTGGAAAGGTTGAGGCAAAGGTCAAGATTGCTTTCTAATAAAAGCAAAGAAACAGAATTTAAGGCGGCATGGGTTATCTCATGCCGTTTTCCATGTCCTCCGCAAGAAAAAAATATAAGATAACCAGCAATGCCTTTTACAGTGATGTGTTTTAGCCTATGCACATAAAAACGACATAGACAAAAGCCTATGCCGTTTGAAATATAGGTTGATTCGTTTTAGAAAGAAACCTTGCACTTAGCTGTAAGTGATCCAAGTCTTGAAAGCTCATCAGCGTCAATCTTTGCATCGCTATATGACTTAAGAACATCATCAGCTGCATACTTGAGTGATAGCTCAGCACCTGGAATAAGTGTTGTCGACTTTGCTTCAACTTCAAATCCAAGGACAAGTGCATTAACAGCTTCTTTGTATGCCTTTGCAGAATCAGCCTTTGGATCCGCAATTGCTTTCTCCAAATCAGTTGTATCAGCATTGAATCCTGCATTCTTCATAGAAACCTTTCCTGAGAATGTAGCTACATCCATTGTGTATGTTGCTCCGATGCTTGCATTCCAGCTGAAGAATTTTTTTCTTTAGCTGTATCCATATCACCAAGCTTGTTTGGAACTGATGTGGTATTGAAACCAAAGCTAGCAGAGAGCTCAAGAGCGTCTACAGGTGTCACTGTTGTCTTGATACCATACTCAGTACCTTTTGTGATTTTATTATTCATCATCATGACTTCAAATGTTGAAGGATTATCTTTGACAGCTGTAGCTGTTGCTACTGGTCTTGCAAGATCCTTTCCATAGATAGCTAAAGTCATTGGAACATTGAATGCATTCATGTCAAGAGCAACCTGAGCTGAAAGATAGTTTGCATCAACAGCCTCTTTCTGTGTGCCATCGTAGTTATAGTACAAATCAACTGTTACAGGTGATACCTTGACCTGAGCAGCAATATCCATACCAAACTTCTCTTTAGC
>DKCO01000038.1 GCA_002452215.1 Spirochaetales bacterium UBA6872
TAGACTTTTTTAACAGCCCCTCTCTCTTCTGATGCATATAGAGGCATAACTGTATCTTGGTCCCACTCGAGAATCGCCAATATGTGATTCAACTTTACAATTTGCTTGTCTTTATCCTTCAATACAGCTAACGCCTGCTCTTTATTCATTAAATCTGCTCCTTCGAATCGACAGTCTTATGAACTTCTTCTATGAAATCTGATGTTGGGATTCCATTTACTTGCTTTCCATTCCTGTAGCGAATCGAGACAAGATCTGAAGCCATCTCCTTTTCACCTATTATGAGCATGTAAGGAGTCTTCATCTTCTGCGCTTTCCTGATCTTGGCATTCATTCTATCATCTGAAAGGTCTGTCACAACTCTGAAACCTTCCATTCTGAGCCTCTTTTCCAAAGCTTTGGAATAGTCATATGCCACTTCAGCAACAGGAATAATTGCAATCTGATCCGGAGCTAACCATGGTGGGAATGCCCCAGCATAATGCTCAATTAGGACACCAAAGAACCTCTCTATTGATCCCAAAAGAGCCCTATGTATCATATATGGTCGCTTTTCAACGCCATCCTTGTCGACGAATGTCAAGTTGAACCTGTCTGGGAGATTGAAATCAAATTGCACAGTGGAAAGTTGCCACTCTCTTCCGATTGCATCCTTGATCTTCAAATCGATCTTTGGACCGTAGAAAGCACCGCCTCCTTCATCGATATCATATTGAAGGCCTTCTTTCTCAACAGCTCTTGTCAATGCTTCTGTAGCAGCATCCCACCTCTCTTTTTCACCAACAGATTTCTCAGGTTTTGTAGAAATATACGCATGTATCTCCTTGAAGCCGAAACTATGGAGCATCGAGAGTGAGAATCTCAACACTTCCATAATCTCATCATCCATTTGCTCTGGAGTTACAAACAAGTGGGCATCGTCTTGTGTAAACCCTCTTACTCTCATCAATCCATGGAGAGCTCCAGCCTTTTCGTATCTATATACTGTTCCAAGCTCTGCCCATCTGCATGGAAGATCCCTGTAGCTCTTCTTGTCGTTTTGGTAAATCATGATATGAAAAGGACAGTTCATTGGCTTTACGTAGTAATCCATATTATCCATCTCCATAGGTGGATACATAGACTCTTTATAAAAGCCCAAGTGGCCAGATGTTTCCCAAAGCCATGATTTTCCTACATGGGGCGTATAAACCATCTCATAGCCGTTTTTATAGTGCTCAGCTCTCCAAAAATCCTCAATCACTTGTCTTATCCTTGCTCCCCTTGGATGCCAATAGACAAGTCCTGGACCAGCCTCTTCGTGTAGAGAGAACAAATCCAGCTCCTTTCCAAGTTTTCTATGGTCTCTCTTTTCTATATCAGCCAAATGATCAAGATATGCACGAAGTTCCTTCGCTGATGGCCATGCTGTTCCATAGATTCTTGTAAGCATCTGGTTCTTCTCGTTTCCTCTCCAGTATGCACCAGCTATGTTCAAAAGCTTGAATCCATCAGGAACAAGATCTGCTGTAGAATCAACATGAGGGCCTCGGCAAAGATCTGTAAAATTGCCTTGGTTATATACTGTTACAACCTCTCCCTCTGGGATTGCATCCAAAAGCTCCAGCTTGTACTTCTGGTTCTTGAACATCTCTCTCGCCTCTTGTCTGGAAACCTCTTTCCTTATAAAAGGCTTGCCTTGCTTCATGATCTCTCTCATCTTCTCTGAAATAGCATCCAGATCCTCTTGAGTCAAAGCCCTAGGCAATTCGAAATCATAGTAGAAGCCATTCTCGATTGCAGGCCCGATTGCAATCTGGGCTGTCGGGAAAAGCTCCAAGACAGCCTCTGCCATCACATGGGCTGTCGAATGTCTCAATTTTTCCAAATCAATCTCTTTCTTAGCCATAGTTATCTCCTTCCAAATAAAAAAGAAAAAGCCCTTACAGCTTAATCCTTACACTTATGCAAGGACGAAGCTATAAAGGCTCCGCGGTTCCACCTTGCTTCCCCACCCAAAAGGAGGGACGCTCTTATCCATTGACGCTGGGTACGGCATGCCATACTCGTTTCCTTTGAGGCATGCAGCTCGGAAGTGGTTTTCATACTCTATCTCCAGGTGTCTCACACCCGTTGAAAACGGACACCCTCTCACTGGCAGAATCAAGCACTACTCGTCTTCGTCTACGCTGATAGCAAAAGGATAATAAATTAAATTCAACAAATCAAGAGAAGAACACACCATACATGATGCTCTATGAGAAAACCAGAGCATCATGAAATAGAATATAACACTTTCAGCCCCAGATAAGCTCTGGTTCCAAACCTTTATCGCTATCAAGAGGATAAATTGGCCTTTTAAGCCTCTTATAATGCAAGCGCGAAAATACTTCATTCGTACTTCCATCTGTCAATGCCATCATGGAACGCTTTGCAATGCTCCTTATCTCAGGCTCAAGATAGCCAAGCTTAACAACAATGCATTTGCATTCCTCTGGCTTTATCCCCAACACTCTCATCATATCGGGATCATAGCATCCCACATGACCAGATGTGACAATTACATAAATGCCATCGACATCCAATAAAGCCAAATCTTTGTTCTGTGCCCCACTCCACTCCTTCTTAAGAGATATGACTTTTGCATTTATATCCAAAGGAGTACTTGTGACAGTGTCAAATTTTGCACCCAATGACCCCTTTACATAAGCGCCGACACCCACATCAAAAGCTTTTTTCACAATATCAGGATCATAAAATGCTTGGTATACCAAAGGTGGAGAGAGTTTCGAAAGATCGCTATGTGCCAAGATTCTTTTCAAAAAGTTTGTGACATCTTGGGATGAACCTGCGGTTGGATTGTCACCACTGTCTGATATTACAACAGGCCAAACGCCACTCTTGATCGACTCATTTGCTTTTTCCAGACACTCATTAGGCTCATATGTCTCATTGTAAAAATGGAATTTCTCTCTTGAGTCCCAGAATATAGAAGCCAGCTCCTTTGCATATCTATCGGCATCATCTTGGCTCTTTTTCGTAACAACAAGCGCTGTGACCCCATTCTCCTCAGTATCTGCCCATGGAAAACCGAGAAGATATGATGCAGCCATCACATCTGGCCTCTTTTCGTAATCACGCAATATCGATATCAAACTCTTCATTGGCTCGACACTGGTTTCTGATTGCTCACCAGCAACAAGCATAGGAATATGGACAGCCGCCATTTTGGGGCTAAGCTTTTCCTCCAAGCATTCAATCACCAGTCTTGCCGCATGTTCGCCTGTTTGGTATGTATCTGTGTGAGGTGCGCACTTGTAGCCAACAAAACCATTTGCATTTTTAAGCATCCTATCTGTAATAGTCGCATGCATATCCAGGGAAGAGAATATTGGGATATCTGGGCATATTAACCTAATACTCTCGAGAATATCGCCCTCAGCTTCCCCTATACCATGGACTCTCATCGACCCATGTAGAGATAAGCAAATAGCATCCAAAGGAAGACTCTCCTTTATCTTGTCTAGCATCTCGCTCTTGAGCTTAAAATAATATTCACTATCCCACTCTCCATTCGGGACAGCACGAGCAATCAAAGTCGGAACGACTTCATAGCCAGCAGAGAGCAAAGCATGGATTGCACCACTTATCGAGTCCTCTCTCTCACCTTTAAAGAGCTCCTCACTTCGTCTTACCCATATATCGCTTTTTGATGTGATAATAGGATTGAATGTATCAGACTCATGGTGGAGTCCCCCAACTAGAATACGTCCTTTCATGGCTTTTCCTCCCTAGTCCATGCCAATTATTGCGAATCGTCTTTCGTCCTCTTCTGTAATCCCGACTTGCGGAACCCTGAAAAGCCAATCGAGTATATAGCAAGCAGCACCCATACTCGGATCATAGCTGCTGTTTTCAGAGATTTGCAGCCTCGTGTATGGAAGCAATGCTCCAAAGCGGCTTTTATATTCATTGTCTACAATCTCTTGCAAGATGCTGCGAAACGGATCATCTGCCAAAAATCCACCAATGTATATGCATGAAGGATCTATCAAGCAAGATGATGAAAGATAGTTCGAGAAAACTTCCCTTATAAGGCTCTTCACAGCCTCCTTGTTGCTTTCCAGAGCAGAAAGATCAGCATTGGAAAGAGAAACTTGGTGGCCGATCTCATCAATCATATTGGATGCAAACTCACCAGCTCTTCCATGCGCACCCTTATAGAGCTTGCCTGATATCACAAGTCCTGAGCCTATTCCTATCAATGGAACATTCGAAGGAAGATCTACAACATCATGCTTTCTGAAAAGAATGTAAATAAAATCGTCAAATGGATTTCCTTCCAAGAGAAAACGCAAAGCTGAGCAATTTGCATCATTTTCAAGAAACACAGGATATGGATACTTTGAGAGAAAGCTTGCAAACGATGCATTCTTCAGTCCATGCGTCCAGCAATCCTCAACCGTAAAAGGGTCAGGATAGACAACGCCAGGGATTGCAATGCAGACTCCAAGCAAAGACAATGGAGATGCTAATGCCTCAGCTTTTTCCAAAGCCTCTGACAGCCTCATCTTATAAAGCTCGGGGCCTTTCTCATAATATGACACTGTATAGCTAAGCTCGATCTTGAGCCTCACTCTCCCAAGAATATCAAGCAAAGAAAGACGATAGAAACCAACAAGCAACTCTATGCCAGCGACCAAGCCTCTATCAAGATTAAGAGAGAGTGCTTTTTGCTTGCGTCCCTTTCCTGAGGATTCAAGCACTCCGCACTCATTTATTACTCCTTGCTCAATAAGGCGCTGAGTACTATAAGTCACAGTCGAGGCTTGAAGTCCAAGTGTATCAGAGATCTCTATACGGCTCATTGGTCCTTTTCTTAAAAGATTCAAAATAAGACATGTATTAGCTATCTTCTGGTATTGGCTATTGCCTACTGGAATCATAGCATCTTCCTTATTGTCTCGACTCTTTTCTCATCTGTACAAGTCAGCATGAACTCGTCTTGCCTCAAAAACCCGCCCATGTATATATGTTCAGGGTGGAAAACCATCTTGGATCTGTATTCACTAGGAAGATATACATGGTATTCTTTTGCCTTGATCTTAGCATTGAGTTTCTCGAAGTTCCTTTCTGTTATTCCACATCCAGGCATTACTATGATGCAATCTCCTGCTCTTTCGACAAGAGACGAAAGCAACTCTGATCCTTCTGCAACAGTAGCTTCAAGGCCACTTGTGAGGACTCTGTCGACTTTGAGATTTATCAAATCGTCAAGGCTCTTGAAAGCATCTCTCGTCATATCGAATGCTCTATGGAATGTCACAGACAAAGGCCTTGCAAGATCAATAATCTCACGGCTTCTTTCCATATCTATATCGCCATCAGGCGTAAGAATTCCGAAAACTATCCCATTCACTCCAAGCTCTTTGAAGACTTTTACATCCTCCTTCATAGTCTTGAATTCAGTATCAGAATAGCAAAAATCACCACCTCTAGGACGAATCATGGCATTGATAGCTATTTTTGTAAGCTCTTTTGCAATCTTGACAGTCCCGAATGAAGGAGTAAGCCCTCCTTCGAAAAGATCGCTGCAAAGCTCGACTCGATCAGCACCGCCCTTTTCAGCTGCAATCACAGACTCTACAGAATCCAAGCAAATCTCTATCAATGGTCTCATCAAGATCCTCCTTTAAAAAAGCTATTCTTTTATAGCTCCCTCTCCAAAACCTGTAACAAGTGCATTATGAGCTATAATGTAAAAAATGAACATCGGAATCGTGCCAATAACAAGAGCTGAGAATTGTAGTCCATAATCTTGGTTCAATCTGCCAGCAAACGAGTTGATTGTAACTGGCAACGAGCGCATGTTCTCGCCACTTGTGAGCGTGAATACAAGCAAAAACTCATTCCAGTTATTCAAAAAATTCAAGACAGCGATTGTTGCAATCACTGGAGTAGAGAGCATGAATATTATCTTCCAGAAGATATATCTGTAGCTTGCACCATCTATGATTGCGGCCTCAACTAAAGCATCAGGAATGCCTTTGATGAATGAAACAGCTATCATAATGGCCATTGGAAGCCCAAATGCAATGTAAGGAAGAATAACACCAAGTCGAGTATTGTAAAGGCCAATATTCGTCTCCATTATAAAAAGAGGTGTGATTACTGAATTTACTGTTATCAACAACCCCAACGTAAATAATGCCATATAGATTCTACAACTTCTGTATCCGAATTTTGTGAGTGCAAATCCTGCCGCAAGAGAAAGCAAGACTACCAAAGATGTAGAGACAAGCGAATAAAACAGGCTGTTTGAGAAAGCATTGAATATATTTCCATATTCGAACGCTTTTATGTAATTTGCCAATGTAGGCTCTTTAGGCAAAGCAATAGGATGGATCAATATCTCGCCATTAAGCTTGAAAGATGAGTAGAACATCCAGACCATTGGCATTAGCGTAATAAGCGTGAAGAGCACCAAGAAGGCATATGAAAATATCGTCCATCCTGTTGATATCTTCTTGGCTCTTTTGTTCTTCTCCATTTTTGACCTCACTCGTATTTTTTCTCGACTCTGCTGTAGATATAGCGTGCCAAGGATATCAAGCCAACGCTAAGGATAACGATTATTATTGACACAGCACTCCCATAGCCGTAGTTGCTGAAAGTGAATGTCTGCTTGTAAAGATAGATTGCCATCACTGATGTGTAGTCGACAGGGCCACCGCCAGTCATTGCAAAGACCAGATCAAAGCTCTTCAGACTGCCACTTATTGCAAGAACAGAGCAAGTGAAAATAACATTCGAAAGGGCTGGCAGAACTATCTTTGATATAATTGTCGACTCGCGAGCTCCATCGATTGCAGCGGCTTCAAAGACAGAGTCTGGAATGCGTTGCAAATTCGCGAGGAATATTACCATATACAAACTTGTATGTTGCCAAAGAAGCACTATAAGGATCGGAATCATAGCAAGATTTTTGTTCTCGAATATCTTCACAACATAGTCTGGATTGCCAGTCACAGCTCTTATGAAAGCCGTATAAATTCCAACAGGAGAGAAGATCCTATTCCAGAGAAGTGCCACAACGACAGAGCTTATTGTAATAGGAAGAAAGATCATCATCTCGAAGAATTTCGCACATTTCACCCATTTTCGATACAAAAGATATGAAAGTATGATACCTAGCGGTATTTGGCCTAGAACAGATATCAATGTTATCTGGATATTGTTCCATAGCGAACGCTGGAACTCTGGATCCTTGAATATGTTTATGTAGTTTCCAAGTCCAATAAATCCTACCATCCTATATTGTCGCCACTTTGTAAATGACAAGCCTAAGCTAACGAGGATAGGAAATATTATGATGCCTATGTATATTATGAATGCTGGCATCAGAAGCATATAGAAACTTATTGCTTTATCTTTGGACTTCACCGTTTTCCCTCCCCATTTAGAGAGAGTGGCGCTTAGCACCACTCTCAAATGATTCTAGCGCTCGTTTTGCTCTACGAACTTCTCGTACTTTGCAGCAATATCCTTAGGTTCTCCATTTCCTAGCATCATTGCCTGGATGTCATTGTTGAGAATAGATACTCCTTCTGCTCCCATGACAGCGTCAAAGACGTATCCCATGTCATGTGTTGCTTGGAATGTTGCGAATTTCGCTTGCATTGGAGCAAGCTTTATCTTAGTCAAGTCGAGCTTGTAGGAAGGAACATCTCCATATTCTGCTCTTATTTTTGCTCCCTCTTCGCCATTATAGAAAGTGATGAATGTCCATGCTGCATCTGCTTTCTCTGTTCCTTTGAGCTTTGCGCTGATTCCAAATCCCTCAGAGACAGTTGCTGTAGATGTATTGTGCCTGACTTCCCCTTCTATCTCTGGGAAAACATACATCTCGACAGATGCTTTCATTTGTTCTGACAAGTCATTATCCATTCCGCTTGTTCTCCATCCAGCATCAATAAGGTAGACACTCTTTTGCTGGTAGAATTCCTGGTCGGCTTCTGTATTAGACATCTGGTTAACACCTGGAGAGAAAAGACCTTTATCTGTCATCTCTTTGATAATCTCAAGAGATCTTACCATAGGCTCATCTGTAAAGGATGCACCATTGCCTTTTGCTGCATTCATGAACCACTCTGGTCCACCAAGACGATCTATTAACAGACTCAAAAGCCAAGAATTAACAACCCATGGATCCTTGTTGCCCATCGATACAGGATAGTAGCCTGCTTCTCTGATTATAGGAATTTGCTCAAGCCACTCTGAATATGTCTTTGGATATTCTAGTCCAAGCTTCTTTAGCAAGTCTGTATTTGCATAGACAGTATGGCAAACAGCAAGCGATGGAGGAATCATCCAATATTGTCCATCTGAGCCCTGCTCTGACCATGTTGCACTTGAGTATTGATCCATGATTTCATCTGTCAGATAATCCTCTCTGAGATCCAAAACAAGACCTGTTTTCGTAATATAATCAGACCTTGACCCGCCGTAGCATGTGAAGATATCAGGGATTTCCTTCGATGCTGCCATTGCTTGGAACTTCTGGTGGAAAGCCTCTCCTGATGCATATTCAGGCTCTATGACGATATTAGGATACTTTTCGGCAAAAGCCTTCATAATTGCATTGTGTCCTGCATATTGCGACAGCGTCGGATCTATCTGCATATAAGCTTTGAGATGTATCTTGCCATCATCTGATGTACTAGCCTTCCCTCCTTGGGCGAAAACCATAGCAATTGCAATTAGAAATACAATCAAAATTGCTGAAATCTTCTTCATAACTAACCTCCCATGTCAATTATTTCATTAGATGAATTAATTATAAATGTCGTTTTTTTGATCTGTCAATGAAATTATTGTTGAAGGAATATTGACAAGAAAAAAGGATGACAGTCATAAAACCATCATCCTTTGCTTCAATGCTTTGAAAACTATTTGCTCTGTGCAGCTTGAGCTACCTTCCTCTCGTTTTCCCTGAGCCTCAATGCAAGTTGTGGCTTTGCAATAGTCCCAGGCCCTGCGATACATCCGCCTTCACAGCACATGACTTCAATCAAATCTGCCTCAGGAGCTCTCTTGTCCCAAGTCTTCATCAATCTCACAGTCTTCTTGTCGATTCCATTGATTGACATTACGCGAACGTTCTTGTTCTTCTCCTTGAAGCGGTGCATTACGCAAGCTGCAACTCCTGATGTGACAGCAAACTCCCTGCAATCGGCAAAATCCTTCACATCTCCCATATCGTCTGAAACCATCTCCTTTACATCGATGTCCTTTGCAATGAAGATAGAAGCAAGCTCGCTGAATGTGATAACGCCGTCGATTGTGTCTCTGTAGCGTTTTGCAGCCTCAACACGCTTAGCTAAGCACGGGCCGATAAAGACAGCTTTCGCATCTGGATATTTCTCTTTGCAAAGCTGGGCTGTGTACCCCATAGGAGACCATGTGCTTGAGTATCTTGATTTCATGGCTGTTATATGGTTGTCAACAAGCTCCATCCATGCCGGGCAACACGATGTTGTCATAAATCCAGCTCCAGACTCAAGCTTCTCTGTCAGTTCCTCAGCTTCCTTTTCTGCTGTTATAGCAGCACCTTCGGCAACTTCAATTACATCAAAGAAGCCTGCCTTCTTCAAAGCCGCTTTGATCTGTCCAAGAGTGCCTGGGAATTGTCCTTCGATAGCAGGAGCAATCATTGCAATGACTTTCTCTCCATTCTTGAGCATCTTGGCAACTGGGAAAAGCCCTGACCTTTCAACAATTGCACCAAATGGGCATGATCGCACGCATTTTCCACAACCAATGCATTTTGAGTGATCAATCTCAGCAACTCCATTTTCGTTCTTCTTTATCGCATCAACAGGGCAAGCTTCCTCACAAGGAACAGGAATATGAACAACAGCATGGAATGGACATACTTCCATACACTTGCCACATTTTATGCACCTTTCTTCCTGTATATGTGCTCTACCATTAAGAAATACTATTGCATCCTTAGGACAATTTGATGTACATGGGCGTGCAAAGCATCCTCTACAACCGTCAGAGATTCTATAAACTGACTTTGGACATCCAGAACATCCATTTTCGATTGTCGTCAAGATTGGAAGTGGTGGCTTGTCCTCTTTGAGAACATCCTCTATATAGCTGCTGAGAGATCTATATTCATCATCATCTGTTTCGACATTGACTCCAGCAAGAGCCATTATTCGATACCTAACCAATGCTCTTTCCTTATAGATGCAACACCTATTAGGAATCCTGTTTTTTGGGATTATATCGATAGGGAGTCTATCCGCATCTTTAACCAAAGTATCGTCAAAGAAGTGTTTCATGACCTCTGTATCAATCTTTCGCTTCATCAAAGTATACTGGTTATTAACATCAAGCATTCTTTACAGCCTCCGCTAAAAGCTTGCAGAACTTCTCCTGATTAACTCCATCATAGATTTTTCCATCAATCTCGACATATGGAGCAACACCATTTCCAACTCTACACTCATTCAAGCAAGGACAGCCTTCAATTTCGCACCCTGCAAGTACTTCCGGGTCAAGAAAGTCATTATAAAGCAGCAAATCTGCTCCACCTTGCACAAAGCAAGCTGTTCCAAGACAAATTCTGACCTTAACCTTCGACTTCTTCATTTTCTATCCTCCTACAGATATTCTTGCGAAGTTTCCTTTAGATATATTTCTTCCAAGGCTTTTCTCAATCTACCTATAATCGTTCTGCGGATTCCTATCTCCACAGGAATGTTTGGATCCTGATGAGCCTCGTTTATTTTCGTTCCAACTATAAAATGCACTTGATCGCTATCAAGAAGGATCTCGACGAATTTCTTCGCCGGATCATTTGGGAGATCCGACAGATTCATCTTCTTCTCAAGGATTGTTGCAACCTGGGAAAGCGTAAGCATCCCCTCTGTAACTAAGTCTATTCCTTCCATCTTAGACGATGGTGGCACATCCTTGGACCAGCATTTCATGTCAATGGAAAGCTTCTTGCCTAGGACCCTTGACACAATTTGCGCTGTGGTTCCTCCCGACACAATCTTTCTTCCATCGAATGCTTTTATCTTCTCGCCAAGTGCCTCATCAGCCTCTTTTGTAAATGGCGGTCCAGTTACGATAAGAGTTCTCCTTGGCCTTCTTATATAAACAACAACACATGTGATATCATCCTTCGAGCAAAGCCCATCAAGGCTATTTGCTTTTTGCACTATTGCTCTTGAAAGCTCTCTAGATGATATATCTTCATCATTCTCTATCTCTTTTCTTATAAACTCTCTTACTCCATCAATTCTCCATCCAAGAGGAAGACTCTTTCCAAGACCCGATTGAGTTACACCATCAGAGAACATAACAAGCCTGTCTCCAATAGATAGCTTGAATTGAGATGAAGATACAATCTCTTTTTTGAAAGCACCTTCCCTTTGCAACTCCGTCTTGACTCTATTCCACTTTACAGCTGAAGAGCCTGAGAAACGAAGCGATGGAGGGTTATCATATTCGACAAGATTTACTTCTATGTCTGTATTGCTGTCTTTATAGCGAATATCAGCAATAGTGAATGTCGAGTAGCTTATCTTCCTCTCTTTGCACACAGGGAGCGTATCCATTATGATTCGTGCAGAGTTGTTTAAATTAATCGGCGAGAATGAAAGCTTGTGTGCCATATGCGCTGTAAGGGATGCAAGAACATTTGCCTTCACTCCAGAGCCAAGTCCATCCGACAATGTCGCCACTATCTGATTATTGTCCGGATTTCTTGATAGCAAAAACACATCACCGCCTATCTTCTGGCCATGTTTGTATATTTGTGCATAGTCAACATCGATAAAGACATTGTTCATGCTAGATCTCCATCATCTGTAAAACCGCCATCATCTGATGAACCATGAACGCTAAATGCATCAATCAACGAGTTGAGCATAATCTCTGTATCTGCAGCATTTTCTCCCAACAGCGATGCAATCTGCTGTACTGTCTCCAACGACTTCTGTATGACATCCTCCGCCTTTTTCACTACAGTTTCTCTTCTTACTGTTGGATTTGTTATATCTTCAAACATTGCACCCAAAAGATTCTTTTTCTCAACAAGGAAGAATGTGACTCTCAAGAACTTGTCATTGAAGTGCAATCTGTATTGGCCCGGGCGATTAAGATAGAACTGATCCTTGAACTTGTCGACAAAAGGAACAAATCTCTCAACAGGAAGCCCTCTGACCATATTCAAGACATTCTGGTCAACAAATCCTTCTTCCATATCGCCAAAGATATCGAGGAATCTAGTGTTGCAATCAGCAATCCTCAACTCAGAGTCGACGATAACAATGCCATTAGGAATCGTCCTCAGCAAGACATCAACTTTCGACTCTGCTTCCTTCCTCATCTTCGTGACGCACATCTCAGACTCAGCCATGCCTGAAAGGTATGCAATCGCAAAGTCCCTGCAAGTAGAGTACCCACACCCTCCACAATTGAGTTCATCTGCCTTTGTTATCTTTCCAAGCTCGACAAGCGCATGCCCAATCTCGTTTTCTGAGAATTTCTTCTTGAATTGATCTTCTCGTGTTGGATTAGAGCTCTTGAGTATCTTGTACCCCTTCTCCAAGAGTTCTCTTGAAAACTCTATATCGCCTTCAAACAAATCATCTTCTTCCATTCTTGCAATTGTGTAGCTAGAAGCGACTCTTTTTCTATTTGCAATTGAAGTTTCTCGGTCAGCACCTGGCCCATTTATACAACCGCCATCACAACTCAAAAGCTCCAGAAAGACATCATCCTCAGGCGCTCCTGATGAAAGAGATGACATAACTTCCTCCATGCCTGATAGCGCAATTGCGTGCACATTGATTGGAAGACAGTTCCATTTTTGCGAAGTCTGTATTTGTCCTCCTTCTATTGGATAGATAGTGCTCAAACCGGCCTTTGCTGGAACAAATGATTTATCCATTGGCAGATTTTTATCATTAAGCGATATCCCTTCATCTTTAAGCCATGCACGAAGCTCTTTGAATGTAAGTGCGAAATCAGGGTAACCTGGAGTACTATCAGCCTCGACTTTCTTTGCAATGCAAGGACCAATGAAGACAATCATGATATCATCACCATAGAGCTTCTTCAAATAAGCGCTATGGCTTTGCAAAGGCGATGGGACTGGAGCAAGACGTGAAACATCATCAGGAAAGTATTTTTTTACAAGCTCCACTACCGATGGGCATGCTGTCGATATAAATGGGACATTGTCGCTATGCTCATTTGCATATATATCCAATGCATCTGTTACAAGCTTCGCTCCTATTGCTGTTTCCGACACAGCGAAAAAACCAAGTTTATATAGAGAAGCAACCAATGCTCTCTCTTTTCCTGAAAATTCAGATGCAAATGATGGAGCTAGTGAACAAAAAGCTTTACGACCAGAAGCTATAGCAAGCTTTACACGTTCAACATCATCCCTGACTTTCTTTGCATTGTTTGGACAAACATGGACACACTTGCCACAATATATGCATCTCTCTTTGAGTATGAATGCGTTTCCATCTCTTATCTGTATTGCTTTTACGGGGCACTGCCTGACACATTTATAGCAATCTCTACAGCTCGTGATCTCTGTGTAAATAGGATTAAGCATTATTTATCAAGAGCCCCCCTGATCAAATCTATTACACAATCAGGACTAATAGCTGAATACTCTACGCCATCTATTCTTATATGTGGACCACTGTTGCATTTGCCAAGACAAAGATGCCCCTCAAGATCAACTCTTTCCGAAAGGCCATTTTCATCCAAGTAGTTCTCTATCTCTGACAGAGAAGCACTATTGCCTCGAGCAAAACAACTTGAGCCCATACACAGCTCAACCGTTATTTTACTATCTACACCCATCCTAAACTCCTAGTACATGTAATGTAACCCAAGAAATATCTCAAGTCAATAAAACTCTGACAGGCCTAGAAATAACATACTTAATCTAAAGAAAAAGCACCAATTTTTGTCATCTTTGGCGCCTTAATGTGAACACTGGAATATTATTTTGCATATCTAGTGATTATATTTCCTCATCACTGTATTCATTTTCACTGGATTGACTATATTTCTTTCTCAATTTCACAGAAAGAACAGCAAACGATGTTGCAAGGTCAGTCCTTTGCATGACAACATCATCAGGGAGCTTCAAATCCTTTGGTGCAAAATTCCATATCGCTCTTATCCCGCATTTTACTAAAAGATCAGCAACGCTTTGCGCAGAAGCAGCTGGCACTGTGATTACAGCAATCGATATTCGATTCTGTTTTATATATTGGTTTATGGAATCTACAGGGAGAATTGTCAATGATCCACATTTCTTGCCAATCTTATCTGGATCTTTATCGAATATAGCTACTATCCTCAAACCGTAGTTCTCAAAGCCGCCATATTGAGCAAGAGCCTTGCCCATGTTTCCGGCTCCAACAATCAAAGCATCTGTAGCATTGTCCCAACCAAGCACATGGACTATTGACGAAATAAGCTCATTTATATCAAAACCAACTTTTGGCTTTCCTTCTATCCCAGTGCAAGAGATGTCTTTCCTGACTTGTATCGGCTTCAGTCCAAGTTCTTCAGCAAGCGTAGTTGCACTTATATGTGAAACACCGGAGGCTTTGTTTTGTTTTAGGATTCTCAAATAAGAAGGGAATCTCTTTACTGTGGGAATTGGAATCAAAGGATATCGGTCGCTAACGTCCATTATCAACACTCCTCAAATATTTTTCGACTTCATTATATATTTTTTCCGGAGTGGAGGCTCCTGCCGCCAACCCGATTTTATCATAAAGCATCATTTCTTTTGTAATATCATCTACTTTTTCAACAAGAAATGATGTCATGCCATTCTCTTTTGCAATAGAAAAAAGCTCATTCGTATTTGCGCTATGTTTATCTCCGACAACGATTAGCGCATCTACTTTTCCTTTCAGATTTACAACGCCCTCTCGCCTAAGCTCAGACGAGGCACAAATACTATTTGCGAAAGCAATATCCAAGGAAAGCTCTTTTGCTTTCTTTTTGATTTTCTCAAGGCTGGATGATGAAAATGTAGTTTGCACAACAGCCTTGTAGCATTTACCTCTATCCAAATAAGAAAGTTTTTGCGCATTATCTATTATTGTCACATTTTTATTTGCACCAAGAAGAGACACAACTTCCGAGTGCCCTGGAATGCCAATAACAAGAACATTATCATGCGCGCTCCGAATCGATGCTTGATTTCTCAAAACAACAGGACAAGTTGCGTCCTCAATAATAAAGCCTTGATCCAAGAAAAGAGAACGAAGTGAGTCAGAAATCCCATGTGTTCTGATTATCAATACTCCGGGCTTATATCCATAGGGAGAATCTATCTTGACAACTCCATGTCGCATCAATTCATTCATAACATACGCATTATGGACGATATCGCCATAGACATAGCAAGGAAGCCCGAGATCCCTAGCCTTCAAAATTGCACGCTCGGCAATCCCTAGTGCAAGCTTTACACCAGAGCAAAAACCGAGATTTTGTGCTTTTATTACATCCATCATCCCTCCAAGAGAGGATCAGATTCGATCTTTTTCTTTTCCTTATCTATAGGTGAAAAATGATGAAACATCATCAAAAAGGCAGGAGCCAGGAAATTGGATGAGTAAGTACCAATCACAACACCCCATGTAAGATTGATTGCAAAGTTCTTTATGTCGCCTGAGCTGAATATTGCAAGCGGAAGAATCGCGAAAAGAGTTGTCAAACTTGTAATCAAAGTTCTTGAAAAAGATTGTCTAATAGAAAGATTTACTATATCAACAAGACTCATCTTATTCTTCAAAACCAAGTTTTCTCTTATCCTATCGAAGATAACAATAGTGTTGTTCAATGAATATCCTATTATCGTTAAGACTGCAGCAATCGTCGTAGACGATACCTCAAGTCTGAATATAAGGATGAATGCAAACATCATCACAACATCATGAAAAAGTGCCAAAATAGATGAAAGCGCATATGAAAGACGGAATCTAAATGCAATGTAGACAAGAATAAGAGCAATAGCAAGAAGAATTGCATAAAACGATGAACGTAAAAGATTAGCAGAAAACTTTGGCCCTACAAAATCAGATTGCAGCAAAACAAGATTGTCTTCTCCAAAATACATACCAAGTGCGCTATTCACTTTCTCTTCAAGGCTGTCTTGGCTATCGCCATCATGCGCCTTGATCCTAATCTGAAAACCTCCATCGGACGCCTTCCCAAGTGTTTGCACATTAACTGACTCAAGAGAAGAAAGCGCATCTCTTACATCATCAATATCAACATCCTTCGTATCTGTTGCATAATTTAGCCTCAAATCAGATGCGCTCAATCTAGCAGGGAAGTTGTATCCAGGCATAAAGTTCTCAACTTCCAACGAACCGTCAAAAACAGACACTGTTATGCCATTTTTCTTAAGAGCTGTCGCAAGCTCATCTACTGTTTGATACAAAGAAGATGGAAAATCAATTCTGTTTACGCCATCAGTGCCTTTGAATTCCAGATAGAGGTTATTTTCGCTCACTCCTGCTGTTACAGATAGCTCTCCTTCGTATGATATCTTCATCCCAATTGGAGCAATTTGTACTCTCTCAGAAAATCCTGATCCAAAGTCAATACCTGTATTGAATCCACCAAAGATGATTGCAAAGACAATACCTACCAAAATAAAAAGGCAAGAGAAGCCTATAGCATAGTATCTGTATTTTAAAACTTCGAAATTACCTTTCATCTTTGTTTCCTCCAAGAAAGCTTCACTCTCTTCATATTGTCCTCTGTAATAAACAGATCAAAAATCAAATGCGAAACAAAAAGAGACGTAAACAAAGAACACACAATACCGATTGCCAATGTATTTGCAAAACCTTTTACAGAGCTAGAACCAAAGATCGACAAGACAAGTGCTGCAATTATTGTTGTGATATTCGAATCCATAATTGTCCAGAATGCTTTCTTGAAACCTGATAAAACAATTTGATATCCAAGAGCACCCTTTTCAAGCTCTTCTTTCATCCTCTCGAATATGATTACGTTCGCATCAATTGCCATTCCCAAAGTCAAGACAATGCCAGCGATGGATGATAGCGTCATTGTATAGTTGAGTGCTGAAAGGAGTGCAATCATCATATACAGATTCATCAATAGGGCAAAATCGGCAACAAAACCAGATGGTCCGTAATATATAGCAACGAATAGGACAACAAGCAAGAATCCGATTAATATCGCTCTTAATGAAATCTTAACAGCGTCATCTCCAAGAGATGCACCTACAGCTTGCTCTGAAAGCACTTTCAAATCTATAGGGAGGGATGCTGTCTTCAAACTCACAGCCAAAGACTGGGCTTCATCTTCAGTGAAACCTCCTGAAAGTTGCACAGAATCCCTGATTGCACTGTTGATTCTGGCAACACTCTTCACTTTCCCATCCATTACAACAGCCAAAGAGGCTCCTGTGTTCTTGCTTGTGAGGTTGTAGAAGATATCGCCACCTTCTGAGTCGAGCGTGAAATTAACAACCGGACGTCTCGTTTGTTCATCTTGGGAAACATTTGCGCTCTTAAGATGTGCTCCATCAAGACCTATTTCTCGTCTGAGAACAACTAAGCTTTCAAGATTCTCAATCCCATAGTCATCCTCTGTGTAATAGCCTGCAAGCATCCTGTTCTCTGGAATGTAGCTAGGTGCTACTAGATTGCCATCAGAATCAAAGAACTTCGACTTGTTTTCAACAAACTCCCTCTCAACTCTTTCAGTGAGTGAGTTGTCTACAAGCTGGAATGTCAAAGAACCTCTGCTTCTTAAAAAAGAATCCACTCTCTCTGGATCTGTCTCTCCCGATATCTCAATAAGGATCTGATCACTACCTTGTAACCTTATATCTGGTTCCGTAACTCCAAATTGGTCTATTCTGGAATTAAGGATTGAAATATCTTCATTCAAAAGGGAAATAAGCTCAGCAGAATCAGGAATATAACCATTCTTTTCAGCAAAGCTGTCCACATCTGCTTCCAACAGAACAGACATTCCTCCTCTTAAATCCAAGCCCAATTGCAAAATATAATTCGAGTTTTCTTTGACACTTAAAAGGTTTTCTCTATAGTGGGCTTCTATTGCAGAAAAAAAGCTATCTTCGCCAGAAAAAGAAGATAGAAGAGCATAATTTGTCCATTTGTCAGGATTTTGTCTTCTTTGGCGAGATAGTTCTGCCTTTGCGTCTTTTATTAAGTATTTGTACTCAGATGAAACCTCATCATTTGGATTCTCTTTTGCTAGAGACTTTAAAATGCGGACATCCTTTTCAGCTTGTCCGCGAACATAATCCCTGATTTGGTAATCTGAGCCTGCTGCAAGTTGTTTGGTCTCTGCAGGCGTAAGCACATACCACTTGAAAGTAGGATACAATAGTGCCGTCGCCACAGCCAGAACCAATACGACTAGCAAGATACGACCAGTCTTCTTCATCTCTAGTTGTTCTTTTCAGTCTCTGTAGCAGGAGCCTCTTTTGTCTCCTCAGCCTCTTCTTTCTTGACAGGAGCTGTTTTCACAGCATCCCTTGCTGTAACTGTAGAGATTGCACTTTTCGAGAACTCGATTCTTGCACTGTCATCAACCTTAACAATTACGGTAGAGTCCTTGACTGTAACAATTGTTCCATGGATTCCTCCAATTGTAACAACCTTATCACCCTTCTTCATTGCAGCAATCATTGCTTTTGCTTCCTTATCTCTCTTCTTCTGAGGTCTGATGATAAGGAAATAGAAAATAAGAATAATAAGAACAAATGTAACTAAAGTAGTAACCATTGAACCTGTTGAAGATGCACCACTTGCATCTGCTGCCATCAAAGCTAATAAAGCATTCATAATTCACCTCTTATTGCGATAAAGAAAGGATACACGCTATTTTTCTCTAGTTCAACCTCAATAGAGGATGATGTCATGCAAAAGATTTGGAGTCATATTCTTACCCAAAAGCTCATCTCGGACAAAAATAGTATCATTCTTCTCTTTTAAGCGGTATTCACCCGAATGGAATTTTCTATGGCAAGTAGGACAAAGACATACCATATTCGATTTGACATCCGGACCTCCTTCCGATAAAGGTAAAATATGGTGAACATCTGCGGAAAGATATCGCCAGCTATCACAACGAAGCTCTATCATTGTTTGTTGTTCAAGAACATCAACACAGTTGTTGATAAGCAATCCTTTTTATATTACTTTGGATTCTTGCTTGCCCCAGTCTTTATCTGCCAAAACCTTTATCAACGCCTCTTCGATATCCACTTCCCCTCTTTGCAATGATTACAGTCTTTCTCGTACCATCATAAGGGCATAACCAAGCAAATTTTGCCCTTGCCACTTTCGTCTGTCAAATCTGTTCGGATCATGCATTGAGAGACCGGTGCCCCATATTCTGTCTTTCACAGCACATTCTGCAAGAATAGCGTCTTCTGTACCCTTAAGTTGTACTTTTAGCTCAGGATTCTGAGAGAACTTTGCCAAAAGCCCCTCATAGACAACAATTTGCCGAATACCATTCCATGAACTCTCATCATAACCAGAAACAAGTCGTCCAAGAGCTTTGATCTTAGCAACATCTGATGTTATTAGGATATCTGAAGCAACTTTATCATCACCAAAAGTGAGAGCTTTACGATACATCATGTACTGTTCCATTGAAGAAAATGAAACTTCATCAAATGTAAATGGTGATAGATACCAATTGCTCAAATATCCATTTTCTTCATCTGGATTGTGAAAACAAATGATATTCATTGCACTTCTCCAACTTTCTTCACAGCCAAATCAAGCTCTAAATCGTGCAGTCCACCATATGCCTTTTTTAAAAATGATACTGGTATTTTCTTGACCAATTGCGCACTTGGCAAGTTGTAGTACCACTGGTAGTATGCATAGAATTCTCCAATCCAATTAGGCATAAAACCTTCTATAGCCTTGCCATCTTTGGGATGGTAGTTTTCTGTTTTGCTGAAATATGCCCAAAGCTCTTTTGCATCCATTGTGTTGACATAGGCTTGGGACTCGTCAATGCTCTTTCTCGTTTTGCTTGCCATGTAAGTGTTGATAAATTCCTCTGTATCCTTATCTGGGTAATTCTCTGCCACAAACTCAAAAAGCTTACCTTGATTTTCAACAACATCGTTTAAATACAAATCTGAATATCCTCGCATTATCATCACCTCTCGAGTAAAGTACTGAAGACATTTATGACCTTGTTTGCATCTGAATCGACAAGATTCCGCATATTTTTCCTTGCCGCTATATCTCTCTGATTATACCTATCATTGAACTCTGCAAAAGGAACAGTAATCAATTCATCGCATTTTTCCACCAACTTGGCATATGATGCTTCAGATTTGATACAATACTGGATGCCTAAATCCCCTAAGAAAAGCAACTCTTCAAGAATATCGATATCGATGTTGTCTCGCACAAACTCCTTTGCAATATAAAAGTAAGAAGCATTTGCTCTCCACCCTCGAATCACATCATATCCACTTGTATCAACACCGTATTTCTCAATAAACATCTTTGAAAGCATGCGATATCGTTTGGAATCAGCAGCATCTCTATGCTTCATAAGCTCGGCAAGCCATGCAAGAACATTCATCTGTTGAAAATCCAATATTTTCAGCCCGTCAGCTTCAAGCTCATACTTATGAACCCATCCATTTATATCATTTGGTCGACATACTGCCCATTCTTTGGCAAGAGAGATGCTATCAGTAAGATAAAAACCCTTACCATAGTCATGCTTTTCATCTCCATAACCATATTTGGGTACAACAATTTTATCAGGAGTTCCATGATATAAGATGATTTTTCCCATTTTCCACGTTCCTCCTCAAGCACAGATTTTTGATATTCTGAAGTTTTCTGGCTTATGCTGATAAATTATTTAAACACAATCATCGCCCTTTGTGTACATATGAGACTTGACCCTATGTTTAGCTTTGGCCTGTTCTGCAAGCAACTTCAATGATAAACCCCACCTTCTCCAGAAGTGCAAAATCTTGTTCTCTTAATTCTGAAGAGATTATATCCAAGCCTCATCATACCCGGTTTTCAATCTATATAGTAAGCGTGAAAAATGATGCTGTCTTTTATTCGATATTACAGAAAATATAAGATTGCTCATTGAAAGTTTTACGGTTTTAAATCGCAAAACTAATTTGTATTCAATCAAAATTACAGTATAATATATACAATTGGAGATAATCTCGATGATTTATAGACCTTTGTATGTAGACAAGATTATGGCATATGTAGATACACCATTCGTGAAAATCCTTACTGGAGTCCGACGTTGTGGAAAATCCACGATCTTAAAAATGATTATGCAACGACTAAAAACGCAGTATGAAATCTCTGAAAATCACATTATTAGCTACTGTTTTGATTCGATGGAATATGATGACATGACAGCGAAACAGATGTATGCAGAACTGAAAGAGTGCGTTTCAACTGGTGGAAAATACTACTTATTTCTTGATGAAGTACAAGAGATAAATGGTTGGGAAAAGGTCATTAATTCACTTGCATCGAACTTCAATGTCGATATCTATGTAACAGGCTCAAACTCACGAATGATGTCATCTGAAATCTCAACATATCTGACCGGACGATATGTGACTTTCCGCATTTACACATTGTCTTTTACAGAATACCTAATGTTCAAGAAGCAATATTCAAGTATAGATGGGCCAAGAGCCGAGCTTGCAAACTATCTGCGCTTAGGGGGATTTCCAGCAACGCTTTTGCGCTCATATTCACAGGATGAGGTCTATACAATTGTGCGTGATATCTATAATTCCACAATATTCTCAGATATCGTAAAGCGCAATCAGGTGAGGAAAATCGATCAATTGGAACGAGTTGTAAAGTATACTTTCAGTAATGTTGGCAACACATTCTCGGCAAAATCCATATCAGATTATCTTAAAGCGGAACGCCGTACATTGAACAACGAAACAGTTTACAGCTATTTGGAAAAACTTGAGAAAGCATTCTTAATTCATCGTTGCTCTCGCTTTGATTTAAAAGGCAAAGAAATCCTTAAAACTCAAGAAAAGTTCTATCTTGCAGATACAGCTCTGCGATACAGTGTTTTTGGCTACAATGCTGACAGCATATCATCTAGTCTTGAGAACATTGTGTACTTAGAGCTTTGTCGCAGAGGATATTCTGTAAATGTCGGCAAGTTCGGCAATAGTGAAATCGACTTTGTTGCTGTGCGCCAAAATGAAAAACTTTATTTGCAAGTCAAAAAGGAACTCAGT
The DNA here is from genome assembly GCA_002452215.1 of Spirochaetales bacterium UBA6872. Classification (GTDB taxonomy): domain Bacteria; phylum Spirochaetota; class Spirochaetia; order Sphaerochaetales; family Sphaerochaetaceae; genus Ornithospirochaeta. The sequence goes on from DKCO01000038.1 coordinate 22,343, forward strand.
TCTCTGAAAACAGAAAAAAGGGAGTATGACAATTTGTTGAAAATCCATGACAACTACCCTAAATATGTACTCACAATGGATGAGTTCTCAGAAGGAAATTATGAAGGCATCAAAACGATGCACATAGCAGATTTCCTGTTGCAACCAGAGCTCTAAGTCAACATATATATGCTGAAACAAAAATTGATTAGACAACATCCTTGTCACTTCAACGCTCTTACTACTTTTCATCATAAAATCTGAAACTCTAGAATTTTCAAGATATTTAGTACAAACTACCGATTATTTTTAGTACAAACTACCGATTATTTTTGGTACAAACTGCCGATTTGTTTACTTTCATTGTCTTGAATCAGAGATTTAAGAGCTTATGCGGAAAGTCATTAATCACTAAAGCAAATATGAAAAAACCTTCTTTCCTAATGGTCCTTACTGGATTAGATAGCATCGTATATAAAAGAGATGATGGGATTCTTATTGTTCCTATTGGATGTTTGAAGAACTAGAAACATAGAAAGGGGCTTGAACACCAAGCCCCCATGCTCTTTACATTTTTATAACAATCTTCGTAATCTCGTTTTTGAGATTTATGTTATCCTCAAAAGCTTGCTTTATATCATAAAACATGTACTCTGCTGGATTCAACTTTGACAAATCTATATTACCAGACGCAAGAGCGCTTATTGCTGCAGGATAGACGTTTTTATATCTAAAAACTGTTTTAATTGTAGCTTCTTTTGCCATAAGAGATGAAAAATCATACTCAAAAGAATCCTTTGCTGACATTCCAACCAACACAACAGTCCCTCCTCTTCTTACTAAGCGGACAGTCTGCTTTGCGGTAATATCAGAACCTGCTGTCTCAAAAACAACATCAGAACCGTGTTCTTTGGTTATTTTGTCGCTAGTTTTCATTAAATCTTCTTTTTTTGCATTGATTACATGCGTCGCACCCATCTCAAGAGCTTTCTCGAGTCTATTGTCCATAATATCGACAACAATTATATTTGACACACCTCTAGCTTTAGATGCAAGCAGAGTCATCAGACCTATACAACCTGCACCAAGTATAACAACAGAATCTCCAAGTTCGACATTGCCTTGCTCAACTGCATGTATACCTACAGAAAGAGGCTCAACTAAAGCCCCATCTTTGGATGAGACTTGAGGGGGAAGAGGAAAAACCATATTAGCAGGATAAGCAATATAATTCCTAAAGCAACCATCATATGGAGGGGTTGCAAGAAATCTTACATCTGGGCATAGATGATAATTACCTCTCTTGCAATAATAACAATGTCCACAAGGAATTCCTGGCTCCAAAGCAACTCTCTGCCCGATTTTTAGTGCATCAACTCTTTCCCCTACACCTACTACAACACCAGCTCCTTCATGTCCAAGAATAAAATCTCCAGAAACTACAAACGAACCTATTCTTCCTTTTTCATAATAATGAACATCAGAACCACATATTCCTACATATTCCATCTTTACAAGGACTTCATCTTCTTTGATATCTGGATATGGAATATCACGAATCACCATTTCTCTGATGCCAGTCATATAAGCTACACTATTTCTCATGTTTATTCCTCTATAGTCCAATCAGCAGAATGAAAGATGAAAGAGTCTGACATTTTCTTTCCATATGCATATACGGTCTCTATTTTATATGAGTTTTCCTGATTGATATCCAAAGATGAATCTGTAAAACATGAGCTTGTAAGCAAATTCCTATTCACTTTTTCTCCATTTCTATACAAGTTATAGCCTTTAAAATCATTCCTTTTGGAATAATCCCAAACTATAAAAACTTGATCATTGGCATTAATACCCTTCTCTTTTGTTATTTTCTTTATAGCAATATTTTCATGAAGGTTGTTTTCCTTAACAAGAATAACAAGAACAACGGAATGCATTGGTAAATTAAAGCTTTTCGAAAATATCCCATTTGCATTAAAATCATCCTCATCAAGTGCTAAATAATCACAAGCTCTAAGTTCTTCTATTTGCTTTATCGACGGATTTTGCGGCTTCCCCATATTTTGCCATGCATGGTATGGATTTGAATGCTTGCAATCAATTCTATATGTGAATCCTTTATATTCTCCATCAAGTCCACTCAAATTCAGAGAAACGAGTCTTTCGTTAACGCTTCCATCAAGCCCATCTTCGAAATTCCAAAGCATGAAAGCATAGCCGTCACCGTTACTAAATCTAGTAGCAAGACAGCCGTATTTATCACCGAACTCAGTGTCGCCGGAATTAATTATATAGCGCTCGTCGCCAAGACGGCCAAGCAAGTGGCCAGCATTGAAAAATCCTTTTCTAATAAGATCTGTGCAAGGTGCATCAGCAAGCGGTGTTAATTGACTTCGATTGCCAGAAAACAGATATTTTTCCCAAGGCAAATGGCTATTATCACTATCGACAATGTCAAGATTGATTCCCAACTCGTCTATAATTACATCGCAATAGTGGTTGATCATCTTGCAAATGAATCCAGGAGCATACTCTGTATTGCGGAAATTCAACCAAGATTTATACCATGTGCCCATATTCCCATCCCAAACTATGTCAGACTCATCATTGAAGAAAGGCTTGTCTTTCAAGTTGGGATATTTCTTCAAAATTTCTGAATACTCTTTTAAGGAATCAAACATATATGCAAGTTGAGGCCCAACCATTGTTGGATGTCCAGCTTTACAATGTACAGATATGAAGTCTATTCTTGTTCCAAATTTGCCTGTGACATAATTGACTCCAGAGTCGCAATGTTCAAGGAAAAGATCGAATATCCTCTTCCCTTCTTCCCATTGCTTTACAGCTGGACCACCTACCCTATACTCATTATCAATGTCATGGATTGCTGCTTCAAAGTAATCATAAAGAGCCATAAACACTTCCGGCCGATCATTTATTATCTTATAACCTTCCGGTTCGTTTATTATCTCAAAATACCAATCTTTAACAGCATCCCTTCCATATCGCTCAGTCCAATGGATGACAAATTGCTTCAAGACTTCCATGTACTCTTTGTAATTATTTGGAATACATTCCCATTTATCTTTACGAAGGCATGAAGGCATATAAACCATCTCTACGATAGGAACCATTTCATGTGAAACTATGATGTCATACACTCTATCAACATAAGTCCAATCGTAATGCAAGTTTCCGTAAAGGTCCCTTTTCACAACAATATCCTGATCGTTTTCCATAGGAGGAATTGGATTGCCATAATCGGAACCAAATTTGAATTTGAAATAATCTCCTTTTCCATGCAATGTCATTATATTGTGCAATCTCATATACTTTGGATGACCGTTATATGATGAAAGATAATCATACATTCGCTCAACTGGTGCAGTATATGTATAATCCGCATTAGCATAACCAGTTGCCTTGAAAAAATGATGAAAAGACTTTCTCTTCCCATTTACATCGATATTGATATGTTTTTCTATCATTGTATTTTTCTCCTTTTATTTCTTAACCTTTGATTCCGGATCCCATCAGACCAACCTTTATCTTCCTATGGCTAACAACGAAAACAGCCAAAAGAGGAATAAGACTCAACAAAACGGCAGAGTTCAATTGCCCATATTCCTTGAACAAATCATTGGAGAACTTGCTCAATCCCAAAGTCACTGTTTTCATGCTCTCATTTGAAACAACCATCAAAGGCCAAAAGAAATCATTCCAACACCATGTGCACTTTATGATTATGAATGTAACAACTGGACCTGATAACATTGGCATAATAAGACGTGCAAATATTGTAAATTCCTTTGCTCCGTCAATACGCCCAGCTTCAATATAGGAATTGGGAATAGGTTCTATAGACTCTTTTAAAAGAAATGTCCCAAATGCTGATATAAAGCTTGGAATCATCAATCCTAAATACGTATTGATAAGATTAAGCTTACTGATTGTCATGAACAATGGAATAGAAATCATCTCCATGGGAACCATAACAAGCCCAAGAAACATATAAAATATCAAATTTTTCCCAGGAAAATTAAATTTGGCAAAACCATATGCAGAAGTTGCTGCCAGTACAAGAGATGGAAATAATGATACAAATGTTACAATAAGAGAATTCATTATAAAGCGATAGAAAGGAACTCCATTTAGTTGGCTCGCCGTTCCATTAAAGACGCTTACAATATTATCGAAATTTAAGAAATCATCTGGAACAATTCTGTGCCAAAGAGACCTATAAGGCATATCATTGATCTCTTGGATTGTTTTAAATGACGTAAAAAAAACCATCATAAAAGGAACCAAAACAAACAAGAAGAAGAAAAAAGTGAGAACCCATGCTATTACTTTGCTTACTGTTATCTTACAAGACATACAATCCTCCTCAATATTCTATTTTTTTCTTCAACAGAGTCTGTTGTAGCAAGCTTATTATGAATAGAGCTATAAGTAGCAAAACTGTTAAAGCGGATGCCATCCCGTAATCAGAATTGAAAAGATCCTTGATTAGATAAACCATAAGAGTTCTTGTCGCTCCAGCTGGCCCACCTCCTGTTGATGTATAAATCTGATCAAATGCCTTGAATGCAAATATCGTCTCAAGTGTAGTGACCATAATCAATTGAGGGTTAATCAAAGGAAGTGTCAACTTGAAGAATTTCTGTAAATCAGAAGCGCCATCCAAAGAGACAGCTTCATAGAGCTCCTCTGGAACATTTTGCATTCCACCAAGGATAATCATCGTCCCAAAAGGAGCTCTTATCCACAGTGTTATAAGAAGAGTTGAGTACAAAGCTGTTTTGGGGCTTCGAAGCCAAAGAGGTTGAGGTGCCCCTAAAAAACCAAGAATCGAATTTACAAGCCCAAAATTCGGATCTAAAAGCCAATCCCACACCATTCCTGCAGCTGCCATTGATACAATGAATGGAAGAAATGAAAGTGTTGTTAACAAATTTCCAAATCGTCCCCTTGCTTTTGAAAGCTGATTTGCTATAAACAAGTCCACTATTATGACAAGAGGTATACTCATGACTGCATATTTGAGTGTTATTACAAGAGATTGCCAGAAGTATTCGCGTGAAAACAAATTACTGAAATTCTTCATTCCTATGAATGTTCGAGTGTCGAGCATCAAGTTAACCTTGCACATTGAATTTATAAAACTCAACAAAAGCGGATAAAGGAATATAAATATATAGTATAAGAATGAAGGCAGAACAAATAGGAATCCTGTCAACATATATTTATTTTTTGTTTTCATGCAAATTCTCCTAGGGAAAAGCTGCGCAGGCGATTTCCCACGCAGCTTAACGGGTTTTACTGATTGAGAACCTGATCCATTCTCACAGCTAGAGCATCAAGCTCTGTCTTGATATCAACATCTGAACCTATGACTTTTGCAAATGTATCTCCAAACATTGCTGCGCATGTTCCCCATAATGGTGAATCAGCGTAGCTTGGTGATGCTGGTTTTTCCACAGAGATAAGAACAGCAGCTGCATATGCTTGCTTGCCAAAATACTCATTGTCCATAGTCATTGTATCTTTGCATACTGGAGGGTACGCAGCTGGCTCATGGAGAGTAACATCATATAGAGGCTTTGAAAGTTCTGCCATGAGTTCCTGGCACAGCTCAATATGTTTTGATTTAGCAGAAATCATATTACACCAGATTCCTGCACCTGCAGTAGGAGCAAAATCATCTCCATAAGGACCTGATGGGAATGGTACACAAACAAAATTGATATTTGGTGCTTTATCGATTGTATCTTGGGCAAACCAACCTTCTCTGTTTATAATAGCAGCTTGTCCCGACTGGAATGCTGTCTCTGGAGCACCAAAATCCAGTCTGCTAGTCTCTTCTACAAGACTCTTGAACCATGTAAGTGCCTCTATAGCTCTATCACTATTGATGTATCCATCTGCTTTCTTTAAATCCTCAGATAAGCATCGTGCACCAAAATTATGGAAATAAGGGATAAACTTGCCACTAACTCCATCACCACCTCCAAGATATCTTGGTTGGAATCCAGATCTGATGATATTGCCGTTTGCATCTCTCTTAGTAAGCTTTATTGCAAGCTCTTTCATCTCGTCCATTGTCTTTGGCAGATCTTTCTCCGGATCAAGCCCAGCTTCTTTCATTGCATCGGTATTAATATAGAGCATCTGTATTGAGCCTCCCTCAGAAGGTGCTCCATAGCGTTTTCCATTGAAAATTCCATCGCTGTAGAAAGCCGCTGCAAGTGAATCATCCCAAGCTTTTGCTGTCTCATCCGAAAAAGCAACTGCGATTGGATTCTTTCCTCCGTCGATAGCCCAGTCAGATGGACGACCCAAAAAGAAATCCGGACCATTATCACTGGAGAAACCTGTAATATACTTTGCTTCGTATCCAGAGTACTCAATTACTTCAGCTCTGCATGTAACATTATCATAGCCAAGATTCTTTGCGGCCAAGTTGATCGAATCGGCAAATGCTTGCACAAATGCTGGTGATTGGCCATAGTGTGACCAATAGACGAGTTCGATCGGTTTATCATTTGTGACAGACTGTTCTTTTGAACCATTTGCAAACACTAATGATAGTGACAGCATCATCACAATCATTAAAACGATTAGTTTTGCTCCTTTTTTCATATACTTTTCTCCTTTTATTTCTCCACATCAATTACGATATGAATTGAATCTTTACTCTTGTCATCTCTTTCCTCAAAGGCCTCTTGGATCCTAGAAAGAGGATAGATTTTATCTATGTATTCGCCTGTCTTCAGTATCCCATCTTTCACGAGAGATATTCCTTCTTTGAAATATCTATACATATCTATGTCACGCTTTGGCTCTGTTGAAAGAATCTCGACTCTCTGTCTATGGACTTTGAAAAAATCAAACTCTTGTTTGCAAGTTCCAATGCCACCATAAAGAACAATCTTACCTCCAGTTCTTGCACAACTAAGAGCATCCATCACACTTGTTCCATCTAGAAGACATGGGATTACTATATCAAATCCATCTGGGAAATCATGACCGACAACATCCATTGTAGGAGTATCTTGAGTAGGGATCTTATAGCAATGCGTAGCGCCATACTTCTTGGAAAATTCAAGATTTCTATCTTTCAAATCTGTGACAACAAGAGCTTTTGGCGAGTAAAGCGACATGACTTGAGTCAACATAAGGCCACTTACACCTTGCCCTGTAATCAACACTGTTCTACCGGAATCACACTTTGATAACTCTGCTGCATGTATCACGCCAGGAAGAATCTCTATCAAGCTTATATCAATCATATCGAAGTCGTCAGGCATTACTTGGACATTGAATGGCTTGCATACAATATACTCTGCATAAGCACCCCAAACATAACGACACGTAACTTTCTGGCCTACTTTCAAGCCCTTGATGTTCTTTCCTAATTTATCGATTGTTCCTGCAACCTCATGTCCAAGCCGTGCAGGGAACGATATAAATTCAGGCTTTCTTATACCTCTATATGATTCAAGGTCCGAGCCACATATTCCTACATATTTTATCTTAATGCGAAGTTCATCTTCATCAGGCTCAGGAATCATAGCAGACACTACTTTCATGCTATATGGCTTCTCTAGTATCGCAACAGATTGCGATCCAGGTGTCCCCGGTTCAACATAATCCAGTTGTGCAAATTTCATTTTGGTTGGCATTTTCAGCTCTCCTTGATTCAAAGTACACAACACTTTTTCAGAACTGTATTTGGATTATATGGCACAGAATTTATCAAATTAGGAACAAATACTAGCGTTTTTCAATATATAATTCGTTCTTGAAATCTTTAGAATATAGGATATCTTTACGAATACCCTCTTGAGCTGTTTTTCGATATTGACCCGGTGGAATTCCTACTACTCGCTTGAAAGAACGAGAAAAATGGTGAATATTTGGAAATCCCACCTCTTCTGATATAGTTTTAATTTCCTCATCAGTTAAAACCAACTTCTCTTTTGCTACTTTTATACGTTGCTGTTCTAAAAATTCCACAGGTGTAAAACCAATTTCCATTTTTGATAATTTGCTTAAAAACCTATAAGAATAATTCAAATGTTTTTCAAAGTTTTCCGATTGAAGATCTTTCCTATAGTTGTTCTCGATAAAAGCAATTATCTTCACAACAACTGGCGATAGGTTTTCATCGTAATAAAAATTCTCGGAGGGAACAAATTTCCTTTTTAATGGCATATTCAAACGTAAAAGACGAAGCAAAAGTTGACCCAAAAGAAGATTGGAATAAGCAATGTATTCATAATCGCCCTCATCTCCTTCCATTCTTATCTCTTCGATAGTTTTTCTTACAGATTCATCCGAATATTCAAAGAAAGATGGAACACTCTCAAGTTTTTTACGAAGTGAATTGTTGTTAATTACAAACTTAAGATCTAGAGTCTTCAGACCATTTTTGCAAATCCTATCAATACTATGAAAAGAAGATGGCCTTATAAACAGAATTGAGGTTGGAATAAACTTGTAGCTATTGGAATCTACTGAGACATTGCCCTCTCCGCTCATACAATAGATGATCTGGTAAAAATCCTTATGCAAATGTTCCTTTAGTCGCCAGTTTGAAGAATAATCAAAACGGGATGCCCAAAGCAAAGTTACATCATTGAAATAGTCCTCACTGCTAGATTTAGTTTGTGTTTTCATCGAAATCCTTTATAAGTTTTAAATAATATCATGTTTGTTTTGCATACACAAAAAGAATCCGTTGTTAGCATCGGGAAATAAG
>DKCO01000020.1 GCA_002452215.1 Spirochaetales bacterium UBA6872
TTGGGTCGAGGAGGTTCATTTCCAGCTGAACTTAATTCAAGCAATAAGCGTTTCAATGTAAAAGACATAAAAGAGGGACTTCGTTATTCTCGTAGCGAAGACGACTTTATGTGGCTTGCTGAAGCTGGCGTAGCTATTCCTGTATATAATGTGGCGGAACCGTCGATTCCTCTTTTGCTAAATGAGAAAAGCTCACTTTTCAAATTGTTTTTATCGGATGTCGGTATGCTTACAACTTTGTATGGAAAAGCTACCAAAATGCAACTTTTGCTAGATGCTGATGATATCAACAATGGTGCATTGTATGAAAATGTTGTTGCTCAAGAATTATACGCTCATGGTTTCAAGCTCTATTATTACAACAGCAAGAAGTTTGGGGAATTGGATTTTGTAATAGAGTACAAAGGCAAGGTTTTGCCAATAGAGGTAAAAAGCGGTAAAAGCTACCAAAGACACTCTGCTTTGAATAGTATTATGAAAGTACAAAACTATTCGATAGAAGAAGCTTTTGTCTTGTCGAATTTCAACGTAGAGAAGAGAAACAATATCATTTATTACCCTATCTACATGGTAATGTTTCTTAGCAACGATGAGATAAAATTCCCAAAAATCGACTTGGAGAGTTTTTAAATCCTTATTTCCCGCCTCTTTTCAGTTCTGTCGAAATTGTGACAATCAACAAGAATGCAAGCATGAAAAATGGCATGATCAATATGCTTGATCGAGATGATATAAGGCCAAAGATGGATGGCATGAATGTCGATCCGACATATGCTGACGCCATTTCAAGCCCCATTAGTGTTGCTGATGCATTCTTGCCATATAAAAAAGGTGTTTGGTGAATCATCGATGGATATATTGGTCCAAAACCGATTCCCAAAATGAAGAGTGAGATATAAATCGACTTTGCGCCAAGTGTCGCAAGCGATAGGATTGCAACAAGGATTATACATAGTCCTAATCTGATCATTTTCTTGTCGCCAAGCTTGTCTGAGACAATTCCTGATAGTATCCTTCCAGTTGTTATTCCCCAAAAGAGCAGTCCTGCAGCAGTTGCAGCTGAGGCTTCATCGAGTCCTCTCGAGACACTGTAGGCAGATGACCATAGCATTGCTATGTTTTCCATTGAGCAATATCCAAAGAAGCCAATAAGAGCAAATGGGGCACCTCTTCTTTTCAAGGCATCCCTGTAGCTGATATTTGCTTTTTCATCATTTGAATTCTCAACCTCTACTTCTTTTGCTTTGTTCCAAAGAGGCGAAGAGAACAGTAGTATTAGGCAAATGATACTCTGTATCGAGGCAATTGCCTTGTACCCGAAATCCCATGTCATGTTATGTGAAAATGCATATGCAAGTATAAATGGCCCAACTGTAGTTCCAATTCCCCAACTGGCATGTAGAAAACTCATTTGCCTTGCTTTGTAATGCATAGCTACATAGTTGTTTAGAGCTGAGTCTATTGAGCCTGCTCCCAGCCCTAAGATGAGCGCAATAGGAATCAGCATGTAGAAGTTATTGATTTTGCTATAGCCAAAGAGGGCTATTGCTGTCAAAAAAGTCGAAAAAGTTACAATAGTGTGAGTCTTGAATCTCTTTGATAGAAATGAGAATAAAAGAGAACTTATTACTGTACCTGAACAGCAAGTCATTGATAGGATGCCAGCAAAAGATAGAGGAACATCAAGTGTTTTGTGCATACTTGGCCATGCGGCTCCAAGTACGGAATCCGGCAAGCCTAGTGAGATGAATGCAATGTAGATAATAGCGAGCAGCATTTTCTATAACCTTTGATTCAATGTGATTGCAACTTGCTTTTCATCAAATAGAAATGAAAAAGGGTTAGTACTTGCAAATAAATCAATCTCATCATCGTCAAATTGGGATTTTTCGAATATGGAATAATATTCTGTGTATGATTCGACTTTCAAGAGATTCACTGAAAAATCAGATCCGAAAAGTATGTGTCTTTTTATTCTCTCTCGTTTATTGCTGTCAAGAGAGAGAAGGTACGAATGCAATCTTGTATAGAAATCAGGCATTGTGCCTGTGAATGACAGGTCTGCATAGACATTATCGAATTCGTCCATCAGCGAGATTATCGACCTGAACCAAGGCGAGTATGGATAGCCTTTGGCTTTTGCTTGCAAGGATCTTACATCCCTGTTAGATGCATATGCATATTGTTTTCCGAAGTGAGCGAAATCTATAACAAGGTCTGGATAGTTTTCCAGTACAGTTCGCCATGAAGCCGGATCTGTATAGCGCCATGCAAGAGATGCTGCTATGCCTCTGAAGCCTTGATCGTCACAATGCGTGATTATGGGGATTCTGTTCTCTTGGCAAAATGAATATAAAATCCTATGCTTTTCCAATGTCTCACCATCTTCTGGCCATGGATTGAAATCCAATGGAGGATAAATCTTGATTCCATAAAATGGCTTTGCTGGCAGAGTATGCTCCTTATGCATTTTATGTGATGTATTTATATATCGTGTTAGAAAATCGTCCAAGAACTTCAAGCTGTGGACTTTTGGGTTGATTCCCGCAAAAGGGTAGAACTCAAAGAGCCCATCTGGACAGTTCTTGTAGTAATGCCTCATCCCTTCAACTGTCGCTTCAAGGTAGGCTGTCAATTTATCCTCTGCCGGCAATGAGTAGTAAATCTGATCTCTTTTCTCTGGATCTTGAGAGAAATCCATCACAAGAGGAATCATTAGCATTTTATCATATTGCTTTGACCTGAAATGCAATTTCCCGTCCAATATATAAGGGAATTCTGGTTCATAACTCTTCTTTCTCTCGGATGTATAGTAACCTAGTAGATCCCTTTCCATCAGTTCCATCGTATCGCCAATTGGACGCGAAAAAGCAGCAAGTGTATTTTGAACTGTGTTTATGAAATTGTCTTTGACTAAAGACTTTGGTGTTATTATGTAGTTTGCTGTTGCGTTTGCATTCAGAAATTCTTGTGGCGAAGAGTACAACGAATTAATGAAAGCCGCAAAATTTGGCTCATTCATTGTCATTACATGAAAATGGCAATCTGCGAAATATCTCATGGCTTTAAAATAACACAAACAATGTTGCTGTTGTAGATGTTTTCGAATTAAAGGGCTTTTCGTTCATAAGTGTTGTTAAAACGATGTGCATTGGATAACCTTCTTTTGTTCGCAATATCTTTCCAGACAGAAAAATTACGAGGATGGATTATATCAAGCGTAGAGATTTCTTTGTCTTTAGCTAGACTATGACATTTTTAGTCTGTTTATTTTCCCATATCTCTATTTGGGCATTTGCAGCTCAAGTCTTATTGTCATTGATCGCAACTCGAACAATCTATTGATGCTAGTCATCTCTTATCATTCTTCGTTTTTCCTAACTGGATGCCATCTTCAAAAACCTATATCTTCACTATGCATGAAGTTGCACTAAAAGAGGTATTGAAAATCCTTCTTGCAAAAACAAGAAGGATTGGATTGTTTGCTTTTATAAGCCCATCTTGGCTTTCATCTTGGACCAGCTGTCTTTAAGCGTGACTGTCCTATTGAATACCATGTGATCATCTGTTGAGTCTTTGTTATCTACGCAATAGTATCCATTTCGTATGAATTGCAAATACTCACCAGGACGTGATTTCTTTCCTTCAAGCTCGATATATGCCTTTGGGATAACAATCAACGAATCTGGATTCAAGTCATCAAGATAGTTTCCTGTAGCACCTCCAGGGTTCTCTGCTTTGAAGAGCTTGTCATATTGCCTTACTTCAGCTTCAAGCACATGATCTGCTGAAACCCAATGTGATGTACCCTTTACTTTCCTGCCGTCTGGAGTTGTACCCCCTCTGGACTCTGGATCGTATGTACAGTGTACAGCAACTATGTTGCCATTCTCGTCCTTGTCGACTGTTGTTGCTTTTACATAGTAAGCATACTTGAGCCTTATCTCGTTTCCCGGGTATAACCTATGATAACCCTTTACAGGAATTTCCATAAAGTCTTCTTTCTCTATGTAAAGCTCTTTTGTAAATGCAACATCATGTGTGCCTGAATTCGGATCCTCTGGATTATTCTCGGCTTTGAAGTATTCAACCTTATCTTCTGGATAGTTGTCGATTATAAGCTTAATTGGGTCAAGAACTGCCATAAGCCTTTTTGCTCTCTTGTTAAGGTCTTCTCTTACGCAAAATTCCATCAACGAATAGTCAACTACGCCTTCGACTTTTGCAACTCCGACACGAGAGATGAAATCCTTCATCGATTCAGGAGAGTATCCTCTTCTTCTTATTCCAGAGATTGTAGGCATTCTTGGGTCATCCCAACCAGTTACGAATTTATTGTTGACAAGATACAACAGCTTTCGCTTGCTCATCAGACAATAGTTGATATTCAAACGAGCAAATTCGTATTGATGGGGAGTGTGGTCGATATTGTCGATGCTTGTCGCCCAATCATAAGCTGGTCGATGATCCTCGAATTCCAGTGTGCAAATAGAGTGCGTTATTCCTTCGATTGCATCTGAAATTGGATGTGTGAAATCATACATCGGATAGATGCACCACTTGTTTCCTGTTCGTGGATGTTCAGCAAACTTTATCCTGTAAAGAGCAGGGTCCCTTAGGTTTATGTTTGGAGATGCCATATCGATCTTAGCACGAAGTGTATATTTTCCTTCTGGGAATTCACCATTCTTCATTCGCAAGAATAGATCCATGTTTTCTTCTATAGGACGATCTCTGTCAGGAGAGTTCTTTCCAGGTTCTGTAAGAGTTCCTCTGTACTCTTTCATCTCTTCAGGCGTGAGTGAATCGACATATGCTTTGCCCTTCCTGATCAAGTCAAGCGCAATCTCATAAAGCTGGTCATAGTAGTCTGATGCATAGTATTCATGCTTTCCCCAGTCAAATCCAAGCCATTTAATATCTTCCTTGATTGAGTTTATGTACTCCATATCCTCTTTTGCTGGGTTTGTGTCGTCAAGCCTCAAATGGCATCTTCCTTTGTACTTTTCAGCAAGTCCAAAGTTTATGCATATGCTTTTGATGTGTCCGATATGCAAATATCCATTTGGTTCAGGAGGGAAACGAGTGACTATTGTATTATTTGGCACTCGACCGGCGGCAAGGTCATCTTCGATGATCTTTTCAAGGAAATTCAAGGGTTTGGTTTCCTTTACTTCTTCTTCCATATTCAAACTCCTTCGTGCCTTTCAAAGGGCATTAAGATGGTTTAACTATAGCATTATTCAAGCAATAGTAGAACTAGCTGGCGCCTATGAATGCAAATAGAAAAACTTCAAGGACTGGATGTTTTAAGATGATTTTCAGGTAAATCGAATAGTTTGTATGAGGTTATTGCAAACGAATATCGATAGAAAGTCATTTTTTCTAAGAGAATCGAAAAACTATAAGACACCGCTTTGGTTTTGCAATAACTTGATATAAATCTTGACATTGGATAAAAATGCTTCAACTTTTACACTTTTTGTACTATGTAATAATAGATTGATATGCAAAAACGATTTATCATAGCTACTGTATATGTCAAAAAGAATAAAGGAAGGAAGAAGACTAAAGACTTTGGATCCCTTTGCATCTATCATTCCATACATAATGGTTGAGAGAGGGGAGTGCCAAAACCATTTTGAAGGTAGCCTTAAGGTAGAAAAAGCAGAGGAGCTTATACGTACATTACGCTCGCAAGGATATGATGGGATAGGTGTTTTGCATATAATTCTTGCATCATATGTTCGCACTATCTCGCAGCGTCCAGCAATAAACAGGTTTATCAGAGGTCAGAAGATCTATGCTAGAAATGATATAGTTGTGAACATGGATATAAAAAGAAAGATGAAGCTTAATGAACCGAATACTACCGTGAAATTCCACTTCAAGCCTTCTGATACACTTTATGATGTCTATGCGACAGTCAATGATACATTAGAGAAAGCTTTTAATGCACCAACGAACACAGATGCTGTTGCATCGATAATAATCAATTGCATGCCTGGGATAATGAAGAAATTTGCAATCTGGTTTCTGAAGCTTGTATATTATTTCGGTCTCTTGCCATCAGCACTCATTGAAGCATCGCCTTTCCATGGATCTATGTTCGTAACCAATATGGCATCTTTGAATATTAGAGCTGTAACACATCATCTATATAACTTTGGAAGTGTTCCTGTTTTCTTGGCCTTTGGAGCAAAAAGAACAGCTGTGGAGTATGATCGGAAAGGGAATATGAAGGTTGAAAGGGTTATCGATTATATTGTCAATATCGATGAAAGGATATGCGATGGCTTTTACTTTGCATCAGCAGCAAAGATAATGAGGGACAATTTCGAGAATCCAGAGCTGTTGTTAGTCCCTCCGATGAAGATTTTGGAAGATATTCGCTAGAAGACTTCTATATATGTTTTGCCCTTTCCGGATGACAAAGCCCCAAACGATGCTGATCCTTGGAATGCTTGGTTTGATATTGTGATTATATCATTGTCATTTTCAACATCGATGAATTTTAATCTTTGACCATTCTTCTCAAGCACTATAGTGTTTCCTATATTCTTTTCAATAGACAACTCCAGAGTGAAAAGCTTTCCTTTTATGCCACTTTTTGAAAAAAGGATATAGTCGTTTGGAGTATGCAAGAATAGAAAATTCGAAGTGACATCTCCCTCGTTTTTTATTAAGAGTTTGATTTTTCCTTCCTCTCCAAGTGTGAACATAACGCAAAGTTCGTCCTTTCCTTCATATGAGTACGAGTGAAGTGTTGTGATAACGTGCTTTGGATGCTTAAGCCAAGTTGCTTTTCCTGTATTCATGTCAAAGATTATATGTTTATTTTGCTTTTTTGGCATCTGGATTCTATAATAGCGATATGAATTTGATAATAGGTGAGATCATAGCTGATTTCTCAGAGTGCAAGATTGATGGCAATAGCTTTTACCAAGAGAGTTTTTCCGGCTCGATTATAGATTTTGCTGAGACCTTGAAAGAAGGCGGAAAGGACTTCGAGATTGTTACCAAGCTTGGTTCTGATAAGCTTGCAAAGACAGAAGAGAACGCAATATATGAGCTTTATAGAAAGGACATGAAGTACTCGATATCCTCTCCATATCTCTCTCCTGTGGCAATTGATGGCGATTTGAGGCTTAAATCAACAGCTGTTGCAACTATTTCTACTGAGGAGCTAGAGTTTGCAATCCAGCCACTAAAGCCAACAAGTATTTTGCTCTCTGGAGCGCTGTTGTCGCTCAATCCATCTGGAAGTGCAATAGTGGACTGCCTTTGTTTTTTAGATCAGAGGCCAAAGGTTTTCATAGATTTGATGGCTGAAGCCTCTTTTTATTATTCAATGGAGATCTTGAAGAAGAATGTCGATACACTATCTGCGACTCTTGATACATATCTTCTTGGGGATGTAGTGTCGTCTGAAAAGGCGAAGAGAATAGAGAAAAGCCATCTTTGCGACTATCTGGAATAGCCTAGATTATTTTCAAAAGCATAGGATATTCCATCGCTGTTGAGCTCTTCTTGTATAAGTGTGGGTAAAACAACAAGCATCAGCAAGCCTCCTGCTGTCCATAATATTTCCCAGATAGGGGAATTATGAGACTCGAGCAACAGAGATAGATCATATCAACCATGTTTATTATGTTCTTAAAGCCATAAGAGTGGCGGATAATCAGCTTGCCTTTATCGTGTTGGGGATAAACGCCTCATTCCTCTTTACCTTTGAGGCAAGCTATAGAGCAGATGCCAATAAGACATATCGGACTACTCGATAGGAAGCTTAGAATCGAAAACGAGAATCATCAGATGAAAGCGATTAGCCACTCAACTTATGGCTACGAATACTATTTTGATTGCCAGATTGAATTTCTTGATGTCATTTGTCGAGTATCTTGAGGATGGATGGAAGGGAGCCGATCGAAAAGGAGCTTGAGGAGATAGCAAATATCATCTCATGGCATCAAGGGGTCAATGCCATTCAAGCAAGGATTGAGTGCATACTATACAGCTGGATAACCAATAGTCTTTCAGGGTTTTGGATACAGGTGATTGAAGATTCTTTATTTATGCTTTTCGATTGTTATATTGAAATATTTATACATATATTTTAATATGTAAATATAGGTGTTGTATGTATGGAATTTGAATGGGATGAGGAAAAGAATAAAAAGAACATGATGAAGCATGGCATCGATTTCGGTGAAGCTGCAAGAGTCTTTTTAGATCCCAATCATTTAGAGATTCCAGATCCATGTTGCGAAGAGAAACGGTGGGATGCAATATGTATGGTCAGCAAAGTTCTTTTTGTCGTATATGCGGAGAAAAAGGATGATTTGATAAGAGTTATCTCGGCTCGAAAGGCTGATAAGGAGGAGATAAATGGCTATAAGAAGGGTTACTATGGAAGAGATTAGAAATCTCCCGCCTTTAACAGAGGAACGTATTAAGGAAATCAAAGATTTCAAAGAGGATTTTTCTGACCCTGAATGTCCTAGACTTACACCAGAGCAGATAAACAAAGGGAAAAGGGGTTATGAGGTTCATCCTGAATGGTATAAACCCAGAAAAAGCAAGATAACAATCATGGTTGATAACGATGTACTTGCAGCTCTTAAGTCTGAAGGAAAAGGGTACCAGACAAAGATTAACTCTATACTCAGAAAAGCTGTACTAGGAGCATAACATATACGCTGATGAATCCGACAAAGGCTCAGAATATTGATTTATGTTTGCGCTAGTAGCTTGTAAATGTTATTCCAGTCCAATTATTTGGGTATAAGTCAACTTCTTTCTTACATCTTCAGTAGGTAAACTGTCAAAATAATACAGCTCTTCTTGTATAAGTGTGGGTAAAACAACAAGCATCAGCTAGCCTCCTGTTGTCCATAATATTTTCCAGGTAGGGGAATTATGAGACTCAAACAACAGAGATAGGTCATATCAACCATGTTTATTA
>DKCO01000006.1 GCA_002452215.1 Spirochaetales bacterium UBA6872
TTATTTATGTCGTTTACTATAGATACGGCATCAATACATATGGATCTTGAAATTTTTTATTTTCAAAAGAATCAAAAGCTATTTCTATGATGTGTTTTTTATCCACTCCTTCGGAAAGAAGATACTCCTTAAAAAGATTAAACAGCAGATAAGATTTTCCGCATCTGCGAATTCCGGTTATGACTTTGATAAGACCATTGTGCTTTTTATTGATAAGTTTTTTCAGGTAAGCGTCTCTTTTAACAACCATATTTTGCCTCTATTTCAAATTTTTGCGTGTACCCGCATTTTTCGCTATTCGATTAACCAGAATCAAGTCGTTAAAATCAGTTCTAGGCAGTAGCTATTCATCAGCTTCAAGATTAATTATTGGCTTAGATGCAACTGAATTGTTACCTTCTTTATATTTTTCAAAGAAAACAGACAATGTAAGACTTCTAAAGATATTGAACCAATAGTATTGTCAGAGCCATGCTACTTTAATCGCTATATTTTAAAGATCTTCTCATCTCTTCAATTGATGCACACATCAAAAGAAATGTGCCGACGCCATGAAGATCATTGATAGAACATGGGCGATTAATGTAGAAATCGTAGTCGCCAACACATGTTCCGATGCAAACATTGCCTATCTCTAGATCATCGTCATTGATTTCAAGAGAGTCTGCAACACCCTTGAATGCCTTCTCTGCAATACTCGAATCGGCCTTTGGCAAGAATCCATAACAGACAGCTTTTGCTATTGCAGCAGCAAAAAGTGATGTGCAAGAGTTCTCTGGCCAGTTGCCATCAGCATTTGGCTTATCAACAACCTGATACCATCTTCCGTCTTTGCTTTGGTATCTCATTACTGCTGAAAGAAGATCTACAGCAACATTTACAAGCTCTATTCTTCTCAAATCGCCATCATCAATCTGATCAATTATATCTAGAATAGCTACAGGGACCCAACCTATTGAACGCCCCCAGAATTCACCAGAACGTCCTGTGAATTTATCAGCCCAAGGTGCTGTTCTCGTCTCGTCCCAGGCATGATACCACAACCCTGTTTTTTCGTCTCTGGTAGCATTTCTCATTGTTATAACTTCATGATATATAGCATCAATATATTCAGGATGATTGAATCGACGACCATACTCAGCAATAAACGGACCTACCATATATAGACCATCAAGCCACATTTGCCCAGTCAAGTTGACTTTATGATAAAGCCCTCCATTCTTGCAACGCGGACATGCATTGTACTCACCAACAACATAGTCCATTTCCTTTCTGTAGATTTCATTCCCTGTCCTGTCATATATTGGATAGAGAATGATCCCAGGCTGTATGTCATCTAGATCTCCATAATCTACAAGTTTGGCGCTTGCATCAGGATTGAAAACTGAGTCAATCCAATTCTTGGCATAGATGAAAATATCATCTCGCGCAGAAAGTGTTGCAATCTTGAGCATTCCAGAAAGGAACACTCCTTGATGATAATGGAAATGCCCCTTCGGAGGCAGAGCCTCTGCCTTGTACTTTCTCATCATTGTATCAGCTGCCGCATTGGCATACCCAAGTGGTGAATCAGGTCTGACCATAATTACTCCTTTTCATTAATTTGGCGGCAAAATATTGATCCCATTTCAACAAAATAGAACAGTTGACTTGAATGATTAGATTAGAAGAATACTCTTGTGCCTATTTCCTTTTCGCCCTTTTTGATATTGAAGACATTGAGGCTTCCAAAGCCAATGCATTCGTCTGATATGAATGTATCTGTTGGAGTTGCATATTCCTCATGGGAAGAGACTACAAGATAATCACGATCATCGTCTGTTATCCTTATAGCTTCAATCTGCTCTGAATTGAATGTAATCCCTTTGAAACAACTTTTTACACTTTTGAGTTCAACTGACAAATCATTGCTATTTGACAAATCTATTACGCTCCAAATCGATGCAAATCCATAACTCTCTACTTTGATATCAAGAGCCTTGATCTTCTCCCATTGATTGTAGTGTCGGCTAATCTGTCCATTTGAACTTGATATATCCAGATCTAGAAAAGATCGCGGGTATATCTTCGCTTCTTTGATATCAACAAATCCATCCTTTGCATCTGGCTCTATGCCCTCTGCAAGATTAAATCTGGAACAATAGCTATGTTTTTTGTCTGAATACATCTCATCTATGACAACCACAAGTCTTGCATTTTTCAGCCAAAGCATGCGCCTGTTTATATATACACCTTCTCGATAGTAGCCTAGATGCCCACCTTCGAATCCAATGATATTCCCCTCAGCTTTTGATGCAAATCGCGTATTTATTGCCTTATCAAGAGAGTAACACTCCCAGCTATCTTTCTCTGGATAAAGAGACTTTCCATCTACTGTAACGACGTTGTGTGCAAAGTTGTTCTTGAACCTGTATCTGTCTTCTCCAGCGACATATGTGTAACGGCCCGAATCAACAATAAGGTCCTTCCCTTTGTTGACAATCGAAAAATGTGTTTGATCGGCATGTCCATGGCCTGCTCCCAACGTACCATTATGAAAACGGACATAGTCAGCGTTGCAATCCCACCCTGTACGAGAATAAATGTTTCCGCTATCGGGCAAGAAATAATCCAAATCAGCAGGGCAAGCTGAGGCCAAGGATCTGTACTCCTCAACACCTTTCATGCCAACAATCCAGCTTGTTTCATATTCAAGCTCTTTATAACTGATGCCTTTCCATTCTGGCATAGAGAAGATAAATGCCGACTCTGATATTACATCTCTGATGTCGATATCATCACTATCGCCCATCATTGGTTCAGAGCCATCCGGTTTCATCCACTTGATGTTCATATAAGAAAGAAGCTTGACTTTTTCATAAAACCAAGGCTCTATCTTTTCCCTGCCCCAACGAGAAAAAAGAAGAACATCCAAGTAATCTCTTGTAACTTCGTTGTGATACATTGGAGATTGTTCCCATTGAGAACCATCATCATACACTTCATTCTTCAATTCCATTGACAGTCTGTATAAAGCTTCCTTCTCCCATTCTGGTCTATCAAAGACAACACCAGCTATGTACAGGCCATGATTTGATAATACTCCCCAGTTGCTCATCAAATGGTAGCTATTCCAGCTTCTTCTTAGGATTGAATCTGCATGATTTTGGATGCTGGAGATAAAAAGAGAGTGAATCTCTTCGGCTTCTTTTGTATCCTTGAAATAAAGCCATGACTTGGAAAGAGTGTCCAGCCTTATGCCTGTCTCTATTGTCCGCCATGCTTTTTCGTTTCTCTTATCATCTTCCTTGACAGTCAAAATCCATTGCTTTACTTGATCCTTCCACGCTTTTGCATACTTTTCTTCTCCAGTAAGATGATATGCCTGTCCTAGAGAGATAAGATGCTTTAATCGATTGAAAGCATAAATCCATTCTGGATCGTTTCCCGGCTGATAGAGAAAGTCAATCTCATCTTCAAACTCAACATATTCCCAAGTCCTCTCCATATCCCAGCGCTGATTAAAGATAAATCTCTTGTTGACAGCATCGTTTGCTGTAGAGATTGCAAATGCGCACTCATCTGGATAGTTTGTCTTCAAATATTCAGCTACAGAACGAAAATCAACTTTCTCAACCATAGAATCACCCCTTTATTCCGGAAGAAGCTACACCTTCTACAAAGTATTTTTGCAATGAAAGGAAAACAATCAAAACAGGAATCAATGCAACAACACTGGCCGCCATTATAAGTCCATACTCCGATGAGTACTGGCCAATGAACATCCTGAGTCCAATTTGGATTGTCTTTAGGTTCTGTCTTGTCAAATAGAGCATAGGACCCAAGAAATCGTTCCAAGTATTGACGAACGTAAAGATTGTAAGTGTCGCCAAAGCCGGTTTAGATAGAGGCAACATTATCTTCGCCCAAATTTCATATTCGTTCATTCCATCGATTCTGGCAGCTTCGCAAAGGGACGTAGGTACTCCTTCGTAAAATTGCTTCATCAAGAAAACGCCAAATGCGCTGAATGCTTGCAAACAAATAATAGCAAGATGTGTATTATTCAATCCAAATGATCTCATCATCATGAACTGAGGTACCATATAAACTTGCCAAGGCATTGCTATTGTAGCAATGTAGCCCAAGAAGAGTCCTTTCTTCCCCTTGAACTCAAGCTTTGCGAATGCATATGCTGCAAAAGAGCTTGTCAAAAGTTGCAAGAATGTAACAATTACAGTTAATTTAACTGTATTTAAAACAAATCGAAGAAGCGGAATTTTGGTCCATATATCGACATAGTTGGCCCATCTTGGATTGTCTGGAATCCAATCGATTGGAAATGCAAAGACATCTTTGTCCAGCTTCAGTGAAGCTGATAGCATCCAAACAAATGGAACTAACATAATAAGTGCATTCAAAATCAAGAAAAAATAAAGAAGGACTTTTAATGCTTTCTGTCCTGTGGATTGAATCATCATAGTGCTGTTCCTCCTTAATTATCTGTTTTTTCCAACTTGAACTGGAAAAGAGTTACGATCAGAACCATAATAAAAAGAATCATAGCCTCTGCAGAAGCCAATCCGAGCTTCCAGCTTATGAATGCCTTATTGTAGATATCGTAAACCATTACCAAAGTTGCTGTTCCTGGACCGCCTTGCGTAAGCATGTAGACAATGTCATACACCTTAAAGCACTGGATTGTAAGCATTACAAGAACAAAGAACGTAGTACTTGAAAGCTGCGGCAGAGTGACATATCTGAACTTTTGCCATGTTGTGACGCCATCGATGGATGCAGCTTCATACAGCTCAGAGTTGATCCCTTGGATTCCAGCAAGATAGATAATCATATAATAGCCCATATACTTCCAAACAGAAAAAAGAATGACAGTAAACAAAGCCCAATTCTTATCAGCTGACCATCCTGGAGGATTATCGACTCCAAACACAGTCATCAATATCATATTTACAGGCCCTTTTGATGGGTTGAATATCATATTCCATACAGCTGCAACAGCTACAAGAGATGCAACATATGGAAAGAAGCTTACAGTCCTAAAGAAATTCCTGCCCTTTATCTTCTGGTTCAAAACCACAGCAAGAAACAAAGAACACGCAAGTGTCAACGGTACAGTGCCAAGCGTGTAGAGAATAGTATTTTTGATTGCAGCCAAAAATTGCGAATCAGTAATAAGATATTTAAAATTATCAAGTCCGGCCCATGTTATAGGGTTAGAGCCATCCCAATTTAGAAAAGCCAATGCAAAAGCAAAGACAATTGGAACTAGAGTGAAAACAGCAAAACCTATGAAGTTTGGCGCAATAAAGGAGTATGCGATGCATTGCTTCTTTATCTCTTTTAAAGATCTGCTCCTCCTCAATTCATTTGCTGAACCTTGGATTTTTTCCATATGACCCTCCATCATCCAAAAATGCCGTACTGCTACGTACGGCACATAAAATAATGATTTTTGTTATTTTGCAAGAATCTTGTCTACTTCTGTCCCCATCTTCTTCAAGCCAGCATCAACTGTTGTGCTTCCTGTCATGATCTCATCATGAGCCTGGTTAAGGACAACTTCGATCTCGCCAGCTTTGTCATGGAGTGGCATCTCAAGATATACATTCGCTGTCTCAAGAGCATCAACTGAGTTCTGATCTGTTGGGAATCCTTCAATTGAGCTAACTGTTTCTCTAATTGCATCATTGCTCATTGCTGGGAATGTTCCTGTTGAAGCAACAACGTTAGCACCCTTTTCGCCTGTTACAAACTCAACAAACTTCCATGCAGCATCCTTGTTCTTGGAAGCCTTTGAAATGCCCAATGTTGTGATTGTTCCAAGAGTTGAACCTGGCTCAACACCTTCAGCATGTGGATATTTTACGATTCCCCAATTCTTGACTTCTGTATTTCCACTCTCAATCTGCTTGATAAGAGTTGCGATATACCATGAACCCATGTTCATCATTGCAACAGAGTTGTTATAGAAGACACCAGAGTAGTGAGTTGATGATGTCTTGAGAGACGCATAATCCATGCAAACACCATCTTTTTGCTCTGCAAGAACCATCTCATAGTATGGCTTTAGATAGCTGTAGTCACCACCATCTGTGATCTTATGCTTTCCATCAAGAATTCCAAAAAGCTGTATTGCTGATCTCCATGTATGATAGTGAGCACCATAGACCTTATTAGCACCAACACCAGATGTCATCTTTCTTGCAAGAGCATCGTACTCTTCGAATGTCATATCGTTTGTAGGATACTCAACACCAGCTGCATCAAAGAGATCCTTGTTGTAGAAAATTACCCAGAAATCAGATCTGAAAGGAAGTGCGTAGAGGTTGCCGTTGACTGTGATTTGCTCAGGGATTCCGTTGTATGCGCCTGTGTCGACTCCACTCTTTTCAATATAGGAGTTCAAGTTTTCAAGAAGATTTGCCTTGACGTGGTTGTTGTATCCAGGGATATCCTTGATTGTTACAACATCAATAGAGTCATCTCCACCAGAAAGCTGTGTCTGGAGCATTGTTGAATAATCAGCAGAGCCCAAATCAAGCATCTCAATCTTGATGTCTGGATTTTCAGCTTCGAATGCATCGATAAGTGGCTGATAGTATGCTGTCGAGTCCTTGTCCCAGATAGCCCAAGTAAGAGTTGTTATGCCATCTGCCTTCTTTGCCTCAGTTGCGCCATTTGCGAAAAATGCAACAGTTAGGAGAAGTGCAACAGTTAGGAGAAGTGCAACTAATGTTACGGAAATAAGTTTTTTCATTATTATCCTCCCTTATTTTCATTTCCACATTAGCCGTGCTTTTTTGATAACAACATACACTTTTTTACACAGATGATGTATATTTTTTCTTTATTTCTAGGTTGAAATGTTTTTTTGTTATTTAACATATAAAAATTTAATATTAATAATTTATTTCTTGACACGTCTTTATTCTGGAAAATATTCTACAAGCGAGTGTTTTATATGAGGGTTTTGGATTCAATAAGAGGAAGGATAATCGTTCCTTGCATTTTATTTACAATACTTCTTCTTTCTGTATTCTTGCTGACATTTAGCATACTTACATCAAGACAGCTTGTATCGAATCTTTCCCAAAGCTCTGCGTACAATCTGGAGCTCATTTCAAATTTTATGGAAGAAGAATTGAAAGCCACAGAGAAATTATTAGGCAAAATCTCAACCAATGATACAATTTTGAATGCCTTTTCATCTTATAATAAGCAAACTTTTTTAGCAGCATTTGATGTCTTATCTGAGTCAGTCCAATCAAGTTCTGTCTATAATTTAGTAGATAGAGCAATCGTTTCAAATAATGAAATGACAATTTTCATGCAATATGGCCAAGACACAAGTACATCCCACCCACTCACAAGCGAAAGCCTGAAAAAGGAAATCAATAGCGATGCTATTAAATTTGATATCTCTAAGAGTTCCCTTTCTTTTTACAACCAAGACTCAATAAAATTTATCGTCCCTCTGGAGAGTTATCATGAAAACTCTGCAGGCTTTGTATATATTGCAATAGATGCAAAGGAGCTATTCAGGGCTTGTTTTTCATATGATATGCCAACGTCAGACTCCCTTGAACTTGCAATAGGGGATTTTTTGTACAAATTGGAGAATGGTAATTTCAACAAGATAGACTCATCTCAAATCGATAGTAAGGGCAAGGAAATATATTACTCTTGGTTTCCAAACAACGTAAGTGCAATAAAGTACAGGGATGGATTGAAAAGCTATATCGCTGTCACAATATCTCTTCCAGTTTTTGAGATTTCGATATCACAAATAATACCAGTAGATAGCTTTGTCTTAACATCAAGACAATACTGGTCGATTCTTCTTGCAATACTTGTTGCAACCACCCTTCTAGGGGTTCTTCTGTGGCTTACTTTGAATAAAGTTGTATATAAGCCAATAAAGAAGCTATCAGATAAACTTGAGAAGATATCGAAAGAGGATTTCTCTATCGACAAATCACTCGAGACTGAGGATGAATTTGGGCAGATGGGGAAAATGATAAACACTCTTTCCGAAAACGTTGTCGCTCTGATGGATGCGAAAGTTCAAGATGAGAAACACAAGCAGGAACTTGAATACAAGATGCTCCAAAATCAAATCAACCCACATTTTATTTACAATACATTAAATATCATAAAATGGATGGCAACTATACAAAAAGCCCAAGGAATTGCCGAAATGACTACATCATTGTCGAGGATGATGAAAACAATATCAAAGGGCGAAGGAGGTATTGTATCACTTAAAGAAGAGCTCGATTTCATCTCTGAATACATAACGATAATGCGTTACAGATATGCAAGCAACATTGAGTTTATCCTCAAGATAGAACCATGTCTTCTTTCATCTCCAATTCCACGCTTTACTCTCCAGCCCATCATAGAGAATGCTATTTTCCATGGAATAACACCAAAAGGGAAAGGCACAATAGCAATTATTGCAAAAAAATTTGGCACATCATCAATCATAATGATTGCCGATAATGGAATCGGATTTGATGCTAATATGATAGATGACAAGAAAAGCAATGGGGTTTTCAAACAAATCGGGATATCGAATATAAAGAAAAGGCTTAGCCATGTATTTGAAGACAATGCGAATCTCGAGATAAAGAGCTGGCCTGGAGTTGGCACAGCTGTTTACATCAAGTTGCCATTCAGTGAGGATAATGATGAGCTATAAGGTAATAATTGCAGACGATGAACCATTGACACTGATAGGACTTGAAAGCCTGATTGATTGGAATAAGGCAGGCTTCGAAATAGTTGGACAAGCCAAAAACGGCAAGGAACTATCTGAAGAAATAAACAAAAAACACCCAGATCTTGTAATAACAGATATAAAAATGCCAATAAAAAGTGGACTAGATGTTATCGAGGAAACACTTGCCATAGAAAAAGAGGATGCACCTTTTTTCATAGTGCTCACAAGCTATGAGGAGTTTGAACTTGCAAGAAAAGCAATAAGCCTTGATGTTGTTGAATATCTTGTGAAACTTGAGCTTACAGAAGATAGCCTTATAGCTACTTTAGCTAAAGTCAAAGAGATGCTTAAGGAAAAAAGCATAAAAACCACAACGCCATTCTCATCAGAGTCCCATGTTGGCAATGAACTTCTAGTTGAGAAGTTCTTCATAAGGCAATTCTTCCACCTGGGATACAATGAAATGCCTCTAGAGATGCAAATCAAGAATCTGGATCTTGATGTGGACTATCCATACTTTGTTGTTGCATTTATCTCTATCGGGAAACTTGCCACAGTAAACGGAAACAGAGCATCGCTTTCATATGCATCTATGAAGCTTGCAGGAGATACAGCCTCAAGATATATACCATGCCACACAACAAGCTTGGACATGGATCATTTTGCAATAACATTCATGCTTACCGATGGCGAGAAAGAGGGTTACACAAATCTAATATTCACAGCACTTCGAGCAAGCATCGAAAATTGCAAGAAGTTCCTTTCTGTTGATATGAAGGCTGGAGTCGGCTACATAGTCGATGACATAAGGTATCTTTCCGAATCGTTTTCATCTGCAAAAGCCCAATGTTCTACAGCTAATGATATCAACACAATAGCCTTCTCAAGAAAAAGCAACAAAGGATCATATTATGAAGACCAGGTAGATCTTTCTCCATACATAAAAAGATTGAAGACAGGATTTGAAAATGTTGAACTTGAGGATATCAACAAAATCCTTGATGAACTATCTGCCCAATTGAGAAAACCGGGAGTATCGAGATTGAATGCAATAGATGCATCTTCAAATGTACTTTATATGATAACTTCAATGATAAATGACGGCACAGAGATTCTGGAGGAAATATTTCCAAGCGACACTGTAAAACATGGATACAGAATCCTCTACCAAGCTAAAAACTCAAACGAGTGTGCCGATTTTTTGCAACAGTTGTCAGAAGGACTTCTTAAAGCATTGCAAGAGAGGAAGAAAGACTATCGAATGCAAACGATAGAAAAAATAAAGAGCTACATAAACGAGAATATAACAAGGAGGCTTACGCTTTCAGAGGTATCGAACCTGTTTGGATATTCGCAAGGGTATCTTTCGTCTATCTTCTCAAAATACACAGGCGTAAGTTTTGTAGACTATGTGGCGACAGCAAAAATCCAAAAAGCAAAAGAGATGCTTGGCTACTCTGATGCAATGATATATGAAGTAGCTCAGGAGCTTGGGTTCGAAAGCCCTTTCTACTTCTCAAAAGTCTTCAAGAAAGTAACAGGAATATCACCTAGTGACTATATACAAAGAACACGGAGGATTAAAGATGAAAGCTGAAAACTATCAAAGCGACATCCACGAAAGCGATTATCTCAAGATTTATCAAAACAAAATTCTTGACAGCAAAAACCTTATCTCAATTGAGGGAAAAGAGAAGCAAAGCCTAAATGGCATGTGGTCATATCAAATAGATGAATATGATAGTGCATTGAGGGCAAAATGGCCTTTATCGTATGACAAAGACCCTACTCTACCATTTGATTTCACACCAGAGATTGGAGAAGAGATCAAAGTACCAGCTGTCTGGAATACAGAGAAAAAGGAATTGCGCTACTATGAGGGAAGCCTTATCTATATAAAGCACTTCGACATAGACACAGCTCTATTAGGCAAAGAACGCTACTATTTGCACTTTGAAGGCGCCGGCTACAGGACAAACTTGTTTCTAAATGGCTCTTATATAGGAATGCACTATGGACTGTCGACACCTTTCTCTGTCGACGTATCTGAAGAGATAAAAGAAAAAGACAATTTGCTAATCGCTGTAGTGAGTGCTGAAAGAACACATCAAAGCATACCAGAGAAGAACTTCGACTGGGTGAACTATGGAGGAATCTACAGAGATGTCTTTTTAATCGGAACAGAGAAAAACGCAATAAAGAGAGTCTCTGTGCAATATGATGATAAAAAAATCACAATTAAGGGTGAATTCCTATCACCATATAAGGGAACATTGGAAATCTCTTCACCTTTGTTCAAAGACAGCATCGATG
Organism: Spirochaetales bacterium UBA6872; assembly: GCA_002452215.1. GTDB lineage: Bacteria > Spirochaetota > Spirochaetia > Sphaerochaetales > Sphaerochaetaceae > Ornithospirochaeta. The sequence goes on from DKCO01000006.1 coordinate 11,036, forward strand.
TAAATGGCAAGAACTTTGTATATATAAGAGAATGTTCTCCCATACTTTGGTCTCTTGAGAATCCAAAACTGTATGAAATAAAGATTAAGAAAGGCAATCAATTGCTATGGAAAGATCAAGTAGGATTCAGAACAATCAAATGCAACAAAAGCGATATACTCCTTAATGGCAAAAAGATAAGAATCAAAGGCATTTCACTTCATGAAGAAAGCGATAAGCATGGCAAGGCTGTAAGCCAAGCAGAGATTAAAAATGCCTTGATCGATGCAAAGGAGCTAGGGTGCAACCTAGTCCGTCTTACACACTACCCACATTCGAGGGAAGTTGCTCGTATTGCAGATAAACTTGGAATACTTTTGTGGGAAGAAATTCCTGTTTATTGGGCAATTGATTTCGATAGTTCTAAAGCCTATGCGGATGCAGAAAACCAGCTTTCAGAATTGATCATAAGAGACATATCAAGGGCAAGCGTAATATTTTGGTCTGTTGGAAACGAGAATGCTGACACAGATTCAAGATTGACATTTATGTCAAAGCTTGCAAAGCATGCAAAAGAGCTTGACCCAACAAGATTCGTAACGGCTGCATGTCTTGTAAATAATGTGCATGAGACTGTCCAAGACAGGCTTATGGAATATCTTGATGTTATATCGATGAATGAATATTGTGGCTATTACGACCATGATATGGATAAGCTCAGAAGGATTCTTTCAAATACAACTCTTGATAAACCATTTATAATCTCAGAATTCGGTGCTGGGGCAAAAGCTGGATATCATAAGGATGCATCTACTTTGTTCACAGAGGAAAAGCAAGAGGATTTCTACTCGAAACAACTTGGAATAATTAAAAATTCTTCTCTTGTAACGGGAACAATCATTTGGATTTTGTATGATTTCAGATCTCCTAGAAGGAAAAATCGAGAGCAAAACGGCTATAATTCCAAAGGGTTAATCTCATCGAACAGAAAAACAAGGAAACTTGCATACAATACAATCAAGAAATTCTATGAAGAGGATTAACAATGGCAAGAGAACTCAAAGAAGAAGAGAGAATAAATGCTCTTGATAATGCTTACAAGATAATCTCAAGAAACCTGCCTGACTACACATATAAATGCCAAAACCATTCATCAACAAATGGCATATACAAAGCAATAGGCAATACAGAATGGACTACAGGTTTCTGGCCTGGCGAACTTTGGCTGATGTATGAATATAGCAAAGATGAAATTCTTGCATCAGTTGGGAATATATTCGTAGAGTCTTTTTTGAAACGAATCAAGGAAAAGATCTCTGTTGACCACCATGACATGGGTTTTCTGTACACGCCTTCATGCGTTGCTCCATGGAAGCTCAAGCAGAATGCACATGCAAGAGAGGCCGCCATCCTTGCTGCAAACCAATTGATCTCTCGTTTCCAAGAAAAAGGCCAATTCATTCAAGCCTGGGGTATCTTAGGTGCAAAAGACAACTATAGATACATAATAGATTGCCTGTTGAATCTTCCTCTTCTTTATTGGGCAACAGAAGAAACAGGGGATCAAAAATACAAAGAGATTGCACTTAAGCATACAGCAACTTGCCTCAAGAACAGTTTCAGGCCTGACTACTCGACATTCCATACGTTTTTCATGGATCCCGCAACTGGCGATCCTGTAAGGGGAGAGACATGCCAAGGCTACAAAGCTGATTCATCTTGGGCAAGAGGACAAGCTTGGGGCGTATATGGACTTGCTCTTAGTTACAGATACACAAAAGACAGATCGTATTTGGATCTTTTTGAACATGTAGCTCAATATTTTCTCTCAAGGCTTCCAGATGATATGATTCCATATTGGGATTTGATATTCTCTACAGGAGATGAGCCACGCGACTCATCATCTGCATCAATTGTCGCATGTGGCTTCTTGGAGGCTTCCGAAAGTTACAAAAAGCTTGGAGAATATGACAAGTGCATAAAATATACATCACTTGCAAAAGAGCTTTTGGCTGCTGTATACGATACATGCATGGTATGGCCAGATGACAAGGAAACAAATGGACTTGTCAAGCATGGGACATACAGCAAGAAAAGCCCTTATAATACATGTACTCCAGAAGGTGTTGATGAATGCGTCTCTTGGGGTGACTATTATTGGCTGGAGGCTTTGATGAGGCTTTCTGGAGAATGGAAATGTTATTGGTAAAGGACAAATAAAGTGGAAATAAGAATAGTACGCAATGGTGAAACAATTGCAAGCTGTAAAGACGAGAAGGAAACTTATCTTGTGTTCAAAGAAGAATACAAAGATGGTGATGAGATTGTATTTTCACCCCAAAAGCCTGGTTTCTACACTATTGAATTCGATCATGTATTAGGCAGATCAACACTTTGGTCCAATGGGAATGATTACCATTTGCATATTCCTTTTGATAAAAAGCATGATTGTTACCATCCGTATGCGTTCAAAGGCGATATACACTTTCTATGGGCACGAAAAGCTTATAACTGGGAGACTGGATACAGGAATCTTGCTTTGAACCCATATGACAGCCATGAGAATACATCGCTCTTTGCACATGCAAGCGCAAATGTTGAGACAAGAGGCGAATCGGTGTTCGCTGCAAGAAATGCAATAGATGGAATTGTTGCCTCAAACTGGCATGGGCTATGGCCATGGTCAAGCTGGGGAATAAACAGAGATCCAAATGCATCCTTGACTCTCGATTTTGGACGATCGGTTTTAATCGATAGGATAATCTTCTACGAAAGAGCCGATTTTCCGCACGATGCATGGTGGGAACAAGCGACTATAAACTTCAGCGATGGAACGAAAATGGACTTCCATCTTGAGAAAAAAGATGGGCCACAAGAGTTCGTATTCGATCAAAAGAAGATCAACTCGCTCATTCTTGACAGCCTTATAAAGGCTGATGACCCTTCCCCTTTTCCAGCTCTAATACAACTTGAGGTGTATGGGAAAGAGGCATGATGCTTGTTTCAATCATCATTACGATTACGCTTCTTCTCCTCTGGTCCATTTACTTGCCGTTTTACAAAGAGAAGAAGCGTGAGTTAGTCAGGAATGAAGACAAGTGCTTCTCTGATGACAACAAGTCAATAGAGATAAAGAAGAACAACAGGAGAGCCATGCTTTTTATACATGGCTTTCCAACTACTCCTTTCATGTACAAATGGGCAGCAGATTATGCAAGCAGCAAAGGCTACGATGTATATGCTCCACTTATTCCGACATTCGGCTCTGACTGGAGAGACTTTGTAAAGACGAACTTCTCCTCTTGGTATGATTATATTGATAGCTACTACAAAAACCTCAGATGCAAATATAAAGAAATATATGTGGTTGGTGTTTCAATGGGAGGAGCGATGACTCTAAAGCTTGCCCAGACAAATGGAGACATGGATGCAATTGCTGTAATCTCTGCTCCGGTTGTATACAACTCTCTCCTTAGAGACAAAATAGTCACAAACCCTCTTGGGTACATTGCACGAATCATGAAAATATTCATCCGCCAAATTGGCGCAAAGCCATGTACATATATCAAGGGCCACAATGATGGAGACCAAAATTGGCATGGATATAAAGGCGTGTTCATAAAGCAAGGCGTATCTTTAATGTACAACTTAAAGGCAATCAGAAAAGAGCTATACAAAATAGATGTCCCTATGATTGCAATCCATGAAAGAACAGATAAAACAGTGCCATTTAAAAACATGGAAATACTAAAAAACGAAACAAATACAAAATCCGAATTCCATGAAACAACAATGGGAAATGGACTGAAGCATACGCATCATGCATTGCTCTCTTATGATTCTACAAAAAAACCATTGATGGATAAGATCCTTGCATTCTTTGATAATGTTCACGCATCAGAATAATTGCACTCGCTCCAACAAAGAGTCGTAAAAATGCAATTATCTATGGTTATATATTCTGTTTCTCATCCAAAGCTGAGCATACTCTAAAGCGACTTGATCTTTGACCTATCTGTCAGTAGATCTTCAACTGAGTATGGGTCAAGCTCGTCTAAGCGCTCGTAAATTTCATAAGCGTTTTTTACCTCGGCAGTATCTTTGGGCGGAGCCAGAACATGCTTGCTATTCAAAACAGCTGTGACTTGATCTAAGCTCAAAGTGCCATGCTCAATGGCAAGAGATCCATAGATGGTGCAGATGCGGTTGATGCGACGCAGATTTGGATTGCTTGAAAGATGATTGTAAGCGAAAAGCCTACAGACCAGCTCTGAAATTTCTGCAACATAATCAATGATTTTGTTCGTAATTTGAAAAGGTGGCTATTTGTTTTCCATGAGTACCTTATAGCATGCATCACTCATTTCATCAATCATTATTCAACTCACATGAGCGATGTATGACATGCATTCAGCTTTTTCAAATATGAATACAAATGAATTCTTCCGATAAATAAAAAAGCTCGAAAAATAGATGTGACGTAACACACTTTTTTCTAAAAAAATCTCGATAACTCTATATGGGAGCTATTTTTATCTGAAACACTTCCCAAAATGTTGAGAAACATATGACGTCAAATTTAAAACAGGAGGGTTTTTCGCCCTCCTGCTTGTCGTCAATTCTTCATCGAGAATGGTTGTCTTGTATTCTCCAAGACATCTCTCCAAAGAGACCCCTCGATATCAACATGGCTTCGTCTTGAAACAGCAACCTTTATTGGAAGGTATACATACTGGTTATTGACTCTTGATGCAATGCATTGTGTCTTTCCAGCCATTGCTGCATGAACAGCATGAGCACCAAGACGAGCACAATATATTGAATCATAGCTATCAGCTGGAGCAGAGCGAATTATGTAAGACGGGTCAATGTACTTGACAGAGGTTGCAATGCCTTGATCTGCAAAATATGATTTGATTCTGTTCTTTAGGAATATGCCAATATCATGGTACTTAATGTTTCCAGAAGCATCAGTCTCTCCCGTCGGCGGTGCAAACTCTTGTCCAGCTCCCTCAGCAACCAAGATAACAGCATGCCCGCGCTCCAGAATCCTTCTCTTCAAGTTTTCCAAAAGACCATTTGGACCTTCAAGATCAAAAGGAGATTCTGGAATCAAGCAGAAGTTAACATCTGACTGCGCAAGAGATGTATGAGCTGCAATGAAGCCAGACTCTCTTCCCATTACTTTTACAAGCCCTATGCCATTGATAGACCCTTTTGCTTCAACATGTGCACCTCTTACAGAGGGAACAGCTTGTGCAACAGCTGTATCAAAACCGAATGAAGAATCTATGAAAGACAAATCATTGTCAATTGTCTTAGGAACTCCGATTGTAGCAATCTTCAGTCCTCTTCTCTTGATCTCTTCACCAATGTCGTAAGCGCCACGCAATGTCCCGTCACCGCCAATTGTAATCAATATGTTTATATTCAAACGCTCTAGGGAATCAACTATCTCCTCGACTTGTTTTCCACCGCCACGAGCAGAACCCAAAATCGTACCACCCTTCTCTTGGATATCATCTACAATATCTGGATCCAGACTTATCAGAGGCCAAGGAGAGTTTTCCAAAAGCCCAAGATAGCCATATTGTATTCCAGATATCCTTCTTACACCGTAGCGATACCAAAAACACCTTACAACAGCTCTAATGACATTATTCAAACCAGGGCAAAGTCCGCCGCAAGTACAAATTGCTGCATGGACATGAGAGGGGTTGAAGTATATCTTCTCTCTTGGTCCTGCAAGTTCTATTGCATCTGTGTGAACTGGCCTAACTTCACCATCAACTGTCTCAGCATCTATAGAATATAGAATCTGATCCGTGTCTTTAACATAGTCAGCAACTCCGTCGCCAATAGTACCTGACATCCTTATTGGAGAGTTGAGCTTCGCCTCTCCTAGTCTATCGATAGAAAAATCAAATTCATTCTGCTTTGACATTCTCTGCCTCCATCAAATGATCAAAATCCTTCAAGAATTCTCTATAATATGGTTCCATACCAATCTTTGCATTGTTTTGGAACTTATTGTATATTGCCACAAAAGTTTTTGCAAAGGAAGTAAGCTGAACGCCCTCTCGGCTCTGCCCGCCTTTTTTTCTTTCAACAATTGGCCTTCCAAGGCTATTTTCCAAATGCGAGAGCATCCCATACGCTTTTGAGTATGACAAATTCATCTTCTTTGCAGCCTCGCGCAGTGAGGAGCTTTCCTCTATTGCTTCCAAAAGCCACAATACGCCGATGCCCATGAACTTATCGCCATTATCATCCAATAAATATAGCTTAGTGCTTAGCTCCATATTTCCTCTGATGCTTGATAAACTAATTCTACTAGATTCTCGATTTGTTCAATCTCTACTGAACAATATGCCAATCGAAGAGTCTTTCCCATTATGTTTATCGCACCTACTTGGTATTTTTCCAAAAGATAGCATCTAAGCTCTTCTGCATCATTTCCGAGAGTATCGAAAGCCATAAAGTAACCAGAGTTGAATGGATATGGCTTCAAGAACTTGCTGTCCTTGTACTTCTCTAACACCCTCTTGATCTCGATATAGCGCGCTGAAACGACATCAAAAAGATAATCCTTGTCTTTTTGATAGTTTCTTCCTTCCCTTATAGCCTTCAGAAGAAGAGATTGGCCGGGTCTGTCGCAATTTGATACAGAGCATCTTATTGCACCTAATGTCTTTTTCGACAGCGCATCAAGATGATCTGGCGTAAAGCCTTTTGAGCCGTATGTTATGAAACCAATTCTGAAGCCCCAAACCATCTCCTCTTTTGTTGCAGCATCACCTTTGATTGCAAATATATTCTCATGAGCGTTGACAAGATAAGAAAAAAGCGACTCTTTCTCTGTATCGTTATCATAAAACAACCCAAAGTAAGCATCATCTGTGATCACCATTATTTTTTTACCTGTATTTGCTACAGAAACAATGGCATCCACTATTGCTTTCGACTCATCTTTTGATGGTGAGAACCCTGTAGGATTGTTCGGAAAATTCAAGATTACTCTTGCCTTATCTCCCTTGCTCTCCATTAAGGCTTTTTTCATTCCTTCCACATTGAACTTTCCGTCTTTGAATGACTTGAAAAGCTTCAAGCTTCCCCCTGCCAAATCGCAAAAGATCAATTCGTAATTGTCCCAGAAAAGATCCGGACAGACAACTTCATCTCCATCATCCACAAAGAGTGTTGCAATCGTACTTATAGTATGAGTAAGTCCAGCTGTAACAAGAGGATCTGAGAACAACTTGCCTTTGAGAGTTGGATTTTTCACTACCATCTGTTCTTTCCAAACAGCTCTAAGTTCCTTATCTCCTCCACCTGGTGCATAGCTGAAGATCTGGCTTTTCTTAAAAGAACCGGGAACAAATTGATCATAGATATCAGAAAGACAAAAAGGTTCACCGTGATCAGTTGCAAGACCTACAGTTGCATTGTATCTCTTTGCCTTTGCGCTAGCTTCAGCACTCTGAGCAACGATGCCTTTTGGGAAAAACAATCTTTTCCCTTTGCTTGAAAGAAAATCATAGGCAACAGAATCCTTTAAAGTATTGTTGAGTTCAATAGCAAGTTCGTTCATCTCTTCTCCTTAGCCAATAATATTATAGAATATCGAATTTAGAAAAGCTGACCTTGAGGGTCAATATCCTTATCCTTTTCTCCATCTTCTTTTCCGAGAAGCTTCATGAACTCTTCCTCGGAAACTATCTTAACACCTAATCGCTCAGCCTCGCTTCGCTTCGATCCTCCGCCCTTGCCAGCAAGAAGATGAGTTGTTTTACTTGTTACACTTTGAGCTGTTCGCCCACCTCTTTTCTCGATCTCTTGCAAAGCTTTTGAGCGAGGATTGAAGTTTTCGAAAGATCCTGTTGCAACCCATACTTGACCTGAGAAAGTATCATCCAAATGCTCATCTTTTTGATCCAATGCGGTGCTAGTATGGATGCCATGCGAACCAAGGGATGCAATAGTTGTTTTCAGCCTCTCATCTTTAAATGCATCTATGAGGATCCTTGCTGTGCTTTCACCTATCCCTTTATAACGTGTATAGACAGATATATCGCCCTTTTCAGATGCATCTATGAATTTTGAAAACGAGTCAAAACCAGCATCTACCAAAGCTGAAGCATTCTTTCCTGCAATTTCAGGAATACCTAATGATGCAAGTACGACTTTAAATGGCTTATCAATAGATTCTTTTATCCCTTTTTTCAAAAGCTCTATCGTTCTCAAACCAATGCCAGGCTTGCCAATCAAGCTGTCATAATTTGCACTGTATATGTCCTCTATCGATTTCAAGAGACCTTCGTTGTACAAAACTTCAACTGTCTTTGGCCCTAGTGTCTCTATGTCCATTTGGTCGCGACCTGCAAAATATGAAATACGCCCCTTAACTTGATCTGGACAGTCATAGTTTGGACAGAATTCATGAGCGCCATTCCTTTTCAAAGGAGTATGGCAAGTAGGACATGTCTCAGGCATTTTGTATGTAGTGTTGCCACTGTTGTTTTTCTCAACAACTTCTTCAACTGCTGGTATAACATCTCCTCTTTTTGTTATGGAGACAGTATCACCAATTGCGAGTTCAAGCTCATCTATATACTCTTGGTTATGAAGCGTTGCTCTTGATATAGTAGAGCCTCCCAACTTTGTAGGAGTAAGCTCAGCGACCGGAGTTATTCTCCCAGTTCTCCCAACTTGGCAAGTTATGCCTTTCAAAATAGCAAGTGCTTGTGGGGCCTCAAATTTATATGCAATTGCCCATCTTGGGTGATGTTCTGTATATCCGAAACGTTCACGTGCCGCTATCTCATTGACCTTGAATACAAGGCCATCTATGTCATAGCTCAAATTAGGACGTTCCTCTGTTTTGAATTTCAGATAATCTTCCAATTGGTCAAAAGCATATGCTTTCCCTTCAAGATTTGCATCAGATAGCTTTTTCTCGGCATCTGATTGTGTTTTGTCAAAAAAAGCCAGATGGGAATCGATTCTAAAGCCAAGTGATTTAAGTTTTGCAAGGATATGCAAATGATCCTTTGGCATGTCATCTTTATTGGCCCAAAAACCTTCATAGCAAAACATATTAAGTGGTATTCGGGCTGTTTCACTTGATTTTTGACGTCTTACAGCACCAGCGGCCAGATTTCTTGGATTGGCAGCCCTCTCTGATTCATCGAGTTCCATGTTAAGCCTATCGAAATCTGCTTTAGCAAGATAAACCTCGCCTCTAACAGCTATATCGATTGCTTCAGCAAGCTTCAATGGAACGCTCTTAATAGTCTTGATGTTATTTGTAACATCATTGCCTATCTCTCCGTTTCCTCTTGTGACAGCTCTTGCTAGAAGTCCATCTTCATAGTAAAGAACCATTGATATACCATCTATCTTTTCTTCTGCTACGAATGAAAGCTCACCACCTTCCTTCTCTATTGACTTTGAAAAAAATGATAGCACCTCTTGCCTTGAATAAGCCTTGTCCAAAGAAAGCACTGGAATCGTGTGCCTCACCTCTGGAAATTCATTTGTAAGGTCTGAACCAACTCTCTTTGTTGGCGAATCAGGTAAAGCATATTCAGGGTATTTATCCTCAAGATCCTTGAGCTTGTCCCAAAGTCCATCGTATTCGCTATCGGGAACCAATGATATTCCATCCTTGTAATATGCATCTTGGTACTTAGTCAACTTAGCGGAAAGATCTTCGATTTCTTTTCTTACATCATCCATGATGCTAAGATAATACACCAATCATTGTTTTTTACACATAGTCCAAGGCAAAGATATCATCAAATCTTCCTTATGCAATAAAATCCATCTTTTTGCTCTATTGCATAGCGTATGCCATTTTCAAGCAGAACCGAATTGGTATCTCTTATGAGTTCTTTTAGCGACAGAAACATATCCTCTCCATCTGGTTTCTTATGATAAACAGCGATATATAGGGATATTAGTGAATATTTGCAACTTGGATTTAGAAATAGAAGGAATAACAAGCTAAATGCTGAAGGAGAAAACATTATTCTCTTATTCGAAAACACTATGGAATTTGACTCTGCCTCCATGGTAACACCATCTGGCAATATAGCTTTCTTGTCGATTGCAAAAAGAAGATCCCTCCTGATGTTCAAAACAAGCTCATCAAGATCCTTGAATTTCGATATCTCTCTTATTTTCTCTATAAGTTCCAACAAAATTTCCTGGCCATATATATCTTTGTTGAAATCAATTATGTTGACTTCTATTGTTATCGTCTTGAGATTATCGACAGTCGGACGTCTTCCGATATTTACAACGCCATTGTATTCATCGCCCAAAATAAAAACTTTAGTGGTATAGACGCCATCTTCAATGGATAGCAATTTATCATTTGCTTCAACATTTGCAGTAGGAATACCCAAGAACCGCCCTAGTCCCTTTCCATGAACGATTTTACCCTCTATTAAGCATAAAGCTCTTTTTCCACCATACATATTGAAAAGAATAGGAACTGAATCTTTGCTTGTAAAGCATCCATCTCTTTATTTAGTGCGATCAGACATCTACGAAATTGAAACAATATTAAGAAATCAAATAATGATTTCAATAAGGAGTTAAAGCACATACTAAATAGATAAAATGCTAACAAGCATAGTGTGCTCAAACGTGTTGGATATAGCATAAATTGCTCTTTGAAATGCCTGAGACGGTTGAAATTGTGGCGAATTGTAACTAATATATTCGTATTTGCAAGTGAATTTAATGAGACCATAGCACTTTGCAATGTTTGTTACATATGTTATCATTTCTTTGTGTTGGAAAAAATTATAACACTTTCATTACCAAGCTTCACCGTAAAAGTGTGCTTATTGAGCACAAAAAAAAGGACGGTAGCAAATGGCAAAAACAAACAACCATCCACTCGTTTACCAGAGGAAAGACAGCCCATATTGGTTTGTAAGGCTGAAGAATCCCATCACAGGAAAAGTCATCAGAAAATCAACAGGCATGTCGGATTATGACGAAGCGTTTGAATACGCAAAGATTGAGCTGATGAAACTCAACTATGGCTATAAAAGCCATGAGCAATGGATCTCTGGATTGACATTAAAGGCAATGATTACGCTGTATTCCGATCCAGATACAAATCCTCGGTTCAAGCAGGCGCAGGATGACGGCTCAAAATACGGGAAAGAATACGCATTCGCAGTTGCAAGCCATAGCAAATGGATGTTGCAGGCTTTCAATGAAGAGGCCAAGAACATCCTCGATATGGATGTCGCCGAGATTAGGGCTTACCAGCTTAAAGTCCTCAAAGGAATCATAGTTGCGAAAAAAGGCCATACAAGAGGAGCTCAAATCAAGTTCACATTGCTCAAGACAATGTTTTCGCAAGCCCATGAGGATGGCATCATAGATATCTCTCCCGCCAAAGACTTGAAGGATATAGCCTATAAGGAAAAAAGACGCAGTGCCGTGGACTTCGAGATCATATACAAGCTTATATGCGCAAAAGACAGATTCCTTGACATTGAGGATTGGGCCTTCTATACACTCTTGGCAACAACAGGGATGAGAAGATCCGAAGTCCTCGCGATCAATGCAAACAAGATACACAATGGAGTCTATACATTGGACAGCGCAATAAAAAGCAACAACAAAGATGATATAGGACTTCCAAAATGGGACATAGTAAGAGTCATACCTCTTCCACGAATTGCTCTTTGGACATTGTCGTTCCTTACCCCTGCCGAGAATGGCAGGTATTTCGACAAGGGACGCTACTGGGCTGTCGAATCCTTCAAAAGAACAAAAAACATAGCCATATCGATTTTCCCAGAGGAAAGAGAAACATGGGAGAAGGTCACAGCCCATATCCTAAGGCATTCTCTCAACACGAACCTCCTGGCAAATGACGTATCACCAGTGATGACGGCATACTATCTCGCATGGCAACATCAAGCCCTGATAGATATGCAGCAAAGATATACACATCTCCAAGCAATGAAACTAAAGTCGGTAGCTGACAATATCGATATCATGTTTCCCATACCAGAAGATGGTGCTATCCAAAAAACATGCTAGATGCAATCTCAAAAAATCAGTTGTCCGTGAAAAGCGAACAACTGATTCTACTTTTAATGAGAAAGCCGAGCTGTAGACTCTACCATTCCCATCCAACGGAGCCGGTAAATGCCATACGATCTATATCGCTTTCGAACTTTGCATTCGTGAATGTTCCGAACATATACTGTCCACCGACAGCAAGGGTAAGCCCTTTCCCAAGTCTTACACCAACTTGGGCGGAAGCTCCATAGACAGGAGTCTTGTCTTGGAATCCAACAACAAGGCCTATATTCGTGAACATCTTTGTTGATTGTTCCTTTTTGAGGGCATTCTCTAGGATTTCCTTCTCTGTCTCTAGCTCCACATTCCTGTTCGCATAATCAACATTCGATGCTGCCATCCTATCAAGCTTAGCAGAATTCTCCTTGGCAAGAGCATCTTCCACCTGTTCCAGCTCCGTGTAGGCTTGGAATGCGGAAGCAAGCTCCGCGACAGTGTCCTTAATCTCCACCGTGACTTTCTTCGAGCTTTCCAAGCTGTTCTGCAAGTCGACAACTCGCTGCATTAATTCTTTCGAGTTGATCGTGCTGTAATCTGTTGATAGCATCTTGGGTGAGCCGGTTGGAGACGGTTGCTCCACTTCCGATTCCTGCTGTATCAGGATCTCTTTTGCCGTTGAAATCGGTTCTTGCTGAATCGATTCCTCGGTCTTTGCCGATTTTGTAGGCCAAGCCGCCAACGATTGCAGAGCCAAGCAGAGCACACACAAACTTGCCAGGAGGACTTTGCAAGGCCTGTCCCAAGTTCCTAAGCCATTTCTTGATCTTTTTCCACACATTAATTCTTCTCCTTCTTCTTTCGATTAGCAATCAGCCTACCAATATAGCCATTAATGAGCGATATACCAGTTCCATTGTCTGCAACGCTGTCTGCTGAAGCCAGTTCCCTGTATGTCTCATATCCAGGAGTGAAAGGCTCGCTGACCAGCAGACTGCCCTCCAGGCTATCGCCTTGCAGGTGGCAAAACAAAGTCTTTTCCAAAGCCTCCCTGACTTCCGCATCATCCATCTTTGGAAACTTCTTCACAAGTTTCCTGTAAGCCACAGTCTTGATAAAAACCATTCTCTCGGTATCTGTCATCACAGATATGCGATAAGCAAACCATCCCCATGCAAATGTTCCAGCACATGCGACTGAAAGCAATGCAAGCCTGACGAACAGTTGAAGAAATGTTGCACAGGAGGCTAGAAACATCCATAGGAAATCGCATGTCAAAACAAATGCCATAAGTACCACGTATTGCCAAGTGATAAGCTTCCTATTAGATAGAACCTTAGTAGAGATATCCTCTATCGCCAAGGCAAGGACTGTCACAAACACAACAACAGTGAGCACATCCAATGCCTGAGCAAATGGCAGGTACCCTAATGAGTAAATGATCCACAATGCTATCACTATCCCTAGCGACATGGCATTTTTTAAAAAAGTAAAAATCATATCAGATCTCCTTCTTTTTCCCTTTTAGCAGAATCCTTATGCTTGCATGAGCAACCTTTCGCAGTACCATGGAACAAGTCCCAAGCAAAGACAGCTATCCCAGAAGACAGAATTCCCCTCTTTATACCAAAATCCCATAGAATAAAGAGGATTCCATCGTCCCATGACGATACAAGACCTACGATTGACCAGATCAATATTCCCAATATCGTGAGAACTAGGCATATCAACTCATTGTTGGTGCCTGTACGATACTTGATTGTTGAACCAATGATTGCGAGGACGACTGCAACGGTAAGGATTCCCTTATTAAACAGTATTGTCCACATATCCAATAAACCTTCTTTCCGACTGACCAACTAAAGATTAATCCATATCAGAAGAGACTGAAAGCTACGCCGTTACTTTCCCGGAATAGACAAAACGTATTGCAAAATATTCCAACCTATTGTTTGGAAAACGGAAATATTGTAGAATAAACATAAGGGTAGGTTTCGGCATAAAACGAACCCAGGATACCGTGGCTTTGCAGAGTTGCGGTATTTTTTATTGACATCCATAAGTTCAAAAAATGAGAACTAACAACGTCGTAGTTGTCATAAGATATGTAAAAATCGTGCTATAAGTTCCATACTTTGGAATTTATATTATTCCATCGCTACATCGAATCTAAGCACGCTCTTGACCGATGCCCAGAATCCGTCAACGATGCCGTAGAGCTCTATGTTCGTCTTCAAGCCGTATGAGTCGACAAGCATAATCACAACCAATGCGAACAACACAATAATAAGCAGTACAAGGACAATAGCAAGGATAGAGCGGATTATATTCATAATCCCTCCCAAGCATTAGGATAAGCATCTGGGCTCCAGACGTTGTTGTCGATGGCAGAACGATACAGCTTGCCATTGTAGCTCACAACATCACCCTTCTTGTAGGCGTCTGTTGCTCCAATGGGCTGGACCCATTCAGGATAGCCTTCTTCCGTTACGCCAATCTTCTTGTATAGACTGCTTGCTGTGTCGGGCGTCCATTGCTCTGCGCTTGTATGATCTTGAAGCACCTGATAAAGTTGTGGATCGCCTACAGAGTTGACGCCATAGCTGAATACATCCTTCGTAGCGTATGCTCTGCCGACTTCATAAGCAGGGAATACAGAAGGTATCTCAAGTATTCTATCAAGCTGGGTATCCACATCCAACGTAAGCGCGAACATCTGCAATGCTCTTCTCATCTCTATGGCTGCCTTCATCATATCTGCCATTTTTACACCTCCTTCCCTGTCAGCAGGATAGCCATTGCCTGGCGAAGTTCTTCGATCGTGCGATTCATGGCTTCCTCTGCCTTTTGTTGCTCGGACTTCTCGGCAAGAACAATCCAGGATCGTCCGTCTTCAACGCGGTTGCACACGAGGAACATATCCACGTAGTTCTGCGTGTCAGTCCCATCGTTGATGGCTACAGTCGCTAGATTGTCTTCAAACACAGAGTCATCTATGACCCCTTCGGCAATGTAGTTGTTGCCGTTCAGCTCCAGATTCTCAAGCCTTGTGCCATCATGTAGAGTGATTGTGTACATTACTATAACCCTCCTCCTTCAATTTTTCGTACAAAGAGTTCATGTTTGCTCTTTGATGTTTACTCATTATGCGGTAGTGGTTCTGGAACCAGGATTTGAAGAGGTTGTCAAAGTCCTTTTCGGGTAGCTTGCGGACAAGCTTCTTCATCTTCCTCCTCATAGCAGTCAGCCTCTTGGGATTGATCTTCTGAATGACCCGCCCTGTCTCTGCAAGCGAATACTGGATCTGCAGGAACCGCCACATGCTTGAAAGCTTGCATATCCGTGTCTTGCGGGTATTTACTGCAATGCCCAGATCCTTTGCGACAGCGATTATCCCCTGAAGCAATTCCTCGAGGAACTCCTTGCTCTCATGGATAGCATAGCTGTCATCCATGTACCGTCCATAGAACTTCACTCCCTTCACGATCTTGACGTAATTGTCAATCGGTATCGGATAGACAATCCCAGCTACCTGTGCAACCTGATCCCCGATATTCAAGCGCTTGTGCATGTACTTCTTGCCGGTCAATAGCGACTTGTCCACCATCTGGTATTCCAGCGAATTGAACACCACGTCCATGCATACTGCGTATTCCTCATCGCTCATGTACGATACATCCACCTTTGAACGGTCAATAATCCTTTGCAGAAAACCTAAGGCCCGTTCATCTGCTATATACTTCCTGAATTGCTCCATCAGGCGGTCATGCCGTATATTGTCGTAATACTTCGAGAAGTCGACCAGCAGGATATAGCCTTCATTGCTTCGATGCCTCTGGTAGTACTTTCGCAAGTGTACCAGCAATCGCTTTCGGGTAAAGCCTATCCCTCTGCCCTTGACGCTTGCGCCATTGTCATAGATCAAATACTTCCTTACAGCAGGCGTAAGTATCTCATCGCACAATGCATGCTTCGATATCCTGTCACGGATCTGCTCCCCAGTGATGCGCCGTTCTTTCCCTCTTTCGCGCAGGGTGAACTCGACACTGGGCTGGAATTTGTAATCGCCACTCTCAAGCTCTTTCTGCAAGTCTACCAGCCCAATCAGATACTCCATTTCGAATCTCTGCACCTGTGGCTTCCAATCGCTACCTTGCTTGGCTCTCAGAAAACTCTCATAGAGCAAATTCCCATCAAATAATTCACGTTGGCAACCGCAGTTCTCGTAAGAAGCGGTATCGTGTTTAGCATTTACCATACGGAAGGACAACCCCTCCTTTCTCTGTCCGCAGAACGCTCGAATGGCTATCATCTGCGGAATCGAAATCGGGACGAACACCGGCCTCGTTTGACGCGTTGTTGTTGTTCGCATTGCCATTGTTGTTGACATTGCAGAAGTTAGACGCGGAATTAGAGATTGCCCCTTTGAATTTATTATCTGCTTTCCTCCAACCTTTAATCAAGTTGATCTCCGTCTGTATCATTTCAGCGAACCGAAGATAAGAGTTCACATCAACAGGCAATGTTTCAATCGCATATTGCAATTCCTGCATCAAGCGATAGCACTGGCCGACGGCTTCGTCTTGATGGAGCCTGCGCTGTACAAGCTCCTCATAGCAGGTTGGATAGATGCTGTTTGCAATGAAGACCTCTTTGGTTATTTCACGCAGACAGTCTACGATTACCTGCCTTTCGTCATAGATAAACCAATCATCGAAAGATGCATGCCTTTGTTTTAGGCGATCATAGCGCTTTCGCTCGTCTTCCGACAGCTCTGTGCAATCCCTGCCTCCGAACATCCTTGCTAGACGCTTGTCTCCCTTTTCACTGTTGTATCCGAAATCCCTCAAGAGAAGTTCCGTGATAGCTCTTCGCATCTTATACATGTGATGGAATACCTCAAACTGGGACGCCTTGCGCTTGCTCTTCAATACAGACATTCCTATTACCTCCATTGCACCCTACAAGGGGTGCAGATTCCAGATTAAGCTTTGATAGAGAAAGCGGGACGAACACCGGCCTCGCGCGACGCGTTGTTGTCGGACGCCTTGCCATCGAGGTAGACACTGCAGAAGGTAGACGCGGAACAAACATCGCGGAGCCAATACCACTGCCTATTCGAGATCATGTCGGGCCTAAATGCAAATAGAGGATACTGGCTCTTGTCGATAGTATATTGAGCCACCCAGCTACCACCATTCATATGATTGGCGAAAATCTTGCCACCATACACGTTCTGCTCCGTCATCAGCTCCACGGTGCTGTCATACCAGCTACCACCAGACTCATATTGTCCCGTAATGGCGTTCTTGAGATATTGCCGATGCGTAAGGATATGCGCAGAGCCAAACGCATTGCTTATTGTTGTCTTTGCCTGCGCTAGCCCCTCCTTGTACATCTTGGAGCCAACGTATGCACCCGTTGCGACATCTGTATCGTTCATCACATGGTTGTACATGCTAGTGTCTGGAACTAGAGTCACATGATGGGTCTCGCATGATGTATCACCAGCCTTGTAGTAATAGTCGAACGCGGCAATACGATAAGTGATATTGCCTATTGTCCAATAGTCACCAATGTACAAACCATCGAAAGTGCCGGCTCCGATTGCAGTCCATTGCGCATCGGTAACCGTTGAGCCTAGGCTCTTGCCTCGGTAGATAGCGTTGTGTGCTCCCGCGTTGTTGTATAGCAACGGCGCTACTGAGCTTGAGATATTGTTGACCTCTGTCTTTGTCGCTCCATCGGTTATCCCATAGCCTGCCAATGTCGTAGCCTTGGTCGCGAACTGGCTGACGTCTATCGACTCCGCGTAGCCCTTGGCAAGTTCCTTGTAGTACTTTGCGTTGTCCTCGAAGCCATCGCCTGATGTGACAGCTGTGCCGTCCTCAGTGCCCTTCGCAAAGCGCTCAGCTGTCTTTGCGGATGCCGATGCGGAGGTAGCGGACGAGGATGCCTCTGTAGCCTTTGTCGTTGCAACTCCTGCCTTCTCGGTCGCTGTCTCGGAGTAGGTCTTAGCCGATGCCATGTACTCGTTGGCACGCGTTGCGCTATCTTGCGCACTGGTCGCATTGGTTGCCACTGTGGATGCCGTAGCGTCTATCTGCTCCTTGATTGCATCAATCAGCCCAATCTGCTTCGTGCCTTCGTCGGTGATGGATTTGACCGATGATTCCTGTTGTGATGAAATAGCCGACTTTGAGCTATCGACAAGCATATTGAATTCACTGGTCTTGGTTGAGGAATTGTCATTGAACGCTTCAAGCTTCTCTTTGTAGTTGTTGTTGAAAGATGACTCTTTGGCAGTGATTCTTTCCTCAGCTTGGTCTACGGATTGCTTCTGGCTATCTATATGGTCTTTTGCTGTATCGACTGCATCTTTCACTTGTTTGGATTCCAATGCATAATATTTTGACGAGTAGTCGGTATTCTCTACGGGTCCATCTAACTTGCTAGCCCATTCCCTAGCAAGCTCGGAATCTGTTTTTGCAGAATTGAAATAGCCAAATATGGTATCGCTTGCCTTAATAGCCTCCTCCAGCTGTTCATTGATGAGAGATGTAAGAACTGGCTTTATTTCTCCTTTCTCATCAAAGCCGAGAAGCATATTGGCTCTCGATTTGGAATCTGGCATAACCAACTGTGTAGTATCAGATACAGAAGATAGCATCGCTCTAAGCAATTTCTCATCATGCTGCTGGATTAATTCTGTAAGCTTATCAAGAGCACCTTCCAAAACTTCTGCGTCTATTGTATTTCCGTTTCTAAGATCGACAAGCTGGTCAGGTTCCAGCTCCCTGATTATTGTCAAGTACATCTGCCCCTCAGGGAAGACATAGTTGGTTTTGAATACCACCTTTGGGCTCACACCGGTTTCATCGATTGTATAATTGCTGGATTCCACTAACGTATCGACGGTATTCCCTGTAAGCATTACCTTAATAGTATCCTTGCTTGGGTACTGAAAAGTAATCTCGTAGCCTGAAGCCAAAGGCTTTGATATGCCTTCTATAGAATAAATCTGCTTGTTGATCTTATTGCTGATCATAGATTATTGCCACCTTATTTCTTATTTATCTTCCAAGGAGAGCCTCAGGCTCCCCTGTCAATGCTCTGAATGCCTGTTTGATCCCCGATACAGGAAGACCAGAGAACAGGCCTACTGCCTCCAATGCCTTTCCAGTACCCTTCCACCAATCCCTATTGGAATATGATGTTAGAGCTTGGAGCATCTTATCCACTCCTGGGTAGACAATGACGCCATTGCTAGGGAAATCCCTTTCACCGGTTATGAGCTTCTGGGAGATGCCCTCAATGGAATTTCCTATGTATGGGATGGAAGACGCCTCTTGGGAAACCGACCAGTAAGCAACCTTGAGAAGCTTCTTCTTGATATCATCATCCCCTGAAAAACCATCTGCCACAAGCCCAAGTATTACTCCAGCCGCAGCATAGCCGAAAATAGTTCCGACTATTTTGGAAAACTCTTTATTTCTCTTGAAACCAATGATATTTGGGACAAGATTGTTCCATATCACATTCAATGATGTCTGGAACTGGAGTACGGCTTTAACGATCTCATTTTTGGATCTGAACATGCTTGCAAGTTCAGTGATATCGCCTTCAGGCTGTGTCCTGTGTATGAAATCGTCCGCCCTCTTTACTGCCGCCGCCTCTGCAAGATTGGTATCCATGCCCTGATCAAGATTTTCCTTAAGCCCCTTCTGGTACATCGCAAGCCAGTTTCCTGCAACCGCATATCTATCCACAAGGGTAAGCCCTATCTGTCCTATCTCCTCTTGCTTGTTCAAGGCTTTTGTGTACCACTTAGCATTCCACTGGTTCTGCCTCTTCAATGATTCATCGATTATCTGGTTCATTGTTCTATTCTTCATGAAGGAAGACTTCTCATTGATCATGTCGATGCTCTCGATTGGATGTCGAGCAATCTGGAAATACGCACCGGCAAGATGGGCAGGATCTATTTCTGAGAGTCCCGGCATCGGCGATGTTATGGCTTGGAGAAGGATTCCGGATATCTTCCATCCGAGATATGCAGCACCTGTTCTTCCTCTCAATATGGATGCAAGCGAATTGTTTGACCTCTCCATCAAATGAGGATTGGCAATCAGGTTTATATATTGAGTTATCTCATTTGCAAGGGCCTTGGAATACGCCTTGTCTATTGACCTTATAACCTCCCCATTGCTTTCAAAAATGCTTCTCAATTGCCTTACATAGCCTGCGAATTCGATAAGATGCTCTTGGTCTGCAACAGCCCTATCCCAGTTATTGAGCAATGAAAGGTCAATGTTCCTCTGCTTTCTTGGTGAAATCTCCACCCTTGGCACCAGAAAGCCCTTCTCCGGCGTCATCTGCACTTGGTTGGTGTTGAGGTTGAACAGGCTGTTGGCTATATCATCCTCGAAGTTGTCGCCAGAACGATCCGTTCTATGAATTGAAAGATAATAATCCCTGGCATCTAAAGGTCTGTTGAATGTATCTATGGATGCTCTGTTGAGCCTTCTTGTATTCTCGGGATTGTTGAAATCAGCGCCAATTGCCTCTACTAAGTCCATGAGGCCTCTATCCTCAAGCTCTCTCTTGGCAACAGCCAGAAGTTTTTTGTACCTTGCTTCACCGATTGCCTCAAGCTCGTTGTCATCCCTTATCAGATTTATGGAATCCATAAGATACTCATTGAGTATTTGGCCAGATCTGAAATCCACTGTCTTTCCGATATTGGTACCCTTCTCTTCCTCGGACAGCAAAGCTCCATAAGCTACAGCATTCCTGTTTGATTCATCATATTGAGACAGAAATACGTAAGCCAGCTGATCTATTGTGAAATCAGCAATCTTGCCACCAAGATCCACGGCAACAGTTTGGGCCATCTCGTCTAGATTCTTCTCTGTCAAGTACGGCTTGACGGTATCGGTCCTCTTCTCGATAGCCATCTGTTCTCTGCCTTGATGGTATCTTTTCTCATCGACTAGGAGCTTATATGCATAGCCTTTCTTCCCAAACCCTCCATCGATGAGCTGTGCAAGCTCTTGCATCCTGAATGTGGAATAGAGCCCTTTCTCGAGTTTGGATTTGAAGGCTCTACCCTCGGCAAGCCTGTTTGCAGATCCCGGAAGAGAATCCTTGGTTCTCCCTTTTTCCGAAAGGGCGTTGATGATGGATCTCTGGATAGAATAGCGCATTTGCTTCTCTGCCTCTTTCTTCGCGACAAGGACCTCCTTTCCCTTCTGCCTTAAATCCGTAACCTGCTTGGCCAGCTGTTCAAGTTCGTCGATCGTCCAGTCATTCAAGGGACGCTTCTGTTCTGTTAGCCTATCAATAAGCTCAGGACTCATATATTGCATAAGATCCAGCCTCTGGGCATCATCGAGATGGTTAAAGTAATCCTTGGCCTCATCCACCGTCATAGTGGAATAGCCAGGATCCTGCTGAGGATCTTCTTTGATATCATAAACCCATTCCCTTCTGAAAGTTGGGTCGATGAGCGCTTGGATGGCCATGATGGCTTCCGCAGATGTATCATAGTCAATTGAATTCAGGTTGACTGGCCTCATGATTGCCTTGGCAATGCTTTCCTTTTGATGCCTGATTCGCCTGTATTCCCTCTCTTTCTGTTTCTTTGCTCGCACATCATTCTTCAAAGCCTTGATGCTGTCACTGTATTTTATCCTCATCTCATCGATTCTCTTGGTTGCTGTTCCAAGCCTTGATTCAAGCCTTTTGATTTCGTTTCTATGTTCTGTGTTCTCCTTGCTCTCTTCGCCTAGCCTTGCTCTGAGATCATCGATAGCTTTCAGAAGATGCTGGTTCTCTTTGCTCTTGCTTCTGATAGCCTTGTTGAGGGCTTTTACTTTTTCATATGTCCGTTGGTTCTTGTCAATAAGCTTTGTAATCCTTGCCTTGTATATTCCAAGCTCTCTTTTATCGATGACAGGAGCCAAACCCTCTATTGAACCTTTGATTTGGTTCAGGGCCTTGTTCACATCATTGCCATTCAACATAAGATTTCTGACTGTGGCATCAAGCATCTTCGCCCTTACATCCTTCATCTCGGATTCGGTAGAAGCCTTTCTTGCCTCGATGTTATGCCTTATCTCTTCATTGTCCTTTGTGGATTTTCCTTCGGTCCAATAGAGCTCCCTGTCATCGACAGATGAGACAAAGAGATCTGGATACAATGCCTTCATATCCCTCATGTAGTTGGCTGTTCCCAGCTTTGCTCCTAATGCCTTGCCCTTTGATCTGGAGCCTTTTGCGGTTGCATTCCTCTGGTAGGATTCCTCGTCATTGAGATTGTTGAGGACTCCCCATAGCTCGGCATACCTTGAGCCAAGCTTATTCTTGATTCCATTATCCTTGTCGCCAATAATTGAATTCCTGAATGTGTCAAGGATTGAATAGGCACTTGATATTATTCCATCCCTTTGCTCTAGCTTCTTGCTGATTTCCGATAGGCTGTTCTCAAGGCTTTCCTTGCTGTCTTGGAGATTCTTCATATCCTTCTCTGTCTCGGCAATCTTGTCATTTTGGTATCGTATAGCTTCTTGGATGGCTTTTGCTTCCTTGTCGTCTATATCTCCTCCGAACTTCAAAGTGCCGTTCTGAATCTTCTCGACAAGATCATCGCGATTGATTCTCCTTGCGATATCAGCCAGTTCGGATACGGAAAGAAGATCAAGCTTCTCCCTTGATGGCAAATCCAAGCTTCTCTTAGATTCGATGAGCGTTGACGGAAGCATGCCCTTGTCGTTGACTAGAGGCGCTAGAACGTTCCTGTAGAATCTTGCATTCTTGGAAAGCTCTTTGAAGGCCTTCCTCTCAAGGCCTGTGGTCTTGGGATAAGGCGCATTCTCAACCGCATACTTGGCAGCCTTCCTCACATCCGCATTAGTAACTTGTCTTAACACCCTATTCTGCAAGCCAACCCTGTATTCCTCGTCAGTAAAAGGATAAACCTGCCTTATCCTTTGGTATCTGTGATAGGTCTTGTTGTATTCCTCCTCGTAATAGGCATTGAGAGTCGGAGTATCGAGCATGATAGCTTCCCCGATTATTCCCAGATACTGCCTCATGGTCTTTGGATTCTTTATGGCCTCGACAAAAGTCCTGTCCTTCTCCTCTTCTGTGCCATCATAGGCAATATCGGGCTTGTTTGCCTCGGCAAAATCCCTCCATTCCATATCCATCTGCTGAGCATTGACAACAATCTCATCAGATTCTGTAGAATTCTCTATGCTTTCGATTGAAGAAGAAGTCTTCTCGACATCTGTCTTCTTTGATTCATTGGAAAGCATATTCTCGTAATCGATTGGATCTTCGACTTCCTCGCCATAATAGATGTTTGGATCCCAATCATCGGAGAGCTCTGAATCAAAGCTGTTGTAATCAGGGAAAGCAGCTTTTATCTCCTCATCGCTTACGGAAAGCCTTTCTATCGCATCGCTGGCATCCTCTTCCGTCTCTATGCTATCGAGCATATCAAATCCGGAATCCTCGTATTTATCCTGGAATCTGATATGGTCCTCGATGATGATGTTCTTGGCATTGAAGATAACATAGTTCCTGTCCCTGCTCTTTTTGCCACTCTGGGAATCCGTTGGATAGTTGATGCCCTTTATTCCTATGGAATCAAGGAACATCGATGCCTTCTTGTCGCTGTTGAAGAGCTTCTCAAGGTATATATAGAGATTCTCGCCCTTGACGCCCTCTGCATAGAAGTCGCTCTGCTCCCATTCCTCTGTCTCATTGTCTATTATTCCCTTGGTTTTGAGATTCTTCCATATCTTATCCATCATCGAATCCGATACAGGCTTGTCCCAATAGATGTAAGTTCTGTTCGGGATATCAACAGTATAGACATGATGCCCATCTGCGTGGGCTTTCTGAAGGTCAGAAATCAACCTCTCGTACTCTTCTATGCGACCATCCACTACCTTGATGCCTGTATTCTTTTCTGGTGTATCGTTGAATGCATCTTGCTTCCATTTCGCGGCAATGCTCTGCTGTGTCCAGTTCCCAGCGCCATAAGTATCGTTATACATGCGCTTCTTGAATGCTGGGATCTTTGCAACTCCTCTTAGCATCGCTTGGTATTGCTCATTGTTATCCCAGTATTCCTCGGTCTTCCTTCTCTCAAGCTCTGCAATCTTTTCTTTTTTCTCTTTTCTACTTTCATCAAGCCTCTTGCTATAGAATTCGATATCCTCTTCTACTGACTCTTTGTCTCTGCCAAGCCTTTCGGCATAATCGGTTGCAATGGACTGCGATGACGTGAGATAGATTCCCCACCCATAGTGTTGGCTACCCTCTCCAGAGTTGACCTTATCCGTGCTGAATTCATCAAAGCCGTATGGCGAGCCATGATAGGCGGTCTGGAAAAGAATATTGTCATTATTTGAAT